>DAOTVR010000048.1:0-15506 GCA_034436315.1 Anaerolineae bacterium
TTCTATCGCTCCGGCCTGGATGAACACGGCGTCTTTGACCCGGCCCGCGCCGACCGCGCGCTCCTTTACAACCTGGAGCATCCCTCTCCTGAGGACCCACTCCATCGTTTCGGCGTGGATGACGGTGAGGGCTATGTGGAGGGCGACAAGCGTTGGCGCTTCATCGGCGCCTACCTCATCTACGGCCAGTGGAAGCAGCTCGTCTTAGGTGGAATCAAGAGCCTGGCCGCGGCCTACGTGGTCACCGGCGAGAGGGATTACGCCCATCGCGCCGGGGTGCTTCTGGATCGTGTGGCCGACCTGTATCCCACCTTTGATTTCGGCACACAGGGCTTGGTCTATGAGGGACGAGGGCGTTCGGGCTACGTCTCCACCTGGCATGATGCCTGCGAGGAGACCCGCGAGCTGGCCCTGGCCTATGACCAGGTCTTTGAGGCCCTGGGGGAGGACGAGCGCCTGGTCTCTTTTTTGGCGCGGAAGGCACAGGAGTCCAAGCTGGATAACCCCAAGGCGACTTTTGCCGACATCCAATGCAACATTGAGGAGCGCATCTTGCGCGATGCTTTGATGAACAGGGAGAAGATCCACTCCAACTACCCCCGCACCGAGATCGCCGTGATGGTCATCCAGATGATCCTGGATTGGCCCTCCAACCGCGCTGAGGTCCTGGCCCATCTGGATGAGGTGTTGGCTCAGGTGACCGCCGTGGACGGCGTCACCGGGGAGAAGGGGCTGGCAGGGTATTCCGCTTACGTCATTCAGGGGTTAGCGCAGTTCCTGGCCCTCTGTAATCGGATAGAACCCTCGTTCCTCGCCGACCTCCTGCGGCGGCATCCTCGGCTGGCCCAAACCTATCGCTTTCACCTGGATACCTGGTGCTTGGGCAAATACTATCCCTCTTGTGGTGATTCCGGCGCCTTTGCCGAGCGAAACGAACAGTATGTGGGGGTGCAGTTCAATCTAAACCCCGGTGTGGAGCCTTCGGCCTATACCTTCCTTTGGGATCTCTACCGGCTCACCGGCGATGCGGGCTATGTTCAGGCTTTATATCGGGCCAACGGCAACCGGGTGGAAGGCTTACCCCATGACCTTTTCGCCGAGGAACCCCTTGCCGTGCAGCGAGGAGTGGCCGAGGTCATTGCCCGCGAGGGCGTGACCCCCAAGTTGGGCAGCGTGAACAAGCGGGAATGGCACTTGGCCATCCTGCGCTCCGGCCAGGGGGAGGCCGAGCGTGCCCTCTGGCTGGACTATGATACAGGAGGCAGGCACAGTCACGCTGACGGCATGAACCTGGGGCTTTACGCCCTGGGGCTGGACTTGCTCCCCGATTTCGGCTATCCGCCGGTGCAATATGGCGGCTGGGAATCTCCTCGGGCACTATGGTACATGATGAGCGCAGCGCATAACACCGTCGTGGTGGATGGCGTGAACCAGCAACCCGGCGCAGGAAAGACCACTCTCTGGCTTCAAGGAGAAGGGTTTCAAGTCCTCTGCGTCTCGGGGCCCGAGCTGGTCGGTGGGCTACAATTTGAGCGCACCGTGGCCTTGATTGATATCTCGCCGCGCGACTTTTACGTCCTGGACATCTTTCGCGTCGTCGGCGGCGGAGATCACGCCAAGTTCCTCCACAGCCACTTTGGGCGGATCAACACCCAAGGGCTGGCCCTTCGGCCGGCGGAGGACTATGGACACGGCACGCAGATGCGCGCTTTCGCCGTGGATCCCGCTCCCCAACCCGGCTGGAGCGTGGATTGGGAGATTGAGGATCGCCATGGCTACCTCCCACCAGGCGCCAACATCCATTTGTGCTATACCGATTGGACCCACGGGGCGCAGGCCTATACCTGCGAGGGCTGGGTCTCTGTGGGGAGCTTTGAGGGAAACCGAGAGGCCTGGATTCCCCGCGTCATGGTGCGTCGCAGAGGACAGCCGCCACTGGCTTCCACGTTCGTGGGGGTTATCCACCCCTACGAGCGCATCCCGCAGATCACCGGCATCCGCCGTTTGACCCTAGAAACCCCGGCGGGAGAGGTCTATCCCGAGGCCAACGTAGCCCTGGAGGTGCGCCTCGCGGATGGTCGTCAGGACCTCATCGTCTGCGCGGATGTAGAGAACCCGCTGGAGCTAAAGCCCTCCTTTGCCGAGAACAGGGTCATGGTGCAGAGGGAGTGGGGGCACGAATTCCACCAACCGTTTTGTTTGTTACGCGGACGCACGCCGTAGGAGCAGCGAACAGCTGACTCTTGCTTAAGGCGAACGAAATTGTCGGCGAGGCAGCGAGCCGCGTTGGCTCGGGTAGAATCGCAAAGGGCTTAGCAAATCCGTGGCAATTGTTCGCCGGCCAGCATATCCATAAGACGACGCGTCCCCAGGATGGTGCGTAGGACGACTCGCCCGGGATGTTCCGCCGTCACCTGGCCGATGATGGCTGCCTCTTGGCCATAAGGGTGAGCGCGCATGGCCTCCAAGACAGCCTGAGCATCCTCCCGCTCAACGATGGCGATCAATTTACCCTCGTTAGCCACGTAGAAGGGATCTAGGCCTAAAAGGTCCCCGGCCGCGCGCACCGGCTCATGGATGGGCACGGCCTGTTCTTCAATCTCCATACCTACGGCGGATTGGGTGGCGATCTCGTTCAGCGCGCTGGCCAGGCCACCGCGGGTGGGATCGCGCAGCGTATGGATCCGCCTTGAGGCGGCGAGCATAGCGCTCACCAGGGAGTTCAGGGGGGCGCAGTCGCTCTGGAGTGGGGTTTGGAAGCGCAAGCCCTCTCGCTGGGTCATGATGGCCAGGCCGTGATCGCCGATGGCCCCGCTCAGAAGGATGAGGTCCCCCGGACGCGCCGCCGCAGCCGAGATGCGCACCCCAGGGGGCACCAGCCCTAAGCCGGCGGTATTAATAAATAGCTTATCCACGCTGCCGCGCTCCACCACTTTGGTATCTCCGGCCACGATGTGCACCCCTGCAGCCTCGGCAGTGGTAGCCATAGAAGCCAGCACGCGCTCCAGATCTCGCAAGGGTAAGCCCTCCTCCAAGATGAACCCCGCACTGAGATAAAGGGGCACGGCGCCGCGCATGGCCAGGTCATTAACCGTGCCACAGACGGCCAGCTTGCCGATATCTCCGCCAGGGAAGAAGAGGGGCTTGACCACATACGAATCGGTGGTAAAGACGAGCTGTCCGCCGAGGAGCTCTGAAGCATCGCCCAGGGGGAGGTTGGAAGCATCCTCCAAGGCGTTCAGGATGGGGTTGCCTAGATACTTGAGAAACAGGCTACTGACCAGCTCGTGCGAGAGCAAGCCACCACTTCCGTGGGCCAGAAGGACGACTTGTTCGCTCATTAGACGAGGGAACCCCCATATTGGTAATAGGCGGCACAAGCGCCCTCGGCCGAGACCATACACGGGCCGATAGGTCGCGCCGGCGTGCACGCCTTACCGAACAAGCGGCACTCGGGTGGCTCAACCACGCCGCGCAACACCTCGCCGCAACGACAGCCGCGCTGGCTTGCCGGCTCGGGGCTTTCGGGCCGAGGGAGGTCAAAGACCAACTGCGCGTCATAAGCGGCATAGGCCGGGCGCAACTTGAGGCCGCTTGCGGGGAGCTCGCCCAGGCCGCGCCAGTTGGCTGAAGAAACCTCAAAGACTTCGGCCATCAACCCCTGGGCCACGCGATTGCCCTCGGCCGTCACACCGCGCGAGTAGGCATTCACGACCTGGGGTGCGCTGCCTTGGAGCGCCACCAACGAACGCACGGCCTGTAGGATATCCAGTGGCTCAAAGCCGGAGACGGCACAGGGGATACCGTATTCGGCGGGCAAAAAGCCCCAGGCACGCCAGCCGATGATCGCCGTCACATGTCCGGGGCCCAAGATGGCGTCCAGGTGCACCTCGCCTGCGTCCAGGATGCTGCGCATGGCCGGCGGGGTGAGCTTGTGCATGGAATAGACATAATAATTCTTGAGCCCTAGCTCGCGGGCACGCAGGATAGAGGCGGCCACGGTGGGCGCGGTGGTTTCAAAGCCGATGCCCAGCATCACCACAGCGCGTTGTGGCTCTCGGCGGGCCAGCTCCAGGGCATCCAGCGCCGAGTAAACGATACGCACCTCTGCGCCGGCCGCGCGGGCCTCCTGCAGGCTAGAGCGGCTCCCGGGCACGCGGGCCATATCGCCGAAGGTGGCCACAGTGACCCCCGGCAACCGAGCTAGAGCAATGCAGTAGTCTATGTCGCCATCGGAGGTGACACAGACGGGACAACCCGGCCCTGAAGCCATGCGCACGTTGGGAGCCAAGGCCTGGCGAATGCCGTAGCGCATGATGGCATGTGTATGCCCGCCACAAAACTCCATAATGCGTATCGGCCGCGTCGCCCGGACGCGAATTTCTTGGATAAGGCGCTGCGCGGCAACGGGATCGCGAAATTCGTCGGTATACTTCATCGGCAACTCGCCGGGTCGGCCTCCTCTGCGCGCTGCTCGTCCTGCTCCCGCGCTGCCTCCTCAAGCTCGGCGAAGAGGGCCAGGGTTTCCTGAGCTTCCTGTTCATCCAGTCGGCTGATGGCAAAGCCGGTATGGACGAGCACATAGTCGCCCACTTGGGCCTCGGGGGTGAGCACAAGGCTCACCTGACGGAGCACCCCGCCAAGCTCCACCTCGGCCATGGTGCCTTCAATCCGAACGATGCGCAAGGGCACTGCCAAACACATGAGCTAACCTCCGTTTAAGGCGTAATGGGCGATAACAGCCTGTCCCAGGGCGATGCCACCATCATTACAAGGCACCTGGCGATGGATCAAGACGCGGAAACCACGTTCCTCCAGCCGGGGCACAACCAAGGAGAGGAGCAAGCGGTTTTGGAAGCAGCCCCCGCTCAGAGCCACGAGTTCCAGGCCGCTCTGCAAGCGCAGATGCTCACACACATCGACGATCATCTGCACCACAGTGAGGTGAAAGCGCCAAGCGATCTTCCGTATAGCCACGCCGGCCGCGATCTCGCCGAGGATCGCGGCCAGAAGCGGCTTCAGGCGCAGTTCTAGCGTCTCCCGGACGAACGGCCGCACCCGTCCCCATTCCTGAACGTTCGGCAGGTGGGCCACTTCATAGGGATAGGGCTCCAGAGCCGCTGCACTTGCTTCCGCCTCATCACTTAAGAGAGGGGTCGCCTCCATCTCCAGCTCAATGGCCGCCTGGGCCTCATAGCTCGTCTCCTGACACACCCCTAACAGGGCGGAGACGGCATCAAATAAACGCCCGGCAGAGGAAGTCAGGGGAGTGTTCAAACGGCGTTCCACCATCGTGATCAGGGCACGATGTTCCTCCTCAGGGAGGCTGCAAAGCGCGGGAGGTAAAGGGGGCTCTCCAAGCAGGACGTGCAAATAAGCCAGCGCCAAGCGATAGGGCTTATGAATCGCCCCCTCGCCGCCGGGCAAGGGCAGATATTGGAGGTGCCCAGCGCGCTGGAAGCCCCGCGCATCTCCCAGAAGGAACTCTCCTCCCCAAATATGCCCGTCCAGGCCATAGCCTGTGCCATCCAAGATGGCCCCGATCGCCGGTCCCTCCTCGCCACAATCGGCCAGGCAGGCGGCCAAATGGGCATGGTGATGTTGCACCCAAACCCGCCTCAGGCCCTGCTGGGCCAAGGCATAGCGGCTGGCCAGATAGTCAGGGTGCATATCCGCGGCCACGACCTCAGGCTCCACGTGAAATAGCTGCCGAAACAGGGCGATGGTCTGCTCGTAATGCTCCAACGTCTCCAAGTTCTGCAGGTCGCCGATGTGTTGACTGAGGAAGGCGTAGCGCTCGCGCGTCAGACAAAAGGTGTTCTTGAGCTCGGCCCCACAGGCCAGGGTGGGCCGAGACTCAAAACCCAAGCGAATGGGGAAGGGCGCGTAACCCCGCGCCCGCCGAATGGGCTGGGCGCGATCACCCAGGGGTACGAACCAGACCGAGTCGTCATAGCGCGAGTAGATATCACGATTATGGGCGAGAAAGAAGTCGGCGATGCCCTTTAGCCGTTGCAGAGCTTCGTCGTTATCGCGGGCGATCGGCTCCTCGCTGAGGTTGCCACTGGTCATGACCAGCGGCCGGCCCACGTCGCCGAGAAGCAGGTGATGCAAAGGAGTATAAGGCAACATAAGCCCCACGTAGCGCTGCTTAGGGGCCACCTCCGAGACGATGGTGGATCCCTCGCGCCAGGGGAGCAGGACGATAGGCGCCGCTGCCGAGCTCAGCAAAGCGCGTTCGGCCTCGTTCAAGAGGGCATGCTCTTCAGCTGTGGCGATATCTTTCACCATCACCGCAAACGGCTTGTGGGGGCGCATCTTGCGCTGGCGCAGGCGAACCACCGCTGGCCCGTTGGTGGCATCGCAAGCAAGCTGGTATCCCCCCAGCCCCTTGACGGCCACGATATATCCCGCCCGCAGGCATTCCACGGCTTGCGCCAGGGCATCGTCCCTCTCGGCAACGACCCGCCCGGCGGCGTCCAGCAGAGTCAGGTGTGGTCCACAGGCCGGACAAGCGTTGGGCTGAGCGTGAAAGCGCCGATCACGGGGATCATCGTACTCGCGCTGGCAATCGGGGCACATGCGAAAGGCGCGCATGGTCGTAAGCGGGCGATCATAGGGAACATCTCGGATGATCGTGAAGCGCGGGCCGCAATTCGTGCAATTGGTAAAGGGATAGCGATATCGCCGGTCGTGGGGGGCCTGGATCTCGCGCAGGCAATCGGCGCAGGTGGCGATATCCGGCGAGATGAGCTGGTAAGCTCCCACTTGGGGTTCGCTCTCCAGGATCTCAAAGCGATCATGGCCATTGGGAGAGATCTCTTCCCAAATGAGCGATTCAATGCGCGAGAGGGGCGGGGCCTCCGCACGCAAGGCCCGGGTGAACCCTTCCAGAGCCCCCGTCTCGCCCTCAACCTCTATCTCCACTCCCCAGGAGGTGTTGCGTACCCAGCCGACGAGCCGATGCTGCTGCGCCAGGCGATAGACAAAGGGACGGAAACCCACCCCCTGTACCACGCCACGCACCATGATCCGCCGTGCGCACCGATGAGCGCTCATTTTCGCACCGTTAGCTCCATGAGCCATTGCACCCACTCATCTAGCCCCGCACCGCTGACGCAGGAAACTTCAAAGAGGCGAATGTCCGGATTGAGCCCGCGCACCAGGCGGCGGAACTCGGCGAGGTTGAAGGGCACCCAAGGCAAAAGGTCCGTTTTGGTGATGACCAAGGCATCCACTGCGGCGAAAATCCCCGGATATTTGTGTGGCTTGTCATCCCCTTCGGGGATGCTGGTCAAGGCCACGCGGGTGTGCTCGCCGAGGTCAAAGGCCACAGGGCAGATCAGGTTGCCCACATTTTCAATGAATAGCAGATCAACATCCTCCAGGGGCAGCTCTGCCAGGGCCTTTTGCACCTGGACTGCGTCCAAATGGCAGTTGCCACCGGTGTTGATCTGCACCGCCGGCACACCGACCGCGCGTACCTTGTCGGCGTCTATGGTGGAGGCGATGTCACCTTCAATGACAGCGATCTTTCTCCGGCCTTGAAGAGCTTGGATGGTGCGTAAGATCAACGTGGTCTTGCCCCCGCCCGGCGCGGCCATGATGTTGATGCCGTGCACACCGTGGGCCTCAAGCAGCCGGCGATTTTGGGCGGCCAAGTCTTCGTTAGCTCCCAAGATACGTTCAACAACAGGGATCTGGCTCATCAGGCTTTACTCCACCTCAATGCTTTCCACGTAGAACTCTCGCCCTTTCACCACCCGCGCCTTAAGCTCGTGGCATTGGGGACAGGTCCAATCCGCATCGGCGGGCTGCCAGGTATGCCCACAGGCCTCGCAACGGAGCTCCACGCGAGGGCGCTCAAAGAGCAGCTTGGCCCCGGCGGCGATCGTATTTTGGCTCAGATAATCAAAGTAAAATTGCACACAGTCATCCACAATGCTAGAGAGCTCGCCGATGACCAGGCGAATGCTCAGCACCCGCTTGGCCTGAGCCTGCTCGGCATGGCGCTGAACGATCTTGAGGATATTCTCGGTGACGGCCAGTTCATGCATGGTAAAACATATTGTATGACCGAGCAGATGAACTTCAAAATCGACTCAGGTTACCACCACTCGCTTAGGGTGACTATCATCGGCAAGTCCGCACTTTATTAGCTTGGAGATAAGGGGCCGGCTGTGATATAATGAACATCAATATAAACCCGCTCCTGAGAGCTTGGCCAGGCCATCGCATTTGGATATTTCGTGCAACGGCCCGGCATAGCGTAGAAAGAAGGCGAGATGGAAGCAGCGTTCGCGTATCCGATCGGTAGCAAGGTAGTGCATCCCAACTACGGGGCGGGCATCGTAGTGGGCATTGAAGAGAAGAGCATCGGCCAAGCCAGCCTCAGCTATTACATCATCGCCCTGCCATCTATGCAGCTCATGGTGCCCGTCCACCGCGCAGAGGCCCTGGGGTTGCGCCTCATTGGCCTCCCGGCGAACCTACGCGCTGCACTCAGGGGCTGTTGTGAATTGGCCGGCGAGATCCCCAATACCCAAGATCACTTTGCGCGGCGGGCGGCATTAGACGAGAGGCTCAAATCGGGTTCCTTTGAACGAGTTGCCGCTGTAGTGCGCCACCTGTACTTGGCCCATGCTCAGCGTCCGCTGAGCGCGGCGGATCATCAACTCCTGGATAGGGGGATGGAGATCCTTGCCAGCGAGTTCGCGCTGGCCTCCGACCAGGAGATGACTCAGGCCAAGGAAGAGATCGTCCAGCTCCTGACCGAGATGCGTCAGGATACACAGCAAGCATAAAAGCTGAGCGAGAATTCGCCACCTCTCTGGGGAGGTCGCAGGATGAAAGCCCTCATCACTGGAGGATGTGGTTTCATCGGCAGCCATCTGGCCGAAGCCCTGCTCGCCCGTGGCGACGCAGTCACCGTCGTGGATGATCTTTCCACGGGGCGCTTTGAGAACATCGCCCACCTCGTCGGGCGGCCAGGATTCCAGTTCGCCATTGAGACCATCCTCAACGAGACGGTCATGGATCGCCTGGTCAGCGAGTGCGACATCATCTACCATCTGGCAGCGGCGGTGGGCGTGGAGCTGATCGTCAAGGATTTGGTGCGAGTCATTGAGACCAACATCAAGGGCTGTGAGGTCGTCTTGCGCATTGGGGCGCGCTACCGCAAGAAGGTCATGTTAGCCTCTAGCTCGGAAGTATACGGCAAAAGCGAGGCCGTGCCCTTCTGCGAGGATGGCGATGGGGTCTTGGGACCGACTACGCGCAGCCGCTGGAGTTACGCCTGCTCCAAGATGATGGACGAGTTCCTCGCCCTAGCTTATGCCAAGCACTTTTCCTTGCCCGTGGTGATCATGCGCTTCTTTAATACCGTTGGCCCCCGCCAGACGGGGCGTTACGGGATGGTGGTGCCGCGTTTTGTCCAGCAAGCTCTGAGGCAGGAGCCGATCACCGTTTATGGAGACGGGCAGCAATCGCGCTGTTTCACTCACGTGAGCGACGTCGTCAGAGCGGTGATCGGCTTGGCAAACGAGCCCGCGGCCGTGGGAGAGGTCTTTAATATCGGCAGTACCCAAGAGGTGACCATTGAGGCCCTCGCCCGGCGCACGGTTGAACTCACAGGCAGTTCCTCACCGATCGTCTACATCCCCTACGACCAGGCTTATGAGGCAGGCTTTGAGGATATGCGCCGGCGTGTGCCGGATATCACCAAGATCAACCGCCTGATCGGCTGGACGCCACAGGTGGACCTAGATGGCATCTTGCTCAGCGTCATAGAACACCTGCGGCGCGAGGGCCATGAGAACAAATAAATAGAGATGGAAACCCTCCGGAGGAACTAGTTCCCGTCTCGCCCAATGGCCTCCGGACGGGGACGTAAAGGTGCTTAACGCGTGTAATCGGCGTCCAGGTTGGCGGTGCTCTCCAACGGGCCGAGGACCTCGTTCTTCACCCGGCCGGCGGCCTCTTCGGCCTTCTCGCGAAGTTCAATGGCCTTTTCGCCGATGGTCTCCAGGGTCTCCTTACCCGATTGTGGTGCAGAGAAAAGCCCCAGCACCCAACCGATGATGATCCCCGTCAGAAAGCCCATCAAAAACCCCATCTTTGAGCCCATGTGAAACCTCCTCGGCCATTTTTCCTTTGATATTGTAAGGCGAACCGGTTCGGGTAGCAAATCCCAAGCTGATAATCAGAAGGCCCGACTGGTCTAGATACGACCTATCGGGCCTCATGTGCCCTCAGCTCAAACGCGCCAAACGCTCTTGGATTCTAGTTTGGCGCTCGCGGTAATCGGCCACCTTGTCGCGCTCCTTCTGCACCACGGCCTCGGGGGCCTTAGAGGTAAAACCGGGGTTAGCCAGTAGACTTTCGCTACGAGCGATCTCGCGGGTGAGCCGTTCCAACTCCGCGCTCAAGCGCGCGCGCTCTTTATCCAAGTCCACCAATGCAGCGAGGGGCAGGTAGCATTCAAAGCCCACGCCCACCAAGGCCAGGGCTTTATCGGGCTTGTTCTCCAGGCGGGCCGCAAGGGCCAACTGTGCGCCATCAATGTGCGCCAAGGATTCCAAGACGGCGGCCTGCTCGCGCAGGAAGGGCAGGTAATCACCGGCGGCGATGATCGCCGCGATACGCCGCCCAGGCTCCACCTCATATTCGGCGCGGGCGTTGCGGATTGCACGCACTAACTCCATAAAGACAGCCATCTTCTCCTCAGCCTCAGGATCCAGCGCCCCGGCTCGCGGCCAACGAGCGATGATCAGCGCCTCGCCCTGATGGGGCAAGTACTGCCAGATAGCCTCGGTGACGAAGGGCATGTAGGGATGCAGCAAGCGTAGGCAGCCGTCCAGCACATAGACGAGCACCTTCCGGGCTTCATCCGCGCGAGGCGTATGGTCGCCTTTCAAGCGCACTTTGGTCATCTCAATATACCAGTCACAGTACTCGCCCCAAAGGAACTCATAGATCTGCCGGCCGGCCTCGCCCAACTGATAGGCCTCGAGCAAGCGCTGCACCTCACCCACCAAACGGTGATAGCGACTCAGGATCCAACGGTCGGCCACGTCCATATCCGGACTGGGGTGTAAACCTCCCTCTGGAGGGATAAAGCGCTCGGGCTGTGTGCCCAGGTTGCCGAGGACATAGCGCGCCGCCTGCCAGATCTTGTTGGCAAAGTTACGATTCGCCTCCACACGGCTCAGTGATAACCGACAATCGTTACCCGGCGTGGAGCTGGTCAATAGAGTGAAACGCAAAGCATCCTGGCCATACTGCTCAATGGTATAGAGTGGGTCATAGCGCCAGGCATCGGGCAGGGACTTGCTGATCTTTTTGCCTTCCTCGTTGCGAATCAACCCATGCAGGTAAACGACCTCAAAGGGGATCTTGCCGGTCATCTCCAGACCCAGGAAGATCATCCGTGCCACCCAGAAGAAGAGGATATCGTAGGCCGTCTCCATCACCGTCGTGGGATAAAAGTATTTGTAATCCTCCGTCTCATCGGGCCAACCGAGAGTGGAGAAAGGCCACAGCCCCGAGGAAAACCAGGTATCCAGCACGTCCTCATCTTGGCGGATGTTCTCCGAGCCACACTGAGGGCATTGCACCAGGTCGATGCGGCTGACGCTCTCCGCCCCGCAGGCGTCGCAATACCACACGGGGATGCGGTGTCCCCACCATAGCTGGCGGGAGATGCACCAATCGCGGATGTTCTCCATCCAATCAAAGTAGATCTTGGTAAAGCGCTCGGGGATGATGCGGATGTGTCCCTCGCGCACAACGGCGATGGCCGGCTCGGCCAAAGGCTTCATACGCACGAACCACTGTTTGGAGATGCGCGGCTCCACGATGGTGTGGCAGCGCTCGCAGTGACCCACTGCATGGCGATAGGGTTCCACTTTAACGAGGTCGCCCATCGCCTCAAGGTCCGCGACCAGCCTTTTGCGACATTCAAAACGATCTAACCCCCGATAAGGGCCGGCGGCCTCGTTCATGGTCATGTCGTCGTTCATGACGTTGATCAGCGGCAAGTTGTGCCGCAGGCCGATCTCGTTATCCACCGGATCGTGGGCCGGGGTGACTTTGACGGCTCCCGTGCCAAAGGCGGGGTCCACGGCCTCGTCGGCGATGATGGGAATGGGCCGCTTGAGCACGGGCAGGATCACGGTGAGGCCCACCATATCACGGTAACGCTCGTCGCGAGGGTGCACGGCCACGGCAGTATCACCCAGGATCGTCTCCGGACGGGTCGTGGCCACGGTGATGAAGCGATCGCGGGCCTCCGTCCAGTAACGTACGTACCAGAGGAAACTATCCTCCTCTTCATGCTCCACCTCTAGATCGGAGATGGCCGTAGCGCAACGGGGACACCAGTTGACCAGATACTCACCGCGATAGATCAAGCCGCGCTCATAGAGGCGCACAAAGGCCTCACGCACGGCGCGCGAGAGGCCCTCGTCCATGGTAAAGCGCTCGCGATCCCAATCGCAAGAGACCCCTAGGCGGCGCTGCTGTTCGCTGATGCGCTGATGATAGATGCGCTTCCACTCCCATACGCGCTCCAGAAACTTTTCGCGGCCCAGATCGTGGCGGGTGAGGCCCTCCTTGGCCAGCTCGCGCTCTACCACGTTCTGGGTGGCGATTCCCGCGTGATCGGTACCCGGCACCCACAGCGTGGGACGCCCGGTCATGCGCTGCCAGCGAATCAGGGCATCCTGGATAGAGTCCACGATGGCATGGCCTAAAGTGAGAGCCCCGGTCACGTTGGGTGGGGGCATCGCGATGACAAAGGGCTTTTGGGCGGGGTCTATCTTGGGCTTGAAATAGCCCTGCTTCTCCCACCAAGCATAGATGGGCCGCTCAAGCTCAGCGGCATTATAGACCTTGGCCATTTCGGCAGGTAAAGGACACTTACTGCTCATGATCTGCTCCCTTGAAGAGATATCCTCACGATGTGCTCGGCTCATCCGCAACTTGAGCCTCAAAATAAAAGCTCCTCTCGCCCCATGGAGACGAAAGGAGCACCCTTCCGCGGTACCACCCCAGTTCGGCGAGCCCTCGCTCGCCGCTCTTGAAACGCTATAACGGGCGCGACCGTATCGGCTTACTCGTCTTTCAGCCGATCAACTCCCAGGCGACCTTCAGCGGCGTCTGCTGCGAGAGGCTTTCACCCGCCGGCCTCTCTTCTCTGCCAGCTCGCGCGCGCCTACTCCTCCTGTTCCTCGTCTTTAATTTTATTATAGCATAGCTTGAACCCAACGTCAAAGCATAGAACGGCTCGTTGGTGCGAGATGATCATCTTGTCATGAGATTGTAACGCAATTGTAAGATAAAATTAACCCTGGCGATACCTTTGTCTGCTATAATAGAGTCAGATTGATGGCTTGTTCTGTGCTTGAATGCTCATGCCTTTTTTACGCAAACCCCTTGCCAACGGTGGGGAATTGGTTTATAATGGGGTCAAGCATCGGAAGTAACTCCAGGGTTTTTTCGTCGTCTTATAATATAAGCACGTTAGCTAGGACCATCTAGAGGTGATTGAAGGAAATCCTATGACCAGGTTGGGTCGGCGGCTGGGCGTTATTCTGGCCATCCTGCTGATTTTGGCAGCGACGCCCATGGCCGTCAGAGCGGACTTGAATGACCCTAGGGTGATCAACGCCGAAGTTTTGGCTACGACAAGGGTGCCGGCGAGCGAATCCCTCTACAACCTCATGGTCCAGGCCACCTCATGGCTTGGTTCACCGTATCGTTACATCCTTACGATAGGCAATTTCTCCCCTTGGCCAATGATCACCTTGCGCGTGCTTGACCGCTACGTGCCGGGCGATGCGACCCCTCAAGAAATCGATCATGAGTGGTTCCCCAAGCACCTTGGGCCAGGGCAGGTGGCTTCGGTCGTCTTTGAATTCCCCGATGGGCCGTTGGCGGATGGTTGCCATCAGATCGAGGTCAGCCTGGCCGATGGTCTGAACACCGTGCTCATGGATTGCAGTGCGCCCGGGGCGACGACGATCTGGTACGTGCCTCTAAGCGAGGCCATGCAAAGCTACCTAGCACAGCCCCCTTTGACGCAGGCGACCCCTGTTAGCCGCAGCAAGCTGGGCGTTCACGTGACCAATAAGAGCGTGCCCAACCTCAGTGAGTTCATCGCCAAGGCCCGGCCGGCCGTCGTCGTCGCCGTGGAAGATGTGGGCTGGTTGGCCGAGGTCAAGGCAGCCTCGCCCAAGACGGTGACCCTGGCGCGCTTTATAGAGGGGGATCAAAGCATCGGAGGCGATCCCGTCCAACGAGCTAAAGAGTTCGTCGCCCTAAACGCCGCACGCTATCTGGCCAACCCGGCCGTGGATTACTGGCTAGGGTGGAACGAGCCGGTGGTAGAAAGCGTTGAGCAAATGCAGTGGTTCGCCGCCTTTGAGGCCGCCCGCGCCGCGGCCATGGCCGAGCTGGGATTGAAGGTGGCCGTGGGCAACTTTGCCGTGGGCTCGCCTGAGGCGGACGAGTTTCAGGCCTTCTTGCCCGCTATAGAGGCAGCCAAGAAATACGGTGGCGTCTTGGCCCTGCACGAGTATTCAGCTCCCACGTTGCGCGATGGAGTGGGCGCAGGGATCCCCGGCCTGGAGGCCAACGCAGATTACGGCGCGCTCACCTTGCGGTATCGCTACTGGTACGACCATTACCTTCGGGTGAGGGACTTGGTCATACCCCTCGTGATCACCGAGGCGGGTATTGATGGTGGAGTGTTGCGCGTTGAAGGCCCCGGCTTGGGTGGCTGGCGCGATTTCGCCGCAAGCTGGTCGGGGAACGCGGCCGAGGCGGTGGATGCCTATGTGGAGCAGCTCTCCTGGTACGATGACCAGTTACGTCGCGATCCTTATGTCCTCGGCTTCGCTATCTTCAACGTGGGGGATCGGGAGGGGCGCTGGAGGAGCTTTGACGTGACCGATATCCTGCCCCAGCTTGCCGACCTGATCCTGAGCAAGGACTAGCCCATACGACCATTGCCACACACGAGGGGCGAGTCGTCTGATTCGCCCCTCGTTATTTTTTGTGCAGCCCGCCGAACTAGAAGATTACCAACTACGCACACCCTTCAGGAGGCCGGCTTCTCCAAACGCAAATGCACTTGCGCAACTCCTCGCGCCCATGTTTGCCCATCTGCTGACTGCTATTGCCCTTTGCGTTGGGCAAGACGAGAATGCTCTCTACCCAGAAGCCCAGCCTCTCGGCCAATGCAGAAAGAATCAAGTCCACTGAAATGCTGGCCCCCGCGTAGCGCACGTTGTCATTAACCATAAAGAGCGGCGCTCCCAGTTTGAGAACGCGTGCGCATTCAGCGATTACGCAAGCCATCTCGTAAAAGTACCCGCGCACCATGCGCGGGATGCCGTTGTTGTTCAGGAGCTTTTTCGCTTTTTGCTCCTCAAGGTACCCTAGGATAGCCTGCAAAAGCCGCTGCCCATCGGCGGCTTCTATGGCTGACGCCCAGCGCGGATTGA
>DAOTVR010000049.1:0-27576 GCA_034436315.1 Anaerolineae bacterium
CCTCCTCGCGCTGCCGTTTCTGGCAATATCTGCTTGGCAATTCCCGCGCTTTCTGGCGGATTACGGACAGGCCTCGCACACCGTGCTCATCCTGGAGGTCCGTACAGGAGAGTGGATCAAAGCCAACCTCCCTCCCGGAGCCCGCATCGCTCTCACAGACGCGGGAGCCATCCGTTATTATAGCGAGCACCCCTCCTATGACCTCGTCGGGTTAACCGGCTCGGCCGAGGCTGCCCTGGCGTGGCGACAAGGGGCGGGGAGCACCTACGAGCTCATTGAACGTACTGCGGACATCCCCTCCTATTTCGCTACCTACGACGATGTCCACGCTTTGCCTCTATTTCGCAACACGGCCATGTTCCAGCGCGAGCTCTACCGGGTGCAGGACCCCTTCGCGGCGCGCATCGCTGTACCTAGCGATCACGTGCTGGTTTATGCCGCTGACTGGCACCTGCGTCACAGCGGCGAAAGCCCCTACCAACAGGACGTGCAAGAGCTCGTCAAAGGCCTTACCCTCGTGGATAAGCTGGACATCGCCGACTTGGAGGATGAGAGAACCCATGGCTACCGTTGGTGGAACACGCCCGAGAAGGGCGGGTTCGCTACCGAGGTCCACCAGTTGGATTACCACAGGCTGCCTCATCAGCGTGTCCTTGATGGCGGACGCTTGCTGACGGGGGGTGAGGCTTTTGAGCTACGCACCATCCCGGGCAAGGATTTGATCTTGGTAGGCCGCTTCCTGGGTCAAGGGGCAACGCTTCTGAAGGTGTGGGTCAACGGACATCCCATGGGAGACTGGGGCTACGCCCCTTTACCGGGGCGCTGGCAAGAGAGAACGCTCCATGTGCCCGGCCACTACATCACCGGGGACAAGACCCACATAGAGCTTCGCGTGGAGGCCGCGCGGCCCGACTTTGAATTCCATCGTCCGTTCTACTACTGGGGCTATCAGGGAGACGTCCCGATGCCCGATATCTCCATGGCGCACCCCCTCCACGCTCATTTCGGCGAAGGCATCTCCCTTCTGGGCTATGATCTAACGCCCATTAAGACAGGATCCCTTCCTCGCCTTGAGCTGACCCTCTATTGGCAAGCCGACCGCCCCATCCCAGGGGATTACCAGGTATTCGTGCACTGGACGGATGACCGCGAACGCATCCTAGCGCAACAAGACAACCGTCCCGTCTATGGCTTGCAGCCCACGTGGCTCTGGAAGCCGGGACAGATCATTGCGGATCCTTACTCCCTGACGCCAAGCTCTCCTCTCCCGCCCGGCCCCTATACCCTTTATATCGGCCTGTACGATCCTCGCTCTATGGAGAGGCTGCCCATCGCCGGCGGAGACCCCTCGCGCCGCTTGTTGCTGGCGTCGTTCACGCTGCCCTGAGCGCGCAGCCCCTAAAGCCCGCGCAAAAACGCGATCGCTTTCTTCACATCCCCCACCGGGTCCCTGCCCGCCTCGCGCTCGATGGTGTAGAACCCCTGGTAGCCAAAGGCGCGTAGCTTGCCCACATACCAGGTAAAGTCCACCTCTCCCTCCCCCAGCGGCACCTCGCCCTGGCCACGCTTGGCGTCCTTGGCATGGGTATGCACGATATACTCGCGCAGGTCGTCCAGGGCCTGGCGATGATCGTAGCCATAGAGGATGAAATTGGCCGGGTCAAAGTTCACCCGGATGGCTTCCGTATCCAGTGAGTCCAAGAGCGCCCTTAATGTGCTCCCCGGCTCGGGGCCGGTCTCCGTGGCCAGAACGACCCCGCGCGCCTGAGCATATGCACCGATCTCATTCAGCGCCCGCGCCAGCGTGCTCCACACTGGGTCGGCACGATCCTCGGGCACTCGCCCGATGTGTGTGGTGATGATCCCCGTGCCCAAATCCACAGCCAGGTCAATGTTGGCCTTGATCTTGGGGAGCAACTCTCGGTTACGCGCCTCGTCTACCAAACCGGCGCCGAAATCGCTGCACGTGGCGCTTAGGGTCAGCCCCAAATCAGCGATGAGGGCACGTAGCTCCCTGCGCCGCGCGGGGGTCAGGTTCTCCGGCAGCATCTCGCCGTGGGTAGTATAGATCTGAATGCCGTCGGCGCCGATCTCCGCTGCCTTACGAATCCCCTCCCGAACTCCCAAGCCCAGGTTATCCGCGAATACGCCCACCTTTAACGCTTGCATCTCATCCTCCTGTATAGAAGACACAGAGGCTTATTTCGGTTTATAGACAATTCTCGGTGTCTTCGCCTCGGTGTCCTTGTGGTAAAAGGCCTCCCTCAACGCCGGTATCTCGGAGGCCGCCACGCTCAGCGTCACCAGGGTAAAGATTCCTCCGGCGATGAAGTACACTGTCCTCGGTGTCGTCGCTCCCATCACCAGCGCCCCCAAGATCGGGCCGAGGGCATAGCCCGTGGAGGAGGCGCTGCTGCTCAACCCCAACGCCGCGCCCACCTTCTCCTTAGGAGCGCTTCTCACCACTAGGGCGCTGGTACTGGGCGAAAGGCCCCCCTGAAAGAACCCCTGTAGGCCCAGAAAAAAGCCCAGCATAGTGACCGAACGGGCCAGGGCCTGCGGGAAATAAAGCAGGGTCATCCCCCCAAGACAACTCAGGAGCACACGACGATGACCCAGACGGTCGCTTAGCCGGCCGATGATCAATGCCGCGGCCGCACCAGTGAAAGCCGCAATCCCGGAGATCGTCCCTGCCGTTGAGGCCAGCCTGCTCGGGTTGGTCACCAGTTGCTGGATATAGAGCGGCAAGACCGGCCCAAGCAAACCGTAGGTGAGGTTGATGACCAAGACCAATCCGATGAGCAGCACAAGCCGAGGCAAACGCAGCAAACTCCTGAAGCCGGCCAGAGGGTTTTCCCGCCGGGCTTGCGCCGAGGCTACCGTGCTCTCCACCGGCTCGCGTACCGCGAGGAGCACAAGCAACGTAGCCGCGAAGACGACCACAGCTGCGACGTAAAAAGCGGCCCGGTAACCCAAAGCATCGGCGATATACCCTCCGAACATCGGCCCCACCGAAGAGCCAACGAGCACAGAGGTCTGTAAAAGGCCGAGAGCGTAGCCTAGACGCTCGCGCGGGGTGCCCGTGGCGAGGAGCGCCGAAGCCGCCGCCGGCGTCCCCGTGAGACATCCCTGAATGACGCGCAAGATCATCAATTGCGTGGGGGTCCGGGCCAGCCCCATCAAGGCCAATACCATGGCCGCCGAGCCCATAGCCCGCACCAACATCAGCTTGCGCCCGTAACGATCTCCCAGAGCGCCCCAGATGGGCGTGGCCAAGGCAAAGGCCACCGCTCCTGCCGATTGGTAGGCCCCCGTCCAAGCGCCCACCTGGCGTAACCCGGTGACGCCCATCTGCTGGACATAGTAGGGCACAAGGATAGAACCCGACGTAAAGCCGAGGAGCGTCAAAAGTTCCGCGATAACCGTGCTCCAGAGGTTACGCTGCCAGGGCACGAGAGGTGAAGAACGCGCCAACGTCCGAGCCCCTTTCACCGTAGGGTTTGTGGCCGGGGTGATTATAGGGTCAGGGTATAGCGCCGTCAAATACTTGTCTTGCTCCGCCTTTGCGGGTATCATGTCCGTGGACTAGGGTGGGTCTGCAAACTCTCGTGGCCTAGGACCTTGGGTCCGTTTCAGCGCATGGTGGCGCGCGAGCTTGCACAAATCGCGCCCACAAGGGGCTAGGCCATTCTGCTGCAAACACCGCCTTGAGTAGCTACCGAGTTGGCATATCACATGAAGGAGCACGATATATGACTTGGGAAGAGCTTGAGCAAAGGCTACGCGCCAAACGCGCCGCCCTGCGCGCGGCAGAAAGCGCCCTAGAGTGGCGTTTTTATCAAGGAAACGTGCCGGACGGCAGCCGCCCCGATCTGGATGACCGCGACTGGCCCGTGGTGCGTATGTCCTACACGTGGTCAGGAGCGGCGGGTGACGCCTGGTTCCGGCGCACCTTTCGCTTCCCCGAGTTGGTCGAGGGCATCCCCACCGCCGGCGCGCGCGTGGAGTTACCGTTGATCGTGCCCATCCACAGCGCCATCTATGTGGACGGCATTGAGCGTGCAGCCGAGCCTTCCTGGTTAGACACGCGGGCAGTGCCTCTGGTGATCTGCGAGCACTACAGGCCAGGGCAATCCATCCAAGTGACCCTGCACGCCTACCAAGGGGATGGCTTCGGCCTCTTCTTGATCGACCACGCCGAGGTGAGCACGTTGGAGGAAGCCATCTTCCAACTGGAGGTCTTGCGCAACCAATTGGCCTTCACCCATTACCTCGCCTACGAAAGCCCCAAGGGGGATGTGGCCTGGCGCTCGGCCTGGGAAGAGGCAGCCCAGAAGCTAGACCTGTCCGCTCTACAGGGAAACCGCTGGGATGCCTGGTGGGCCAGCGTGGAGGTCGCACGCGAGGCTCTGGAGCCACTGGCCTATGAAGCCAAGACCTATGTCGCACATCTCGTCGCCCACTCGCACATTGACATGAATTGGCTCTGGACCTGGCAGGAGACGGTTGATGTCATTCGCCGTGACTTCACCGTCGCCGATGCGCTCATGGAGCGCTATCCGGATTTTCACTTCTCCCAAAGCCAGGCTTCCACCTACAAGGCGATGGAAGATTACCATCCCGACGTGCTGGAACGTGTCAAGCGCCGTGTTGCCCAGGGCAATTGGGAGGTCACGGCCACTACCTGGGTCGAGGGCGATCTCAACATGGAATGCGGTGAATCCCTGGTGCGCCACCTCCTCCTGACCCGCCCCTATATAGAGCGCATCTTTGGAGTGCGGCCCAAGATCTGCTGGGAACCGGATACTTTCGGCCATGTAGCTACCTTGCCCCAGTTGCTCCGGCAGGTGGGCGTCGAGTATTACTACTTCTGCCGTGCCGGGCAAGGGCAACCCCTCTTTTGGTGGGAAGGACTAGATGGCTCGCGGGTGTTGGCCTTTAACGATCCCCTCGGCTATGGCGGTGTCGTGGAGGCCGAGGCCGTCACCTCGCCCGTGTTGGATCTCAGTAGGCGCTATGGCCTGAAGCGAGGGCTCTTCCTCTACGGCGTCGGCGATCACGGCGGCGGGGGCACGGCGCGAGATATCGAGCGCGCCCGCATTCTGGACAAGACCCCCTTCCTGCCTCGCGCTCAGATGAGCAACCTTATCTCTTTCTACGATGCAGCCCGGGCCACGCCGAACCTGCCGGTGATCGCCGGAGAACTTAACACCACCTTTGAAGGCTGTTACACGACCCACAGCGACATCAAGATGTACAATCGTCGCTGTGAAAACGGCTTGCTCACGGCGGAAAGCCTGGCCACTTTGGGCCAAATCCTGGCGGGCAAGCCCTATCCCGCTGCCGAGTTGACCGAATCCTGGCGTACCCTTCTCTTCCATCACTTTCACGACATCCTCTGCGGCTGCGCTATCGGCTCAACCTATAAAGAGGCTGCCTCGCGTTTGGAGCCGGTGCTGCAAGCCGTCAGCGTGATAACCGCTACTGCCACCAAGGAACTGGTGGAACAGGTAGATACAGGCATAGGTGAGGGCGTTCGCTGTGTCGTTTGGAACCCCCTGGCTTGGTCACGGACCGACGTGGTCAAGTTGCCCAAGGACGCCTTTGGTGAGGTGCCCCTGTCGCTGCTGGACGACGCGGGCAACGTCCTGCCCGTGCAGGTGGTTGGCGACGAGCTTCTCTTCATCGCCGCCGACGTGCCCTCGCTGGGCTGCCGGGTGTACCGGCCAAGCGACAAGCCGGCCTCAAGCGACCTGGTTGCCGAGGAAGACGCCAGGCTCAAGAATGCCCTCTTGAGTTTCCACGTTCACCCCGCTTCCGGGGCTATAGACGAGATGTCCGACCTGGCCGAGAGGCGCACGATTGATACCATGAGCACTTGGCATGGCGTGGAACGCAAGCAGAACGCTGGCATGATCAACCGCTTGCAGCTCCTTTGGGAAGAACCGCATCCCATGTCCGCTTGGAATATCGGTGACATCACCCGCATTGAGAACCTCATACGCGGGGCCGAAGTGCGCGTCACCGAGCGCGGGCCCGTTCGCGCCACTGTAGAGGTCACCCGTCGTGTGCTCCATTCAACCATCACCCAACGTTATCACCTCTACACGGGGATGCGTCGGGTGGATATTGAGACGGAACTGGATTGGCACGAGCGTGGAGGCAAGGACGTGGACGCGCCGATGTTGCGCGCGCTCTTCAAGCCACAGCTTCGCCATCCTAAGGCCACTTTTGAGATTCCTTTCGCCGGCCTGGAGCGCACGGCCGGCGGGGACGAAGTGCCGGCTTTGCGCTGGGCCGATCTCTCGGACGATGACTACGGCTTCTCACTCCTGAATAACGGTAAATACGGCCATTCCGCCCAAGGGACGACTCTGGGGCTCACCTTGGTGCGTTCCGCCTATGAGCCGGATAACCTGCCCGACCAGGGCTTGCAATCCTTCGCTTACGCGCTTTACCCTCACGCCGGAGACTGGTGTGCGGCCAACACCGAGCGACGGGCGGCCGAGTTCAATCAGCCGTTGGTCGCCGCGTTGACGACAGCTCACCCTGGTCCCATCAAGCCCGGCCAAGCGATGCTGACATGTGAGCCGGCCAATGTTATGGTCACCGCAATCAAGCAAGCCGAATCCGGCAGAGGAGCTATCATCGTGCGCTTGGTGGAGATGCACGGCAAAGAGACTCTTGCCAAACTGCGTTGGGCTTGGCCCGTGCAGCGCGTGGAGGAAGTGAACGTGGCCGAAGAGCGGCGGGGCGAACTGCCCTTTGAGAAAGGTGGTTGCGAATTGAGACTGGGGAAGCACAAGGTCGTGACCCTAAAGCTCACCCTGGCCTGAGGGGGCGTTTGCCCTCGTGCGAGTTCGGCCTGTTAGGGGGATCCAACATACGTCACCAGAAAGGGATAAGAGATGAGAATAGGATTCGTCACCTTGGGAATGGGTGCTCGTCCCTTGGACGAGGTCCTTCAGATGGCTATCGCCGCCGGCTGCGAGGTGATGGAGCTTAACGGCCGCGCAACCGTACATCAAAACCTCTGGGCGCCACCGATCGACTACGCGGGGATCAAGAGGCGCATCGCGGCCAGTGGCGTCGTGCCCACGAGCCTGGGCGGCTACTCCAATTTCGCTCAACCGACCGATGAGGGCTTAGCCGCGCAAGTCGAGCAGCTTGTGGGCTATTGTCAAATCGCTCGCGAAATGGGCATCCCCATTGTGCGCGCCTTCTCCGGCGACGAGCTTGAGGGTTACACCTTGGATCAACTCTATCCCCGAATCGTAGCCGGCTTTAAGGCCGTGGCCGAGCGCATCGCCGGTTGGGGGATCACCTTGGGCATCGAAAACCACGGGCGGCTGATGAATAACGGAGATCATTTAAGTAGCTTAATCCACGATGTGCACAGCCCCCTCGTGCGCATAACCATAGACACGGGCAACTTTTGCTGGGCGGGGCATCCCATTGAGACGGCCCAGCGCTTTTTCGAGAAGTTGGCTCCCTTGGCGGTCAACGTACACGTCAAGGACGGGCGTTTCATCAACGGCGAATGGACGCTCTTCCCTGCAGGGCGCGGCGACCTGGATATCGCCGGCTTCCTGGCGACCCTCGCGGCAGCCGGCTACAAGGGGCCGATCCTCAGCGAATACGAGGGCCGGGCGGACTTTGCCCTGGCCACAACCGAAAGCGTCGCCTACCTACGCGGCTTGCGCGATGGCTTGGGTCAAGCCCACGTATTGGACAATCGTCCGAACATATCCTAGAATGGATACGCGCGGAAGGGTGAGCTCTCGTCGCGGCCAAATACGAGGAAAGGAGCGATTACTATGGCGTATCCTCCGCTTGGAGCACAGCTCATCGTCTTCAGTGGCCAGATGGACCTTGAGCAGAACACGGAAACTGTGCTCGAAGCCATCAAAACGGCGGGATTCGAGGCTGTGGAGTTCGGCGTCAACCTGCATGCCAACGATCCCCAAGGGCTGAAAACCCTGTTGGATCGCCAAGGGCTGCGGGTTGCCGGGCTGCATGGCGGTTTGGACCTGGATCTGGATTCCACCTTCAAGCTCATGGAACTCTATGGCACTCGGGATTTATGTGTTTCGGGCGCGGGAGGATGGCAAAGCAGAGACGCAGAGGCCTATCTTAGAGATACCGACAAACTGAATCAGATGGCGCGCGCTTGCTCTGCCCGGGGCTTTTTCCTGCACTATCACAACCATGCCTACGAATTCGCGCCCACAAACGAATGTCTCTCCGGAATAGAGCTGATCATGGCTAACCTTGATACCCAAGTTGCCGATCTCTGCGTGGACGTCGCCTGGGTCCACATCGGCGGCGAGGATCCGGCCATCTTCCTGCGCAAATACGACGCGTCGGTGGGCTATGTGCATCTAAAAGACTATGTGGGCGATCGGCATTGGGTAGAACTGGGCCAAGGTGTCGTGCCTTTGGATAGCGTGATGCGCGCTTTGGCCGGGATGCACCGCGTGCGCTGGGCCGTTTACGAACAAGATACGAGCGACCGCTCTGCAGCCGAGAGCTGCGCGATCAGCCGCAAATACCTGCGCGACACCTTCGGTTATTAACGAGACGGTTTCGCTTCTTTATTTCGTCTTGGCTTGTCTCGGAGGAGGCGGAACATGAAAGCGGTTGTCATGGCAGGAGGTTCAGGATCGAGGCTAAGGCCGTTGACGATCAATCGCCCCAAGCCCATGGTCCCTCTGGTTAACAAGCCGGTCATCGGCCATATCCTGGACCTGCTCAAACGCCACGGCATCACCGAGGTTATCGTCACGTTGCAATACATGGCCGAGGACATTCAAGATTACCTCGGCGATGGCCAAAGCCTGGGGATGAAGATCGAGTATTCCGTTGAAGAGACTCCTTTGGGCACTGCTGGCAGCGTGAAACAAGCCCAAGGGCTCCTCAACGACACGTTCTTAGTCGTCAGCGGCGATGCCGTCACCGATATCGACCTTAGCGCGCTCATCGAGTACCACAAGGCGAAAAAGGCCCTGGCAACGATCACGCTGTACCATGTCTCCAATCCTCTAGAGTATGGCGTGGTCATCGTGGATGAGAACGGTCGTGTCCAGCAGTTTCTGGAGAAGCCGAGCTGGGGCGAAGTGATCTCGGATACGGTCAATACGGGGATCTATGCCCTTGAACCCCAGGTACTGGACTATTTCGAGCCGGGGATCAGCTTTGATTTCAGTAAGGATCTCTTCCCCATTCTCCTGAACAAGGGCGATCCCATGTACGGTTTTATCGCTAAGGGCTATTGGTGCGATGTGGGTAACCTCAGCGAGTACATGCGCGCCACTCAGGACGTCCTGAGTGGACGCGTCCAAATCGCCGAGCTGGGCAAACGCCTGGGCGGAGGGGTCTGGTGTGAGGAAGGGGTCGAGGTTGCTCCCGATGCCCAGCTCTATGGCCCCGTGTTCCTGGGACGCGAGGTCAAGGTCAAGGACGGCGTCATCATCCATGGCCCGACGGTGATCCAGGATTACACGGTGGTGGACAACCACGCGCACTTGGATCGCAGCATCGTCTGGCGCAACTGTTACATCGGCGAAGGCGTGGAGCTGCGCGGGGCTATCGTCGGCCAGCAGTGCAGCTTGAAGCGCAAGGTGGTGGTCTTTGAGGGCAGCGTCATCGGGGATTCCTCTATCATCGGTGAGGGAGCCGTCATCCATCCGGGCGTCAAGATCTGGCCGGAGAAAGAAGTAGAAGCCGGCGCCACCGTCAAGACAAGCATCATTTGGGGCGCTCAGGGGAGGCGTGTCCTCTTTGGCCGTTATGGCGTCACAGGGTTGGTGAACGTGGACCTAACCCCCGAATTTGCTGCGCGGCTCGGCGCGGCCTTCGCCGCCACCCTGCCCAAGGGATCCAGCGTAACCATCAACCGGGACCCCCACCGCAGCCCTCGCATGTTGAAACGGGGTATCATCTCAGGCTTGCCCTCGGCCGGGGTAAACGTCTTGGACCTGCGTTCCGTCCCTCTGCCGGTAGCCCGCTACATCACCCGCATCAGTGAGGCCGCTGGTGGCATCCATGTGCGCCTGTCGCCGTATGATAGCCGCGTGGTGGATATCAAATTCTACGATGGGAAAGGCCAGGATTTGAGCAAAGAGGCGGAGCGCAACATCGAGCGCGTGTTCTTCCGGGAGGACTTTCGCCGCGTCTACCTGAACGAGATCGGCACGATTGAATACGCCGCGTACGTTGCCGAGCGCTACTCCGAGCCTTTCCTCAAAGCCCTGGATACCCGAGCCATTCAGGCAGCCAATCCTTATATCATTATAGATTACGCTAACGCGCCCTCGGCCGCCATTATGTCCCCGCTCCTCACCCAGCTCAATTGCCAGGTGGTGGCCCTCAATGCGGCGATAGACGAGAGCAAGATGTCCATCCCCCCAAGAGAGTTGCAAAGATCCCTGCAACAACTGGCCAAGATCTGCGAGGTGCTCCAAGTAGCGTTGGGAGTGCGGCTTGACGTGGCCGGAGAACGCGTGTTCGTCGTGGATGACAAGGGCAACATCATCCCCGGCAACGTGCTCTGCGCGGCCATGGCGATCTTGGCCCTCCAGGCCAAACCGGGAGGCACGGTGGCCGTCCCCGTCTCGGCGCCGAACGTCCTGGAGATCATTGCCGAACAATACGGCGGCAAGATCCTGCGCACCAAGATGACCCCTCAGGCGCTGATGGAGGCAGCGAACCGCCCCGACGTGATCCTCGCTGCGGATGGTAACGGCTCGTTCATCTGGCCCGAATTTCAGCCGGTCGTTGACGGCATGATGACGGTGGCCAAACTGCTTGAGTTCCTGGCCGTACAGCAGGTCAGCCTCTCACAGATCGTGGCCTCTGTGCCGCCCTTCTATGTCGCCCAAGGGCAGGTTGATTGTCCTTGGGAGAACAAGGGCACCGTGATGCGCCTGCTGAACCAACAGTTCAGGGAACGCCTAAGCGAACAGATAGATGGGCTCAAGATCAAGCTGGGAGAAAACGAGTGGGTCTTGCTCCTGCCCGATCCCGATGAACCGGTTTTTCACATCCATGCTCAGGGGTCTTCTCTGGCCCAAGCTCAGGACCTGGTCTCCAGATATGGGCGAATCATAGAGGGACTGCAAAAATAAAGCGATGGAGCCTAGCCACAAGGGTCATCCTTCCGCATGCCCTCATCGCGGTATTCGACCACGAGTCTCCGGATCCTCTCAAAGAGGCGTGAGGGAATCCGGTCACGGTTGGCCAGGGTCAACGTGACCGTAATGGGCCTGAGCAGCTCAAGCCGTTCTCGCAGCGCAACCAGTAGCTCAGAGCGCACCACGAGGATGATGGCTTTGGCTTGGGCGTGCGGCAGTTGTCCCAGAGCGGGAGCGAACCCTCTCTCGTGGATCAGTTCCAGCGGCCCTATCTCATCGATGATCACCACATCTATAGGCGTCGCCAGGGCCAAGGAGACCCTGTCCAGCGCCCATTCCATCACAGCGGCATCAAAACGGTAAGGGCCTATCGTCCTCAGCGCGACCTCGGGCTCAAACATCGCGAGGGTTCGTCGCTCTCCGCTCAGGACATCAACGGCATCTATGCCCACTTTCTCACCGCCTTGGCCGTACCGAGCAGGAGCCAAGATGCCCCCCGCATCAAGTCCTCCCGCGCGAGCCCGCTCAAGGAACCGCTCGCATGCCGTCGTCTTACCGGCACCTATAGGCGCAGTCAAGAGCACAACGTAAGGCATATTACGTTCCCCCGGCAACAGTGAACCGAGTTTATCTCCGAAAGCCCCGTTTGGCCAACTGCAGGGCGCTTCTTCCTCGGGCGTGCGGCCGCTTTGCATTCTCTAGAGGATCATGTTATCCTTGTGCGCAACCCAATGCGAATGCTGAGAGCTAAAAAAGGAGCGACGATGCGCCAGAAGCACCATCAAGTGGATTTTTGCGTTGTGGGGGGCGGGCTGGCCGGCATGTGCGCCGCCATCGCAGCGGCGCGCCATGGGGCCAAGGTGGCCCTGATGCAGGATCGTCCCGTCTTGGGAGGCAACGCCTCCTCGGAAATCCGCATGCATATCTGCGGAGCCCATGGCGAGAACAACCGTGAGACCGGCATCCTGGAGGAGATCGCTCTGGAGAATTGTTACCGCAACCCTTATTTTAACTACTCTATCTGGGATAGCATCCTATACGAGAAAGTGCGTTACGAGCCGAACATCCTCCTTTTGCTCAACTGCTCTTGCAACAGCCTGGTGATGGATGGCTCGCGCATCGCGGCTGTCAAAGGTTGGCAGACCACCACCGAGACCTGGCACACCGTGGAGGCGGCGCTCTTTGCCGATTGCTCCGGCGATAGCATCCTGGCCCCTCTCTCCGGCGCCGAGTTCCGTATGGGTCGCGAGGCGGCCAGCGAGTTTAACGAAGACATTGAACCGGAGCAGCCCGACCGCAAAACCATGGGCATGAGCTGCCTCATCCAGGCCAGGGAGATGCCCACACCCCAGACTTTCATCCCCCCTGCTTGGGCCTATGATTTCCCCAGCGAGGATGATCTGCCCTACCGCGAACATCCCTTGCCCCAGGCCAACTTTTGGTGGATCGAGCTGGGCGGCGAGCAGGATGCCATCCACGATACCGAAGAGATCCGCGACGAGTTACTAAAGATCGCCTTCGGTGTCTGGGACCATATCAAAAACCACGGCGACCACGGCGCGGAGAATTGGGCTTTGGAATGGGTGGGCTTTTTGCCCGGCAAGCGGGAAAGCCGCCGTTATGTGGGGGATCATATCCTCACCCAAAACGATGTGCGCGCCGGGGGGCGTTTTGAGGATGTCGTCGCCTATGGCGGCTGGACCATGGACGATCACCACCCGGCAGGCTTCCGCTACCCCGGCCCTCCTACCATCTTCCATCCGGCGCCCTCGCCCTTCGGCATCCCCTATCGTTCGCTCTATTCTCGCAACATCACCAACCTCTTTTGCGCCGGGCGCAACATCAGCACGACCCACGCCGCCCTCAGCGCCACTCGGGTGATGGCCACTTGTGCCCTCTGTGGCCAGGCGGTGGGCACAGCAGCGGCCATCGCGACGCGACACAACCTCACGCCCCGAGGGGTGTATCACGAGCGCCTCAGCGAGTTACAAGAAACCCTGATGGACGACGATTGCTATCTCCCCTGGCATGCGCGTCCCGTGCCGGCCCTCAGTCGCGCAGCCCAGTTGACCGCCTCCGAGGGCGATCCCGAGCCCTTGCGCAATGGGCTGGACCGGCCCATCGCCGGCGCGGATAACGGCTGGAGGGGTCCCCTGGGCGCCTGGGTGCAATACGCCTTCGCCACGCCACAGCCGATCCGCATGCTGCGTTGGGTGTTTGATAGCGACCTCAACCGCCAGGGATATAACGCGGTCAGTAACTACCCTTTGTACATGAAACCGCAGGGAGTGCCCGCCACCCTAATCCGTACGTTCCGAGTGGAAGTGTTGGATGCATCCGGCACCTGGCACGTCCTTCTCCGCCAGGAGAACAACTACCAACGCTTGGTGCGCCTGCCGGCCGAAGTCGTAGCGCAGGCTGTGCGCTTTATCCCTGAAGCTACCTGGGGTAGCCCTCAGGCCCACCTTTTCGCCTGGGATGTGCGCTAATGGATGGATCCGTACTTTCCGCAGATCGTTAGTCCTTAGCCTCAGAGGAGATACCCTACATGGTAGAGACCACCCACAAACGGACCATGACCTCGCGCGAGCGCCTGTGGGCGGCGCTCAATCTACGCGAACCCGATCGCGTCCCCATTTGGATGCTCTACCCACGCGAGCATTACGGGGCTTATGTGGATGTGCATCACCTGCCCTCTTACGCGCGCGTCATGCCCGTCATCTGGGCCGAGACAGATTGGCTGGATCGCCGCGATCTGCGCGCCCCCGCCTTTTACTCGGCGGCCACTCAGATGGAAACCTCTGTGGAGGCCCACCCAGACCATACCATCCGACGCACCGTGCTGCATACCCCTTTGGGCGATCTGACCTCCCGGCATTGGCAGGATAACAAGAACGCCGCCGGCTCCACTGTGGAACATTTCTGCAAGGACGTCACCGACCTGGAAAAGATATTGGCTATCCCCTATGAGCCGGTGGAACCAGACCTGGCCGCTTTCCACGAGGCGGGGAAGCGCCTGGGCGATGCCGGATTGATGATGGTCAACCTGGAGACCCCTATCGGGGTGGCCTATGAACTGGTCCATCCGGAGACCTTTGCCCTATGGACTTTGACGGAGCGTGAGGCGTTGGTGCGTTTCACCCGAGTGATGTTTGAACGCGAGTACACCTTCCTGAAAAAGGCCCTGGAAAAGGGAGCCGGTCCGGTGTTCTTCGCCGTGGGCACCGAGTTCGTCGCCCCGCCCATGTGCTCGCCCCAGGCTTTTGATGCCTTGATCACCCCCTTTGATGCCCCTCTGTTCGAGCTGATCCACCGTTACGGTGGCAAGGTGATCGTCCACCACCACGGGCGGATCTCGGCCATCCTGGAGCGGATCGCCGAGATCGGGGCCGATGGCATCCACCCCGTTGAAGAGCCGCCTATAGGCGATTGTCCTCTGGCAGAGGCTAAGGCGCGCGTCGGCGACCGCGTCTGTCTGGTGGGCAGTGTGCAATACGACGATTTCGAGCGCTTGACGCCAGACGAGATGGAGGCCCTTGTCCGGCGGCAGATCCGCGACGCGGCAGTAGGGGGAGGAATGATCTTGGCCCCTACTGCCGGCCCTTATGCCGCCGAGCTGACCTCCAGACATCAGGAGAACATCTTTCGCTTTATCGCGGCGGGGCACACATGGGGGCGATACCCTCTGCCTAGCTGACGAAACACGACACGCGCTTGCTCACAGATTGACCTACAGGGTTCAGGAGCTTTGTCCAGGAGAAGATAACCGCCTTGGTTCGCCTTTTTTGCATTCTTGTTAAATTATGGCATAATAGGTTTTTGTGTGTTGAGCCATCCACCGATGCCCATGATAGCTAGGTAGGGCGATCGCGCACCTCCCTCGGCATCAATCCAGAATCTGGCTTGACGTGTGGGCGAGCACATCGTGGTACGCCCCGGCTGTATAAGGGCGCACCAGGCGAGTGATGCCGCCCTTTCTTTTACCTCTCGCCTGGCCGGTAACGCCTTCGGGCGGCCGAGTCCAGGTGGAGTTAGGCTAATCCCTGTTCAACTGGTACGGAGAACTAACTCATGAATGGTTTGGATCAACTGAGAAAACGACGCAATATCGGCATCATCGCGCACATTGACGCGGGCAAGACGACGACCACCGAACGTATCCTCTTCCACACGGGCAAGATCCGTCGCCTGGGGAACGTGGATGAGGGCAACACGGTCACGGATTTTATGCCTCAGGAGCGCGAGCGGGGCATCACCATCCAAGCGGCGGCCATCACCTGTGAGTGGGCCGGGCACCAGATCAACCTGATTGATACCCCTGGGCATATTGACTTCACCGCCGAGGTACAACGCGCCCTGCGCGTGCTTGACGGAGGCGTAGTGGTCTTTGATGGCGTGGCGGGAGTGGAACCACAATCAGAGACCGTCTGGCACCAGGCAGATCGTTACGGTGTGCCACGTATCGCCTTTGTGAACAAAATGGATCGCCTGGGCGCCGACCTAGATAACACGGTGGACATGATCCGCACTCGTCTGGGTGCTCTGCCCGTGGTCCTCCAGATGCCTATCGGCCGCGAGGCCGAGCTGAGCGGGCTTGTGGACTTGATCACCCTGCGTGCGCTCGCCTTCGCCGCCGATAGCGCCTCCGAGCCGATCGTCGGCGAGATCCCCTCGGCCCTCCGCGCCGAGGCCGAGCAACGCCGGGAGCGCTTGTTTGAGGCCCTCGCGGATGCAGACGACGAGTTCGCCCTAGCCTATCTGGATGGCGAGGAGATCTCTCCGGAGGTCATTCGGAGCGCCTTGCGCCGCGCCACCTGCCGCGGTGCAGCAGTGCCTGTGTTATGTGGCTCGGCCATACGCAACTTGGGCATCCAGCCTTTGCTGGACGCCATCGTAGCCTATCTGCCCTCGCCGTTGGACGTGGCCCCCATGATCGGGCGCGACCCGGTGGATGAGCACGAGATCGCCTGCTGCCCTGACGATGCGGAGCCATTGGCGGCGCTTGTCTTCAAGATCAATAACGATCCCTACGTGGGCAAGCTCTCTTACCTGCGCATCTACTCCGGCGTCCTTCGGCGCGGGATGACGGTCTACAACCCCTCCGAGCGCAAGAGCGAGCGCATCGGGCGCCTGGTACGCATGCACGCCGATCACCGCGAGGAAGTTGAGGAGATACGCGCCGGCGACATCGGCGCCGTGCTGGGCTTCAAGGCGGCCAAGACGGGCCAAACCCTGTGCGATGAGCGCCGTCCCGTCGTGCTGGAGGAAATTACCTTCCCCACACCGGTGATCGAGATGTCCATCGCTCCTCGCAGCCGAGCGGAACAAGACAAGCTGGCCATAGCCTTACAGCGCCTCTCCGAAGAAGATCCTACCCTCCATGTGCGGCAGAACGAGCGTACCCAGGAGACGACCATCGCCGGCATGGGTGAGCTGCACTTGGACGTCTTTGTGGATCGGCTGCGCCGTGAGTTCAAGGTGGACGTCTCCGTCGGAGCGCCCAAGGTAGCTTATTGTGAGACGATCACTCGCCCCGTGCGCGTTGAGGGTCGCCTGATCAAGCAGACGGGTGGCCATGGGCAGTTCGCCGTAGTCGTGCTGGAGCTAGAGCCCCTTGAGGCCGGCGTCGGCTTTATCTTTGAGAACAAGATCACCGGCGGCGCGATCCCCAAGGAGTACATCCCTGCCGTAGAGGAGGGGGTCAGAGAAGCCCTGAAGGAAGGCCCCCTGGCCAAGCATCCCGTGGTGGACCTTAAGGTCACGCTTGTGGATGGCAAGTATCACGAAGTGGATTCCTCGGAGCGTGCCTTCCAGACCGCGGGAGCGATCGCGCTAAGAAACGGCGTCCTCAGGGCCAATCCGATCATCCTGGAACCGATCATGAAAGTGGAAGTCGTCACGCCTCAGGAGTATACTGGAGAGGTCATCGGTGACCTGACGGCGCGCGCAGCGATGGTGACCGGCATCGAACCCCGCATAGCGGGTACGCAGGTTATCATCGCCCAGGCGCCCCTGGCGCGCATGTTCGGCTACGCCACAAGCCTGCGCTCGGTTACCCAGGGGCGTGGCACCTTTACCATGCAATTCTCGCATTACCGCCAGGTCAGTGAAGAGACGCGCAAAGAGCTCATGGCGAACGTCGCCTAGTATACTAAGTATAACTTGGAGATCTCGGAGATGGCCTTCTCACTCAAGAGCGACGAACAAGAGGCTCGCGAGCGACTGCGGGCATTCTGGCATGGCTCCAGCCTAGGACGTCCGGCCCTGTATGTGGTCGCGGACAACCCCGATTTTCGCGCGCCACCATGGACAGGGCCGGAGGAGGAATGCAAGGAGAACGACCTCTCTCCCGAATGGCACGCCTGGCGCGCAGAAAACCTCCTCGGAGGCACCATCTTCCTCGCTGAGGCCATGCCTGGCGCGATCATCCGCTGGGGGACGCTCCTGGTCACGGTGGCCGTCCTGGCCGGCGGAGATTACGAGTTCCATAGCAATTCGGCGTGGATCAAGCCCATCCCCGATCTGTGGGATCGCCCTCTGCCTCGCTTTGATCCCCAAGGGCCGGTGACCCAAGCCCTGGAGCGCTGCATTGAACGCGTAGCTCAGGTGGTCGGAAATAGAGGTTTTGTGAACCCGCCGATCATGTTAGATGGCTTGACCACCCTCTCCGGCTTCCGCACGCCTCGGCAGCTCTGCTACGACCTGCTAGAGTGCCCGGACCACGTGCGCCGCTGGAGCGAGGCCCTGACCGATATCTACATAGAGGCCTATGAACACTTTTATCGCCAGGTAACCCGGCTCGGATATGGCGACACCTGCACCTGGCTCCAGGTGATGGCCGAGGGGCGGTTTGAGGCCGTCCAATGCGACTTTGGCGTGATGCTCTCACCCGCTATGTACGAGCGTTTCGTCATGCCCGACCTGCGGCGCGTCACCGAATACATGGATTATTCGCTCTACCATCTAGACGGCACTTGCCAGCTCCGCTTTTTGGATCTCCTGCGCACGCTACCCAAGCTGAACGGTATCCAGTGGAACCCCGAGCCGGGCGCCGGGTCGCCGGTGCTCTGGCTTGATGCTTTCCGCGAGATACGCAAGCGCGGCTTTAGCCTTTATGTCGCCTGCGATACGGTGGACGAAGCCGTGCAGCTCACCCGCGCCCTGGGGCCAGATGGCCTGATGTTGGTCCTGCCGCGTTTCAAGACCGTCGCCGAAGCGGAGCAGGCCATCCAGACCATCCAGAGAGTCAGATGACGCCGAGCTCCTTGCCCACTTTAGCAAAGGCTTCCAAGCCGAAATCAATATCCGCGCGGCTCAACGAGGCAGACATCATGACCCGGATGCGCGCCTGCCCACGCGGCACCGTGGGGAAGCCGATGGCCATGGCAAAGACGCCCTCCTCAAACAGACGCCGAGAGAACTGCTGCGCCAGGGGCGCCTCGCCCAACATCACCGGCGTGATGGGCGTCACGCTGCGACCGATATCAAATCCCAAGCGGCTCATCTCCCCCTTAAAGTAGCGGGTGTTTTCCCAGAGCCGATCCACCAACTCCGTGGAGCTCTCCAAGATCTCTAACGCGGCCAAGCAGGCGGCCGTGTCGGCAGCGGTCGTGGCGCTAGAGAAGAGGAACGGGCGTGCCTTTTGTCGTAGGTAATCAATGATCTTTTTTCTGCCCGCCAAGCACCCTCCGACCACGCCAAAGGCCTTGGAGAGGGTGCCCATCTCCACATCCAGCCGGCCGTGCAACCCAAAGTGATCCACGATGCCCCGTCCTCCGCGCCCCAATACGCCCTCACCATGGGCATCGTCCACCATGGTGAGCACGCCATATTTCTCGGCCACCTCGTAAAGCTTATCCAAGGGGGCAATATCCCCATCCATAGAAAAGACCCCATCGGTCACCAGCAGGCCCCGGCGATATTGTCCGATATTCTCGCGGATGACGCGCTCGGCGTCATCGGGGTTGCAGTGCTCGTAAATCAGGATCTTGGCCCCTGATAGGCGACAGCCGTCAATGATAGAGGCGTGATTGAGCCGGTCCGAAAAGATGACGTCCTCCTTGCCCACGAGCGCAGGTATGGCCGCCTGGTTGGCACAGAAGCCAGATTGGACAAAAAGAGCATCTTCCACACCCTTAAACGCTGCCAGGCGCCGCTCCAACTCCAGATGTAGCGAGAGGGTGCCGGCGATGGTGCGCACCGCTGCCGGGCCAACGCCCCACTCATCGATGGCCCGTTTGGCCGCCTCCTTCATCTTGGGGTGGTTCGCCAGGCCCAGGTAATTGTTGGTGCACAGGTTGAGCACCCGTTTGCCATCCACGATCATCCAGGCCCCGGCAGGCGAGCCGATGGTACGAATGTTGATCAGTAAGCCGGCTTCCCTTATGGCCGCCAAATCCTCGTCGATAAAAGCCAGTTTATCCGCCATCATCGCCTTACTCCTATGTGCTTAGGGATTCCTTGTCCACATACATCACCACCTTGCCGCTGTGCCCTGAACCCATTACGCGTAACGCCTCCTCAAAGTCATCCAACATAAAGCGATGCGTAACCAAGGGCCTCAAGTCCACCGCCCCAGAGTTAAGCAGGGCGCGCATTTGATACCACGTCTCCCACAGCTTACGCCCCACAATGCCACGCACCGTAGCCCCTTTGAAGACGATGTGGTTGTTGATGTCAAAGGGGATGGGGGCCGAGGCAAGGCCCAGAAGCGCCGCCTCGCCGCCATAGGCTAACGCGCTAAAGCCCTGGTCAATGGCCGAGGCCGCGCCCGACATCTCCAACAACACGTCCACGCCGTTGCCCTCGGTCTCGCGTTTGATCTCACTCACCACATCTACCTCGGCCACGTTGTACGCGCGATCGGCGCCCATGCGCCGCGCCAACGCCAAGCGGTAAGGGCTGATGTCCGTGGCAAACACCTTGCGCGCCCCGGCGGCCTTGGCTACGGCGATGGCCATCAAGCCCACCGGCCCACAGCCGGTGACCAGCACGCAACGATTGGATAGGGACGTGGCCAACGCCGTATGTACGGCGTTGCCGAAATTATCCTGCAAGCTGGCGATCTCGGGGGGCAAACCCGGCGGATTGATCCACAACCCACTGGCCGGCAACACGATGTATTCTGCCCAACAACCATCGCGGTCTACGCCTACGATTTGCGTATTCTGACAGATATGCTCCCGCCCTGTGCGGCACTGGACACAATGGTGGCAGACCACATGACTGTCACCGGAAACGTAATCCCCCACGGCCACCTCGCTCACATCCTCCCCTACCTGCACCACGGTGCCGCAGAACTCGTGGCCTACGATGATCGGCGGGCGGATGCGCTCCCGCGCCCAAGGGTCCCACTTGTAGATGTGTAGATCGGTCCCACAGATGGATGTCGCCTTGACCTTAACCAAAGCATCATGCCGCCCAACCGGAGGGATATCCACCTCGGTCATGACGAGCCCTGGTCCGGCCTCCGGCTTGATGATCGCTCGCATCTTCTTGGACATAGTGGCCTCCTCGTCAAGCGCGTTGACGTGTATTCCAAGCATGGTAGAGTAGGATGGACCCTGCCACCGAGACGTTCAGCGAGCCAATACGTCCTCTCATCGGCAACTTGAGCAAGAGATCACATTTCTCCGCCACCAACCGGCGCAAGCCCTGTCCCTCGCTACCCACAACGATCACAAGGGGCATATTCAGATCGGCCAACCGATAGTCCTGTAACGCGGGATCACTCTCTAGGCCCACCACCCAGATTCCCTTCGTCTTGAGCTCCTCTAAAGTTTGTGCCAAGTTGGTCACCTGGACCACCAGCAAGTGCTCCACGGCCCCGGCCGAGGCTCGGCTCACCGCCGGGGTAATGCCCACGGCACGGTCCTTGGGCACGATAACGCCGTGAACGCCTACAGCCTCGGCCGTACGCAGGAGCGAACCGACGTTTTGCGGATCCTGAAGGGAATCCAAGGCCAATAGGAAGGGCATCTCCTGACGCCGCTCGGCCAAGGCGAGGACCTCGGCCAACTTGGCATAGGGATACGGAGAAACCCGGGCGGCCACCCCCTGATGCTCGAGCCCTCCGCCCAAGCGATCCAATTCATCGCGCCTGAGGCGTTGAACGGGGATCTCTGCCTGTTGACACAACCGCTGAATATCCTCAATGAGCGCTTTCTCCCTTACCCCTTCGGCCAGAAACACCCGCTCGATCCGCCGACGACGGGCAAGGAGCGCCTCGCGCACCGCATTGCGGCCCGCCAGGAATTCTGCCGCCGACATGACGTGCGCTCCACACTACGAGAATGACCAAGTAGTCCCTTGAGGGCCATCTTGGAGCTGGATGCCGAGCGCAGCCAAGCGTTCGCGCACCTCATCGGCAAGAGCCCACTGCTTGGCCTGGCGTAACTTGGCGCGCGTCTCAACGAGCACCTCGATCAACTTCTCGGCGAGTTCAGAGCCGATCTCCTTCTCCAAAGCGTCCAAGCGAATGCCCAAGACATCGCCCACCAGTCGCTCATACAGCGCGTTGATCGCTTGAAGGGTCCCTTTAGTGGCCGGCTGGGGGGCAGCCAGGAGGACGTTCACCTCGCGCGTTAAATCGAAAAGGGCGGCGATGGCCTCAGGGGTGTTGAAATCATCATTCATGGCTTCTTCAAATCTCTGCCGCGTCCTATCAAGCAGATCCAAGACTTGCGGAGCCGCCTCCCCCTCCGGAGCCGTGGCCAAACGCCGCCGCAGAGTACGAAGCGGCGAGAGCAAACGCTCCAGGCCCTTTGCAGCCCCATCCATGGCCTCCTCGGTCAGGTCAAGCGGCCCGCGATAGTGGCTGAGCAAAATGAAGAAGCGAATGACCATGGGATCCCAGCGCTCAAAGGCCTGTTCCAGGGTGATGAAATTACCCAGCGATTTATGCATCTCCTGGCCGCGAATCATGAGCATGCCGTTATGTAGCCAGTAACGCGCGAAGGGCTTGCCCATAGCCGCCTCAGATTGGGCGATCTCGCTCTCATGGTGAGGGAATTTGTTCTCCACCCCACCGCCATGGATGTCAAAGGGCTGCCCCAGATACTTGGTGGCCATGACGCTGCACTCTATATGCCAGCCGGGGAAACCCGGCCCCCAGGGGCTGTTCCAGCGCATGATATGTCCCGGATCAGCCCGCTTCCACAAGGCAAAATCGGCCGGATCGCGCTTCTCCTCTTTGATCTCCACCCGCGTGCCCGCTTGGGCCTCTTCTACCCGCCGGCCCGATAGCTTCCCATACTCGGGAAACTTGGACACCGAGAAATACACCGAGCCATTGACCTCATAGGCATAGCCTTTGTCAATCAAGATCTGGATGAGCTCGATCATCTCCGGGATATGTCCCGAGGCTCGCGGCGAGATATCGGGGCGCGTCACGTTCAGGCGATCCATGTCGCGGAAATAGCGACGCGTATAGGTTTCGGCGAGTTGCATCGGCTGGACCTGTACGCGCTCGGCCTCCTTGACGACGCGGTCCTCGCCGCTATCTCGCAAATGGCCCACATCGGTGATGTTCTGGACGTACAGCACTTTGTAGCCCAGGTAGCGAAGGTAGCGGACGATCACGTCAAAATTCGTATAGGTTTTAGCGTGGCCCAAATGAGCGTCGTTCCACACTGTGGGGCCACAGACATACATGTGCACGCGCCCCTCATGTAAGGGCACAAAGGGCTCCTTTTGCCTGGTCAAGGAATTGTATACTTGCAAGGTCATCTCCAACCCCCCTTACGTTGTTATCCTCTTGTCCTCTTGGAGCTGGCCAAAGATCATCCGCCCGGCCACCGTTTGGAGCACACGCGTAACGGTGATATCCACCGTCGAGTTGATGTATCGCCGGCCGTCCTCCACGACGACCATCGTCCCATCGTCCAGGTAGCCAACGCCCTGGCCCAGCTCTTTGCCCTCCTGGATGATCTGCACTCGCAGGGTCTCCCCGGGCAAGACGACAGCCTTAACCGCGTTCGCCAGCTCATTGATATTCAAAACCCGGACCCCTTGAAGCTCAGCGACCCGATTGAGATTATAGTCATTTGTGAGCACCGGACAATCCAGCTCCTGAGCCAACTTGATCAGTTTCCCATCCACATCGTGGATCTCGGGCACATCCATCTCCGAGATCTCTAGGGGAATGCGCTCGTTCTTCTGCATCTTGTTCAATATGTCCAACCCCCGGCGACCGCGGTTCCGGCGAAGGGTATCGGCCGAGTCAGCGATATGCTGCAACTCCTCTAAGATAAAGCGCGGCACGATCATCGTGCCACTGATGAAGCCGGTCTGACAGATATCTGCCACACGCCCGTCAATGATGACGCTGGTATCCAACAACACCACATTGCGCTTGCCCTTGAGCGCGTCCCGCGCCAGGAGCAAGCCCAAAAAGGCCAAGATGTCTTTATCGCGCATCACCATAACCGTCGCGCCCAGTATGCTTAGGACAAGGGCGGCGAGAAAGGGAAGGAACTGCCCTAGGATGCCGGGAAGCATTGAAAGGGGCAAAGCTAGGAGAGCCGCGACGATCAAACCGATTACGAGGCCGACAAGCCCCATGATAAGGGTGCGCGCAGAGACCTCATGCAGCCTCTGCCGCACAGCTCGGAAGGGCACGACGAGGAGATAGGGGGCGGAGACAAACCCAACCAGCGCTCCCACAAGGGTTATGAACAGACGATAATAGCTCCTCACAATGGAGATATGAATGACCGGGACCCATACGGAAATCCACTCCCCTATTTCCCAGCCGAGAAGCGCAAACAACACCGCAAGCAAAAGGCGCAAGATAAGAATAACCGACATAAATGCTCCTCTCTAACGACGCGACGAACTCCGAAAGACAATGCGCCTCTCTGGAGATGATTTTCAGTTCATCCATCAACTGCACTTTAATCCAAAAGTGCCCAAACCTCCTTTCGCACCCAAGCCCACCGTCAGTTTCAAGCCTTAGGCCTCGTCTCGCTCCAGGGCGACGTGGATGGCCTCAGCAACAGAGCGCGCCATGATCATCTGCATCCCCTCAGCCCGTAGCTCCTGCCCTCCCCGAACACGAGGCATCAGAGCGCGAGCAAAACCCAGTTTGGCGGCCTCCCGTAAACGCCTATCAGTCTGGCTCACGCTGCGCAACTCGCCGGCCAAGCCAACTTCTCCAAAGATGGCCAAGTCAGAGGCCACAGGGCGGTTGTAAAAGCTTGAAGCTATGGCCACGGCAATCGCCAAGTCAACCGCGGGCTCCCTAACGCGCAACCCTCCCACGATGTTCACGAAAATGTCCTGATCCGCCAAGCGCAGCCCCACCCGCTTGCTGAGCACGGCGGTCAAGAGCAACACCCGATTCAGGTCCACGCCATTACACGTCCGGCGAGGTAGTTCCAAGCTGGTGTGGCTCACCAAAGCTTGCACCTCTACGAGCAAAGGCCGCGAGCCCTCCAACGTCACGGCGACCGTAGAACCCACGGCACGCTCCAAGCGTTCGGCTAAGAACACCTCCGAGGGATTGCTCACCTCCACCAGCCCACTATCGCGCATCTCAAAGACGCCCACTTCGTCGGTAGACCCAAAGCGATTCTTGACACTGCGCAACAAGCGATAAGCGTGGAAGCGCTCTCCCTCTAGATAGAGCACACAATCCACGATATGCTCAAGGACCCGTGGGCCAGCGATACTTCCCGTCTTGGTCACATGCCCCACGATGAAAATGGGCACGTTTTCCGCCTTAGCCTGGCGTAAAAGCTGGCTGGCACACTCACGCACCTGGCTGACGCTGCCCACCGAGGCGCTCAACTCCCCGGTACGGATCGACTGGATGGAATCCACAATGGCCAAGCGCGGACGCATCCGCTCGATCTGCAACAGGATCTGCTCCAAGCTTGTTTCGGCCAAGATATAGAGATGGGGAGAACGAATGCCCAAGCGCTCGGCCCGCAGCTTAATCTGCTGGGGCGACTCTTCCCCCGAGATGTAAAGCACGGGGGATTCATCCTCACTCATGATCGCGGCGAGCTGCAACAGGAGGGTGGATTTGCCGATCCCCGGATCGCCGCCGATCAACACCACTGAGCCGGGTACGATGCCTCCGCCGAGTACCCGGCTCAGCTCCTCCATGGGCACGACGAGACGTTCATGGGCATTGGCGGGGATTTCGGGCAAGGGATAAGCCTTGCTCTCTGGAGCTACCAACGGCTCGCCACGCCGAGCAGAACGCGGCGACGGAGCCTCAATCAGGGTCTCAACCAGTGTGTTCCACTCGCCACAATCGGGGCAACGCCCCATCCATCGCGCCTGTGTCGCACCGCAGGACTGGCAGACAAAGCGGGTACGACTCTTGCTCATCCCCAACGCTACTCTCTAGAGAGCGCTGCTTCCGGCTGCGTGGCCCTTTCGGGCAACAAGAGGATCTCATCCCCCTTGGCATCAACGATCACTACATCGCCTTCCTTAAAGACGTTCTGCAATATCTTTTCCGCCAAGGCGTCCTCAATCAGCCGCTGGATGACACGGCGCAATGGCCGAGCACCGAACTGCGGATCATAGCCCAGACGTGCCAACGTCCGGCGACCCGCCTCCGTGCATTTGAGCGTGAGACGATGATCCTGCAACCTCTCATTGAGGCGCTTGATCTGGATATCTACGATGCGCTCGATATCCTCCTTGGTCAACTCGTGGAAGACAACGATCTCATCTACGCGATTCAGGAACTCGGGGCGGAAAAGACGCTTCAATTCCTTCATCAGCTTACTCTTCATCTCGCGGTAAGCTGACGACGACTCGCCCTCCTTTTCCCGGCCCGTCAAAAAGCCCAAATCGGATTCTTGGGTGATGACCGAGCTGCCCACGTTAGAGGTCATGATGATGATCGTATTGCGGAAATCGACCCTGTGCCCTTTAGCATCCGTCAAATGCCCATCCTCCATGATCTGCAGCAACATGTTGAAGGCCTCAGGATGGGCCTTTTCAATCTCATCAAAGCAGATGACGGAATAGGGCCGGCGACGAATGGCCTCGGTAAGCTGGCCGGCCTCCTCATAACCCACATAGCCCGGGGGCGCGCCGACCAGGCGGGAGACCGTGTGCCGCTCCATGAACTCGGACATATCAAATTGCAACAAAGCCTCCTCGCTGCCGAACATAAACTCGGCAAGAGCTTTGCTCAGCTCGGTCTTGCCCACGCCGGTAGGCCCCAGGAAGATGAACGATCCGATGGGTCTACGAGGATCCTTAAGGCCCGACCGGGCACGTCGTACAGCACGGCCTAGAGCGGCGATGGCCTCATCTTGGCCGACCACGCGCTGATGCAGATATTCCTCCATCTTGAGCAACCGCGCGGATTCCTCTTCGGCGATATTGGCCACAGGCACACCGGTCCACATGGAGACGATCTCCGCAATGTCCTCCGCCGTGACCTTCAGGCCCGTCTCCTTTCCACCCAAGGGCATATCAAGGCCCAACTGATCGGGCAAAAACCGTAATCCGTCCTCTATTTCCTTAAAGGGGGCCTTTAAGAGCGACCGACCCTCCCCTCTGGAGACGCCCACATCCTCAGAGGCCGCTTCCAGGAATGCGGGCACATCCCGATGAAAGACTTTGAAGACGCGCACACGCGAGGCCGCCTCATCCACCAGGTCAATGGCCTTATCCGGCAAGAAGCGATCGGGCACATAACGCGCCGCGAGCCTCGCAGCAGCCTCCAAAGCCTCATCGGTGATCTGCAGACGATGATGCTCCTCATAGCGGCTGCGGATGCCCCGAAGGATGGCGATGGTCTCTTCCACGCTCGGCTCATCCACATAGACCGGCTGGAAACGACGCTCTAACGCCGCATCGCTTTCAATGTATTTGCGATACTCGTTCAGTGTCGTAGCCCCGATACACTGAAGCTCGCCGCGAGCCAGGGCGGGCTTGAGGATATTCGCCGCATCCACCGCGCTTCCCGCCGCTCCGGCCCCCACGAGCATGTGCAGCTCATCGATGAAAAGGATCGTCTCGGTTGACTTGATCTCGTCAATTACCCGCTTGAGACGCTCCTCAAATTGCCCCCGATACATGGTCCCCGCCACGAGAGAGCCCACATCCAGACGAATCAGGCGCTTATTCTCCAGGTCCGGGGGCACCTGCCCTATGACGATGCGCTGCGCCAGCCCTTCAACGATGGCCGTCTTTCCTACGCCGGGCTCCCCGATGAGCGCCGGGTTATTCTTGGTGCGCCGAGCGAGGATCTGGACGACGCGCTCGATCTCCTTCTGGCGCCCAATGACGGGATCAAGTGCCCCCTCCTGAGCCAGCTGCGTCAGATCCACGCCCAACTGCTCGAGCAGCGACTTTTCCCTGTTCCGAGGGGGCTGGGGAGCCTCGGCCGGAGACGACTCCTGGCGCATCAAGCTTAGAACCCTACGACGAACGATCTCGCGATTGATGTTCAAGCTCTGCAAGACGGCCGAGG
>DAOTVR010000050.1:0-23696 GCA_034436315.1 Anaerolineae bacterium
CTCGCAGGGTTGTGTGACAGCCGATGGCACCCAGAACCTCTGGATCTCGGATACCAAAGAGCTCTCGCGCCAAGACAACGGAGAGCTTCTGGTGCAGGATCAGCGGAAAAGCCTCTTCCTCCGGAAGGACTTGAATCCCAAAAGCCCTGGCTGCCAATAACCTTTCTTCGGGAGGGAATACTGCGCTCACATCGTGTAGCCAACCACCTAGTTCGGCACGTGATCCAGAGATGCCAACCACGCCGGCTATGCGCCGGGCTTCCACAGCGACCGCGGCGCTATGCAAGGCCGTTTGGGGGCGACCATGACGATTAAGGAAAGTGGAAACGTCGCCGCCGATATCTCCGGTCAAATTGAGGCCATCGGCAAGCGCCGTAAGTAGCCTTTGGCGCGACGACATCGTGCTCCTTACCAGGCTTTGCTCCTTCAGCAGGCCGTTTGCTCTGCCAGGGCAATGGCCCCTAGCACGCCCGAACGATTACCCAGGGCTGGACGGACGATATATTGCTCGATGTGCTTTTGAATCGCCTCAGCCTGTATGTAGTTGTTGAGCAACTCTTGTACTCGACGACGTACCATGGGCAAAAGGTGCGCTTGCTCCATTACCCCTCCACCCATGATAATGCGCTGGGGCGAGAGGGTGCAAATGAAGCAGACGAGGCCCAAGGCTAGGTAATGGGCCTCAAGCGCCCAAGCCGGATGGTCTGGAGGAAGGGTCTCGCCGCGTTGCCCCCAACGTCCTTCCAGGGCCGGCCCTCCGGCTAAGCCTTCAAAGCAATCACCGTGGTAAGAGCAATAGCCTGGGTAGGGGTCTGCTTGCCAATCGTGGGGGATGCGAATATGGCCCATTTCGGGATGCATCAAGCCATGAATTAGCTTGCCGTTGACCATACCTCCGCCACCGATCCCCGTGCCAATGGTCAGATAGATGAAGGTGTCCAACCCTTGCGCTGCTCCCCAGCGCCATTCGCCCAAAGCGGCCACATTCACGTCAGTGTCAAAGCCCACGGGAACACCGAGCGCTCGCCGCACTGCGCCGGCGAAATCAGTATGTGCCCAGCCGGGCTTGGGAGTGGTGGTCACGTAGCCGAAGGTCGGCGATTGAGGGTCAGGGTCTATAGGCCCAAAGGAGGCAATGCCTATGGCTTTCAGCGGCTCGTGCTTGGCCTGCTCTCGGAAGAAAGCCAATGCCTTAGAGATGGTCTCTTGCGGTGTCGTGGTGGGAAAGCGGATCTCGGCACGGAGGTCGTCTGGGCCTGTCCCTACAGCGCAGACGAACTTGGTTCCACCTGCTTCAATCCCTCCGAAAAGGGGCATGGCCAATCTCCTTTCGTTCTCCATCTTCAAAGCGAGGCTATCCCTGGCCAGGGCGCTTGAACTGCGGAAGGTACTGAGCCTGGGCCGAGAGCAGCTCGTCGGCTAATGACTCGGCCATTTCCAGCGAGCTCACCGCGCCATCTAACACGAGGGCCTGTACGAACTTGTCCCGACTACCCTCTAAAGCCGCTTCCACTATGGTCTCTACCCAGGCCAGGCGCGTGGCCAAAGTGCCCACGATCCCGGCCGGCAGGGGCTTTTGGGTGATCGGCTTGATGCCGCCAGCATCGGCTACCGCGGGGGATTCCACGATAGCCTCTGCAGGGAGATTAGGGACTTGGCCGCGATTAGGGAGGTTTACCGAATGAATGCGGCCAGCGTTATGGCGAATGCTATCTATGATTTCCACCACTTGCTCGTGTTCTCCGCCGATTCGCTCAAAGTAGTCCGCAGGCAGTGGCTCCGGAGAAGTGGCAACCTCGCGCATCTCAGCGTAGATCTTATCGCCGTGAGCGATGGTGGCTTCAACGCTATAGACATCTACTCCTAGGGTTTTGCCATAGTATTGGCCTTGGGCGAAAAATTGGGGGAAGAACTCGGTCACGTGGCGGTCAAGGACGGCGGGAAAGGCTCCAAAGATTTGCAAGAGGTGCCAGCTAAAGGGCTGAAGCTCCTCAATGGATGGCTGGCCATTGGTGAGGGCACTTGCCAGACGCGTTAGCTTTTGAGAGGCGATCTCCCGGAGCTGAGGCATAGCGTCCTGACCGCGCACTCTGGCCTCAATGAACCAGGTCAGATGGTTCATGCCCACGGCGGTATAGGCGAACTGAGAGGGCTCCACACCGAGTGCGCCGGCCAGGTAACGCCCCACGCTAAAGACGCCATGGCAAAGGCCCACAACGTCCGCACCTGTGGCTTTGCGTATTGCCCGACAGACCGGGGCCATGGGGTTGCCATAGTTGAAGAAGAGCGCCTTGGGGGCCAGATCTAGGATATCTTCAGCGATGGCCACCATGGCGGGAATCATACGCAATGCCCGCGAAGTGCCGCCGGGCATCACGCTATCTCCCACAGGCTGGTAGATGCCGTACTTGCGGGGAATGAACACATCCTGCTCCCAAGCGCGTCGGCCGCCTACGCCCACAGTGCAGATGACTGCCGTCGCGCCAGGCAAGGCGTCTCGGCGATCTATGTGTGCGGAAAGCTTAATCGGTGCCCGACGGGCAGCGATCATCTTGCGCGAGAGGCCTTCGGCCACAGCTAGGGCCTCGGGATCAATATCTACCAGGGCAAGGTCCAGCTCCTCATTGCGGCGGATCAGATCGGCCATCAATCCTTGCGTAAACATAGCGCTCCCCGCGCCGATCAAGACCACCTTTTCTTTAGACATCTCCCTTCTCCTATTTGACCACCAACAAGATGAGACCTAGCTCATTCTCCAGAGCGCGAAGCTTTTCCATCTCCTCTTTGGAGAGGAACTCAGCCTGGAGATCTACCTCTCGCAAGGCCAAGACGGTCTTGCCGATCTCGGCCTCAAAAGCTTTGATTTTGGCTAGTTGTTCCTTAGTTAACTTGGCATAACAGTAAAGCAAGATCAACCTCCTTTCGCCGGGTTCGGGCGGAGAGCTTGCCACAATCAAAGATAACCTTGGGCATGATGCTTGTCAACAGGGCACAAGTTCGGCTAGGCTACTTGATCGTGCTCGTGAATGAACGCCAAGGCTTCATCCCAAGTCGGTTGACCGTTGAAGCCACCGGTTCGTGTGGTCGTAAGCCCACCGCAAGCTGCGCCGAGGAGAAGGCATTGGCGCAAGGGTTCTCCGCGAAGCCACCCGGCAAGGAAACCGGCATCAAAGCTATCCCCGGCGCCAGTGGTATCTACGACCCGGACGGGAAAGGCGGGTACCTCCACGCGCTCTTGCCCGCAGATGGCCAGGGCCCCTTCGGCCCCGCGCTTGACCACTAATACAGGCACATAAGAGGCCATTGCTTTTATGGCTTCCTCCAAGTCAGACCGACCGGCGATAGCTTTCAGTTCGTTCTCGTTGGGCAGGAAGACGTCCAAATAGTCGAAGAAGCCTTGCAGCTCCCAACGGCCACGGGGGTCCCAGTTTGTGTCTAGGGAGACGGTCATGCCGGCCTCTTTGGCCCGGCGCATCATCTCGGGCATGGCCGGGCGCAGAGCGCTCAATAAGAAGGGACTGGCGACATGTAGGTGACGCGCCTGGCTGTACCATGCCGGATCTACAAGCTCAGCGGAGATCGCCGCGATAGAGCCGAGGAAAGTCAGCGTGGCCCGATCGGTACCGCGCAATAAGTGGATGGAGCTTCCCGTCTGAACGCCGGGGTTAACGCGGATAGCCGAGGTATCCACGCCGGCTTCTTGGAGTACCTCCAGCATGAAGTGCCCGAAGAGGTCTTTGCCCACCTCGCTGGCAAAGAGCACCCGCAAGCCCATCTTGGCAGCGCCGGCAGCAAAGATCCCCGCCGAGCCTCCGCCATAGACCGAAAGGTGATCGACCAACTTCTCCACCTGGCCGAACTCGGGCACCACATCGCCGGTTACGATGATATCGGGATTGGCCTCGCCGACGATAAGGATATCGTAGGGCTTGTCCATCTTCATCGGATCATCTCTGTACCTTGAAGCTTGATAGCCATGACCACGTTGCGCGGGCGATCGGGGTTCAAGCCCCGTGCCAGCGAACGATAATAGGCAAACAGCTGTAAGAAAGGCATGTACAGCACCGCGCGCGAGCGCTCAGAAAGTGTCGTGTTGAAGGTGAAAGTGGCCTCGCAGAGGCCATCGAGCCCTTTGTCGTCGTTAGCAAGGGCTACGATGCGTGCTCCCCGTTGCTTTAGGTCGCGGAGCACGCCGAGTTCGTATTCGCGTATCGCCTCGGAGAGGAGGGCGATGATCAGGTGCTCGCCATCCACCAAGGCCATGGGGCCATGGCGAAACTCCATGAAATGGTATCCCTCGGCAACAGAAAGGGACATCTCTTTTACCTTGACCGTCGCCTCGTTAGCCAGTCCATAGAGCGGGCCGGAGCCTAGGTAGGTGATGCGTTTGAACGCCTCGCTGCTTCCTAAGGAACAGGCCAGGGGCATCGCCCGAGCGACGATCTCTGGGGCCATATCCGGAAGCGCACTCAGTTCGGCAAGTAGGGCGTCGTCTCCAGCAGCCAATCCCGCAAGCGTCTGCACGGCCACCAGCATTCCGGCGAAGGAACGCGTCTGGGCGAAACTCTGTTCCTGGCCGCCGGGGATGCTTATGGTAAGGGAGGATACGGCTGAAAGGCTGGTTGAGTCATAGCAGCTGATGGTCAAAGCCTCACAGCCTCGTGCACGCATCTTTTCCACGGCCATGATGGACTCGCTCGTCTCCCCGGAGCGCGAGAGGGCCACGATGAGCGGACGCTCACTGGGCCTGACAAGCGTATCCGTCTGCAAGAATAGCTCGGAGGAAGGGACACCCCGGCAAGGAGTGCCCGTCAGGCTTTGAAAGAAGGGAGCGGCATACTGGGCTAGGTAATGTGTGGACCCACAACCGATAAAGAAGATGGGGCGATCCATATTCCGCCTGAGAAGAGCCAACAGGGGCTCCTTCAGGGCCAAAGTGGCCTCTATGGCCGAGCGCCAGCTTTCCCCCTGTGTAGAGATCTCGTGCCAGGTGAACTCGCCAGGAATGGTCATCGCATTTCCTCGACTCAAGGGATGGGCATCAACCCGTTAGAAAAGTATACGATTCACCGGGCTTCAGCACGACTACCCGTGTTGCCGGCGAGCGCACGGCCACCTGGCGGATCAGCTCATCTATGTCGGCCATTTGGCTGGGAAAGGTGTTGTAATGCCCGGGAATAAGGACTTCACTCGCCAACAGCTCCGCAGCATAGGCGGCCTCGCGCACGCCCATAGTGTACTTCCCGCCGACAGGCAAGATGCTGATCTTGGGGCGATAGAGCTTGCCGATAAGAGCCATGTCGCCAAAGAGCCCGGTATCGCCTGCGAAATAGACGGGCACACCCTCATCGGGGGTGAGGATCATCCCACAAGCTCCTGAACCCGGCATAAGCTGATTGTTCTCCGCATACTCCTTGCCCATGATGTCAGAGCTGTGCAAAGCGAAGACGGCGTGGATGAGCACATCCTTCTGGCGAATGCTGCCGCCCGTGTGCAAACAGCCACCCTTATCATCATAGGGGATGCCGTATCGGGCGCAATAAGCGGCCACTTCGGGTAAAGTGACCAGGGTAGCGCCTGTCCGCTGCACGATCTCTATAGCATTGCCTAAATGGTCGCTATGGCCGTGGGTAACGCACACGAGGTCCGCCTTGTCGATCTGCTCCAAGGTGATCGGACAAGCGGGATTGCCCTTGATCCAAGGATCAAGGTAGATGATAGTGCCTTTAGGCGTTATCATACGCCACGAACCGTGCCCTAACCAGGTGATAATCTGTTCCATTTCTGCCTCCTATATGTCGCGCGATAAGTGGCTTGTGTGGATTGTCTCGCCGTTGAGCTGTTCAGGGGACGGCTTTGGGGGCCAACCCGCGACGTTTGTCCCGCTCACTCCAAATGCCCAAACCAAAATTGATATAATCCTTACAAGCTTGTGCCGATTCCCTCGCGGGGTAGCACGTAAAATCCAAGTCGTCAACCAACCAGCCATCGTACCCGGCGGATAGAAGAACCTGGGTTATAGCGGGAAAGTCCACCGCACCACGCCCTAGCTCCACCCAACGGCCGCGGGAGTCGATACCATAGGCGCCACCGTCTTGGGGAAGGCGGGGCCCGCCCGGCCATAGCTCGCCCTTGGGACGCCCGGCGAAGGTCACATCTTTGTAGTGTACGAAGACGATGCGCTGAGCATAGCGCTTGAGGAGGGCTAGCACGTCAAAGCCACAAAGGGTTAACTGGCCTACATCAGGGCAAAAGCCAACTAATTCGGGATCGGTCAATTCCATAAGGCGATGCAGGTTTGCCTCTACCTCAAAAAGGCTGCCCCAATGTTGATGCCAGGCCAGTTTGACGCCACAAGAGCGGGCGTAGGCGCCCAGCATGTTGGCATGCTCGGCAACGAGCTTGATGAGGTCGTCCATCTGGGCGGGTGAAAGCTCGGGCTGCCTGGGGCAGCCATCTAGAAGGACGAACTGAGAGCCTAAGGCGGCGATGAAGCGGCAGCGACGTTTGACCTCCTCAACCTCGCCAGCCAGCCGCTCTGGGCGGAAGCTGCAAGCCGTATAGTATGAAGCCAGTTCCAGATCATGCATGGCCAAGAGCTGGCGGAGTTCAGCAACACGATGCTCATAGCGTTCCACGACGAAAGGATAACACATCTCAAAGCCGTCAAAGCCGATCAAGGACATCTCGTCCAGCATATGGCTAAAGCCGTACGGATTGCCATCACGTAGCCAGATCTGGCTGCCGAAGCCTATTTTCATAGGACCTCCTGGAATTGAATGAAGTCTATCATGGCATGTTCGTCGTCCGTTGTCAATTGTGCAGCGTTGTTGACTCCTGGTCTTCTGGCCCGTACAATGCGTGAGGACGGTTTAGGGGGCCAAGTGAAGCAGAAAGATACATTCCAAGAAAGGTGGTGTAAGAATGAACAGTGAGAGCTCGCGCCTCACGTATCGGGATATGGTTCTGGCCATCTTCCGTGGCCAAGATCCCGGCGGTGTGCTTTGGCAGCCACGCCTGGAGTTCTGGTATGCGGTGAACAAAAAGCGCGGCACTCTGCCCGCACATCTGAAGGAAGCCGATCTCTTGGACGTTTACGACTACTGCCACGCCTCGGTGCGCTACTTTGGATCGGGCTTGCGCGTGCGTTACAAGAACGTTCAAATAAGAAGCGAATGGCTGGATGAGAAACGCATTCGCAGCACCTGGGAGACGCCAGTTGGATGCTTGACCGAGGTAAGCCATTACGATGAGTGGAACCTTTCGGCCCATCTGACCGAGTACAAGCTGAAAGGGCCGGAGGACTTCAAGGTTTTGGAGTACATCTTGCAGGATGAGGAATGGTATTGGGATCAGCAAGCCTACGAGCAGGATCTACAACGCGTCGGCGAGCGGGGCTACCCACAATTTTACTGGCGGCGCTCGCCGATCCAAGGGCTGTTCGTCGAACATATGGGCTTGGAGCGAACCATCCTCATGATGTATGACCATCCTGAGGTGATCGCACGCCATATAGAAGTGCAAACTGCTGCAGACGATGCGCTCTATGAGGTGCTCTGCAATTGTCCGGTGCAGGTGCTCAACTTTGGGGAGAACATTGATGCCCATATGGATCCTCCCCCGATATGGCGCACATACCATATCCCTTACTATCGCAAGCGCACGGAACAACTCCACGCAGCGGGCAAGTTCGTACATATTCACATAGATGGTTCCATGAAGCCCTTGTTGCCCTATCTGCGCGATTGTCCCTGGGATGGGATTGAAGCCGCCACGCCAGTCCCTCAGGGGGATGTCACCGTTGAAGAGATCAAGCAAGGATTAGGTGACCTAGTGTTATTGGATGGCATCCCGGCGCTCTTTTTCTTACGATCTTTCCCTTTAGAGATGCTGACCGATTGTGTAAAGCGGTTGGTGGAATTATTCTACCCGCGTCTGATTTTGGGTATATCTGACGAGATCCCTCCCGATGGGGATATTGAACGTGTGCGCCTGGTGGGAGAACTGGTGAAAACTTTGGTCTAGGAAGGCATAAAAGTATGCAAAGGCCAACTATAGATAAGACGCGCTACGAGCCCTGTGATGTTCTTGTCGCTGGCGGGGGTATGGCCGGCATCGCAGCGGCCATTGCCGCAGCTCGTAGCGGAGCCAAGACGGTGCTGGTTGAGAAGACAGGTTGGTTGGGAGGTCTAGGAATCAGCGGGGCCACAGGGCTACATAGCTTCTTCAATATCTTTGGGGCACACCCTGGCGTCGAGCGACAACGTGTGGTCGGGGGCATAGCGCAAGAACTTGTAGACCGCGTCCAACAGCTTGGGGGAGGAGTAGGGCATGTGCTCATGGAGCGGGGCGCTGATTTCGTGAGCATGCTCACCCCCGTGGAGCCGGAAACGTTCAAATTTGTAGCCGCTCAGATGTGCCTTGAGGCGGGCGTGAAACTCGTTTTACATACTGTGGTGGACGAGGTCCGGGCCACTGCCGGCCATATTGAGGGGATCGTCGTCTGGAATAAAGCTGGCCGTAGCCTGATGCGTGCTAGGCAATACATCGATTGCACCGGAGATGGCGACCTGGCCGCCTATGCTGGTGCGCCCTTTGTGCACTATAAGCCCGGCGATCCGGGGGCCTATTCGGCGGGTTTTACCTTCCGGCTGGTCAATGTGGATTTGGCGGCCCTTGAGGCGGACTTGGAGCGCCGCGGCTGGATTACTCAGCTTGCGCATGCGATCAAGCCGGGGATGAATAGGCCGGATCTGGTGCGTTTAGGGATTGACTTCAGCGAACTGCGTCGTGCCGGCGAGGAAAACGCTCCAGCGTATTTCTTGTCTTCGTCGCTACGCCCGCGCGAGATCACCTATTGTAATTGCATTAACTATGGGCCTAATGATGGACTGAGCGAAGCGGCCCTGACGATGGCCGAGGTGAATCTGCGAGGCAGGATGTTACAGGTGACAGAGGTCTTTCGGAGGCACTTGGCCGGTTGTGAACAGTGCTATCCGGCCGGCTCTGCGCCCTCTGTAGGGCAGCGTCGGGCGCGGGCGATCCGTTGCGAGTACGAGCTGACCCAAGTTGATTGCACCGAAGGGCGACAGTTTGATGATCAGGTCGGCTGTTTCTCCTTCATTGATAACCCCAGGGATTTTGTGCGCGATGGAGGTGCTTATGGCATCCCCTATCGCGCGCTGATCCCCAAAGGGGTAGATAACTTGCTGATCGCCGGGAGGATGATGTCGGTGGACCTCTCAGCCCATAATAGCACGCGGAATACGGTATGTTGTCTGGTTTGCGGACAGGCAGCGGGCACGGCTGCAGCACTGGCTGTTGCCGGAGGAGTCATACCTCGTGAAGTGGACGTGCAGCAACTGCGCGATAAGCTGGCGGGCGATGGAGTGCTCTTGAAGCCGCGGCCGGACCCGCTTCATAGGTAGCCTGGCCGGACCCACAACAGGAGGTGCACTATGCGGATTGATACAATTGAGATCTACCGCGTGGCCATGCCGCTCATTTACCCTTTTCGCACCGCTTATGGGAGCGACGATTGTATTGAGAGCATCCTGGTGCGCATGACGAGTGGGAGCTATTATGGTTGGGGTGAATCCTCCCCCCTAAGGGCTCCCACCTATTCCAGCGAGTGGGCACAAGGCGTGTTTATTGCCATGCGCGATTGGCTGGCCCCTTTGTTGGTTGGCCAGGATATAACCAGTGGCGAGCAGTTGCAGCGGGCTCTTGCGAGCATCAAAGGCAACTACTTTGCCAAAGGTGGGCTTGATCTGACCTGGTGGGATCTTTATGCGCGCTTTGAGGGCCGGCCTTTATGGAAGCTCATCGGCGGCAAAGGACCTGACGTAGAGGTAGGAGCAGATTTTGGGGTGATGGAAAGCTTAGATGACCTATTGGTTGAGATCGGCAAAGCGCGGGAGGCCGGGTTCAAGCGCACGAAGCTCAAGTTTCGTCCCGGCTGGGACCTCAACATGGTTGCCGCCGTTCGGGAACGATATCCCGATATGGTCATCCATATTGACTGTAACAGTGCTTACAGGCTCTCTGATCTAGCTTTATTCCAGGAGCTAGACCGATATCATCTAGCGATGATCGAGCAGCCTTTGGCGCACGATGACCTTGTAGATCATGCCAAGCTTCAGGCAAACATTCGCACGCCCATTTGTTTAGACGAGAGCATCGTATCAGTGGATAAGGCGAGAAAGGCGATTGAGCTCAGGGCGTGTCGCTGGATCAATATCAAGCCTGCGCGGGTGGGTGGATTGACCCAAGCCCTGGCCATTCATGACCTTTGCCAGGAAGCGGGGATTCCTTGTTGGATCGGCGGGATGCTAGAATCTGCTATAGGACAATCCTTCAATATGGCCCTAGCTACGTTACCCAATATTCGCTATCCCTCCGACATATTTCCTTCGGAGCGTTTCTATCGCGAGGATCTCGGCGAGCCACCGATCACCTTGAGCGGGCCTTCCCGGGTGACGGCCAGCATGGAGCCAGGGATCGGCTGCGAGCCCCATCCGGAGCGGCTGAAACGGCTTACAGTGGAAAGGGTTGTGGTTAGGGCGTAGCTTTTGGCCTCTCGGATCTGGGAGGCCTGGAGGGTAGCCGATTTGACCGAGAAGGTGTTGGTTGTTGAGGACGAGTTGGCGCTCTTGGAGGCTTTGGAATACAACCTGTCTCGTCAGGGCTATCAGGTATTGACGGCGAGCGATGGCCGCAAGGCCCTGGAAGTGGCCCGTCGGGAGCGTCCGGATATCATCATCCTGGATATCATGTTGCCGGGGCTAGATGGGTTTGAGGTTTGCCGCATTTTGCGCCAGGAGATGAGCGTGCCCATCCTGATGCTTACGGCCCGCGCAGATGAGGTGGATCGAGTTGTGGGATTGGAGGTGGGCGCGGATGACTATCTGACCAAGCCTTTCAGCATGCGCGAGTTGCTAGCCCGGGTCAAAGCTCTCCTAAGGCGGGTGCGCCTGGTGCGTGAGGAACTCTCGGCAGAGGCTCAGCGGAATGGCTTGGGCAAAACCCCTCATCGTCTTCGCTTCAATGACCTAGAGATAGACCTGGCTGCGAGGGAAGTCTTTCTCGGAGGAAAGGCTATTCCTTTGAAGCCTAAGGAATTTGACTTGCTCGCGTTTTTCGCCCGCAATAAGGGGATTGTCCTCTCTCGTGATCTCATTTTGGAGCGGGTGTGGGGTTGGGACTATGTGGGGGGAAGCCGCACGGTGGACGTCCATGTGCGTTGGCTCAGGGAGAAGATAGAGACGGAGCCCGATTCTCCCACACGTATCGTCACCGTACGCGGCATTGGCTACCGCTTTGAGGGGTGAAACGTGTTTAAGACAATCCGTTGGCGTATTGCTGTCCCGTACATTACCCTTATCCTGTTAGCGATGGCCGGCCTAACCCTCTATCTTGCGGGGTTTGTGCGGGATCTGTATGTGGAAGGCTTGCGCGCGCAGTTAGGGGCCGAGGTGGCGCTGGTGGGTGATGCGTTGCGGCCGTTATTGAGCCGAGAGGTGACGGGCGAAGAGCTCGCCCCCCTTGTTCGTTATTACGGAGAGTTGCTGGATGCGCGGGTAACGGTGATCCAGCTGGACGGGACGGTCCTTGGGGATTCGTTTGAAGACTGGCGACAGATGGATAACCATGCCGATCGCCCCGAGGTGATCCAAGCTATGGCCAATGGGTCGGGGAGTAGCATTCGTTTCAGTCAGACCGTGGGCTACGAGATGATGTATGTGGCTGGCCTGGTCCTTTCGGAGGGGCGTCCCGTCGGTGTCATCCGTGTAGCTTTACCCTTGCGTCAGATCACCTCACACGCCGCCCATCTGCGCGTGAGCATCCTGGTGGCCACACTCATCACTGTGTCTCTAGCCCTGCTTCTGGCGGTTTTAATCGCCGAGCGTATCGCTCAGCCCATACGTGAGCTAAAGGCGGCGGTTGAGCGCATGAGGGAAGGGGACCTAGGCGCCCGCTTTTTCCCTACCACACGCGATGAGGTCGGCTCTCTGGCCGAGGCTTTCAATCAAATGGCTATGCGCCTGGCGAGTACTGTGGAAACCTTGAGCAAGGAGCGCGTGCGCTTGGGCGCTATCCTGGAACATATGGGGGATGGCGTGCTGATCACAGACAACGAGGGGCGCGTACGGCTGATCAATCAAGCGGCAGCTCGTATTCTGGGCACGACGGAAGAGCAGGCGATAGGACGCTCCTTCGCACAAGTCGCGCGTGATCATCGGCTCATTGAGCTGTGGCGACATTGCCTCCAACGAAAGGAGGAGCAATTTGAGGCCGTGGAGATGGATCGCAAGGGACCTTTCCTTCAGGTTATTGCCACCCCCATTCAAGACGTCGATGGGCCGGCTTGTTTGGTGATACTCCAGGACCTGACGCGTGTTCGGCAGCTTGAGAGCGTGCGGCGCGATTTCATCAGCAACATCTCTCATGAACTGCGCACACCTTTAGCATCGCTGAAAGCTTTAGTGGAAACATTGCGTGACGGAGCCTTAGGCGATCCGCCGGCCGCGCAGCGTTTTCTAGATCGGATTGAAACCGAAGTGGATTCCATGACCCAAATGGTACAGGAGCTCCTTGAACTCTCGCGCATTGAATCGGGACGGGTGCCGTTTCGCATGGCGCCTGTCTCCGTCACGGAGATCGTTGTGCCGGCCGTGGAGCGTTTGCGAGCTCAGGCGGAGCGGGCAGGGCTGAAGGTTGAGGTCGCACTTCCGGCGGAGCTGCCCCACGTTCTAGCCGATGTAGAGCGAGCATGGCAGGTGGTGGGCAATTTGGTACATAACGCCATCAAATTCACGCCGGCGGGGGGCACGGTGAGCATCAGCGCAGAGCCGAGTGGGGATGAGGTCATCATCTCAGTCCAGGATACAGGCGTGGGCATACCCGCTGATGACTTGCCGCGGGTTTTTGAGCGTTTCTTCAAGAGCGAACGATCTCGGAGCGGTGGAGGTACAGGGTTAGGACTGGCCATCGCGCAGCACATTGTCCACGGCCATGGTGGCCGCATTTGGGTGAAAAGCGCTGAAGGACAGGGGAGCACGTTCAGTTTCTCCCTGCCCATAGCCAAATAGCGTACCCTAGCCTCGTAGTAAAGCTTCCGGCAACTTTCCTCATCTGCGCCCGGCTAAAGATCTCGTCAGATTTCCTAGGAGAGGCTTCCCAGCGCGGGCGCAGCTTTTTTTGCCCCCGTGCGAAAGTTTAACAAAACCTTAACATGGCGAGAATATGCCGTTAAACTTGCCATGCTAAGATATTAGCTTGGAGAATAAATACAATCTAGCTAGGAATGGAGAGGAGAATGGTAACCCGTAAGCTTGTGTTCATCAGTTTGTTGGTTGTGGCTCTCGTGGTGATGGGGTGCACCCCAACTACCCAGATCGTCAAAGAGACGGTCGTCGTTGAAAAGGAGAAGGTCGTCAAGGAAACAGTGGTTGTGCAAAGCACGCCCCAGGTGAAGGAGGTCGCTAAGGAGGTTGTTGTTACGGCGACACCCAAGCCAACCGATGCGCCGAACTCGGTGGAGCTTAATGGATCTGGGGCAACCTTCCCTCAGCCTTTGTATGAGGACTGGGCCTTTGCCTTCAACCAGCGCGATCCGTCTGTGGTCATCAACTACGCCGGTGGCGGCTCTGGTCAGGGTATCAAGGATATCAAGGCTGGTACCGTTGACTTTGCTGGTTCGGATGCTCTCTTGAAGGATGCGGATTATCAGGAGAAGCCCGATTTGCAGATGATCCCCACGGTCGCTGGAGCGGTGGTGCTTGCCTACAACATCCCTGGCGTCACAACGACTATTACGCTTGATGCGGCCACCATCGTGGACATTTTCTTGGGCAAGATCGAGAAGTGGAACGATCCTCGCTTGGCTGCGCTCAACCCAGAAGTCAAGTTCCCTGATCTGCCGATCAACGTCGTCCACCGTTCGGACGGCTCAGGTACAACGAATATCTTCACACTGTACCTTTCAGCGGTTAGCGAAGAGTGGAAGAAGGGTCCGGGCGCGGGTACGGCGGTGGATTGGCCAGTAGACAAGCTTGGACGCGGACAGGGAGGAAAGGGCAACCCCGGTGTCGCAGCGGCGATCCAGAACACGAAGGGGGCAATAGGCTATGTGGAGCTGGCCTATGCCAAGAGCAACAATATCTTGTACGCCAAGCTCATCAATGCTGCGGGCAAGACGGTTGAAGCCAATATCCCCAGCACGATGGCGGCGATCAAGGATGCCAAGTTTGATGATAGGCTCACGGCCATCATCGTCAATAGCAAAGAGCCCGATGCCTGGCCCATTGCAGGATTCACCTATCTTATCGTGAACAAAGACTACAAGGATTGCAAGAAGGCGGAGAAGTTGGTGAGCTTCATCAAGTGGGCTCTGACCGATCCGGCGGCCAGCAGCCGTGCAGCCAAGTTGCTCTATGCGCCACTGCCACAAGAGGTGCTGCCCAGGGTCGTTGAGGTGTTAGACAAGATCACCTGTAACGGCAAGCCGGTAGTTAGCCAATAATTGGTTGTGTTCCAAGTGTGTGTGCGTGATCAGAGGCCGGAGGGCATCACAAAAGTGGTGCCCTCTGGCTTAGCTCTTGGCTGAGGGGTAGCAATGATTTCGGCGCAAGTCCGTCGTCGGTTGAGGCGAAAAACCGTATCTCCGCTGGGACGTGCTTTGCAACATGGGGATATCCTCTTTAAGGGAGCCCTTATCCTAGCATCGTTATCGCTCTTGGGATTAATGGTCGGCGTGGGCGTAATGCTTTGGCTGCGGTCTGCTCCGATGCGTACCAGCGCCGGACTCGCGTTTATCACGGCTACGGTCTGGAACCCGGTCGGCGAGAAATTTGGGGCGGCCCCTTTTATTATAGGTACGCTCACCACCTCGCTGCTTGCGCTCATCATCGCCTTCCCTTTGGGGCTGTTTATCGCCATCTTTTTGGCCGAGCTGTGCCCGCCCGGATTAAGGAGCATCGTTGGCTTTCTAGTCGAGCTGTTGGCGGCGATTCCCAGCGTGGTCTATGGCTTGTGGGGCATTTTTGTATTCATTCCCTCCTTCGTTATCCCGATTGGGGAAGCGCTCATGAAAAGCCTGGGCGATCCTCAGCGTTTTCCATATCTGCCTATCTTTCAGGGGCCCTTTTTTGGAGCCAGCAAGCTGGCGGCGGGGTTGATTCTGGCGGTGATGATCTTGCCAACCATCGCGGCCATATCGCGCGACGTGCTGCTGGCCGTGCCCCGTTCGCAGCGCGAGGCCGCATTGGCGCTTGGCTCCACACAATGGGAGACCATCTGGCAAGTGGTGTTGCCCTACGGGCTTTCGGGAATCCTCGGTGCGGTCATTCTGGGTTTGGGGCGCGCCCTGGGTGAGACGATGGCTGTGACGATGGTGATCGGCAATGTGGCCCAACTCTCAGCTTCGTTGCTCAGCCCCGGCTATACCATGGCCAGCGTGATCGCTAACGAATGGGGAGAGAGCCGGACACCGCTCTATAATGCGGCGCTGATTGAGATCGGCTTGCTTCTGTTCTTTATGAGCTTATTGTTGAATATCTTAGCGCGCTCGCTTGTCTGGAGCGTTGCGCGCAAGACGCCGGAGCAACGAGCATGAGCGAATTCAATGGAGGGAAAGAGCTCTCGGTATTACCGAGGGCGGGAAAACTGAGGTTAAAGCGCTCCGCCATACGTGAACGCTTTCGGCGCGTCAATAACGCCTTCATGTTAGGGCTGACCGGACTAACCACTGTAGTAGGTATCGTGCCACTGGTATGGATCCTGCTCAGCGTTTTCGCGCATGGAGCTGAAGTTATCTCTATAAGGTTCCTCACCGATACCTTCAAGCCGACAAGCCTCGGTGGTGGGGGAATATTACACGCCTTGGTCGGTACAGGCATCCTGATAGCTTTGGCTTCGCTCTTTTCGGTCCCTTTGGGTGTCCTAGCGGCGCTTTATGTGGCCAGAAATCCGAACACTTCCTTGGGCTTGGCCGTGCGCTTTGGCACCGGTGTGCTTTCCGGGTTGCCTTCCGTTGTGGTTGGCTTATTTATCTATACCCTTTGGGTAAGTGGACATGGTTACTCGGCTTTGGCGGGCGGAATGGCCTTGGCCATCCTGATGTTGCCCGTTATCGTGCGGACGACAGAGGAGATGCTGCGGCTCGTGCCGAAATCCCTTCGGGAAGCTTCTTTGGCCCTAGGAGCGCCAGAGTGGAAGACAGCGCTAAAGGTTTGGCTTCCGGCCGCTATGACGGGAGTCATCACCGGCCTCATGTTGGCCGTGGCCCGCGTGGCGGGTGAAACTGCACCGCTGCTTTTTACTGCCTTGGGCAGCAACAATCTTTCAACAGCGTTGGACAAGCCCATCGCTTCGCTGCCGCTGACCCTGTTTAAGTATGCCGTGGATCCAAGCAAATTGCGCAATGCCCAAGCTTGGGCAATCGCCCTGATCATCGTCATGCTGGTGCTGTTGTTGAACGTTAGTGCACGTCTGATTGCCACCTGGCGTTCAAAGATGTATTAGGAGCTGACCATGACAGAATCTGCCATCGTCATTCCGATGAGGCCACATGTGACCTCTGTGGCGGATGTTAGGGCTGTTGTCCGTGCGACCGCCGAAGGTGATTTGGAGACCAAAATGAAGCTGGAGAAGGTGTCCGTGTTTTATAAAGATTTCGTGGCCGTTAAAGATGTTGAATTGGCTTTCTATGCCAACAAGATCACGGCCATTATCGGTCCTTCGGGTTGCGGCAAGAGCACGCTCTTGCGTGCCCTCAATCGCATGAACGACCTGATCCCCGGCGCTCGTATCAAGGGGCGTGTGCTATTGGATGGAGAGGACATCTACGCGCCACATGTGGACGTCGTGGAAGTACGGCGTCGCGTAGGGATGGTATTTCAGCGCCCGAACCCTTTTCCCAAAAGCATTTACGACAATGTAGCCTATGGGCCACGACTCTATGGCCATCTGAAGCGCACTGAACTTGACGCTATCGTAGAGCATAGCTTGCGGCGGGCTGCGCTCTGGGACGAGGTTAAGGACAAGCTCGGACAATCTGGGATGGCTCTTTCCGGAGGACAGCAGCAGCGCTTATGTATTGCACGAGCTATCGCTGTGGAGCCGGAAGTGATCCTCATGGACGAGCCTTGCTCTGCTCTGGACCCCGTCGCTACGCTTAAAATCGAAGAACTGATGCGCCAGCTCGCCAAGGAATATACCATCATCATCGTCACCCATAACATGCAACAGGCTGCCCGTGTATCAGACTATACGGCCTTTCTCATGACCGACGAATATGGCGCTGGCACATTGGTAGAGTATGGCGAAACCAAACAGGTTTTCACGAATCCTAAAGACAGGCGTACTGAAGATTACATTACTGGGAGGTTCGGATGAGCCGTAAACGTACGTTGTCCCTTTGTACGGGCGATTCAGCCCACGGCCAGATGGCAGAGGGTTTGGTTGACCCTTCTCTTATGAAGTATTGGCTTGTGCCCGATGAGCCAGGCCGGGACGCGCAATGTCCCGATGCGCCCTTATGTTCGACTGATGATGAGGAGGGCGCGGCAATGCAAGAGCAGGCGCAACAGGACTTGACCTTCTGGGCCCATGTGCTAGAATCAGCCCATGATGAGGAGACACGGTCTTTCGCACTGGCTGGCTATCAGTTTGCTGCTCTTCAGCTTATCTTTGGCGGGTTGTAGTACGGAACCGCCCGAAAGTGAAACTCGGGGCATTGAAGCTACCGAAGTCATTGAAAACAAAGGCTCCGACACCCTAGTTAACCTCGCTTTGGCCTGGGCAGAAGCCTACATGCAATTGCACCCCGAGGTGCGCATCTCGGTAACGGGGGGAGGCACGGGAACGGGCATTGCCGCCATGATCAACGGCACCGTGGACATCGCCAACGCCTCTCGTGAGATGAAGCCAGAAGAGATCGAAGCAGCCAAAGCCAACGGCATCGTCCCCAAAGAGTTCATTGTTGCCCGCGACGCGATTGCCGTCGTAGTTCATCCCGCGAACCCGGTCAATGCGCTTACACTTCAGCAGGTCTCTGACATTTACACGGGCAAGATCACCAACTGGCGTGAAGTAGGCGGGGAAAATCGCCCCATTGTATTGCTTTCTCGCGAATCGAACTCGGGCACCTACGTCTACTTCTTGGAGAACGTGATTCGGCTTGGAGATAAGGAGAGCACGCTACTTTTCTCCCCAGAGACTCTGTTGATGCCCTCTTCGGAGGGTATCAGCGCTGAGATAAGGCAGAATCCCAATGCGATTGGCTATGATGGCCTGGGGTACGTGACTCCTGATCAAAAGGTATTGGCTATTGCTCGCGATGCTCAAAGCCCTTATGTGCTGCCGTCTGTAGATTCGGTCAACGATGGCTCTTATCCGATCTCCCGTCCATTGTACATGTATACTGCAGGCGAGCCAAAAGGACACGTGGCCGCCTACTTGCAATGGATACTTGGAGAGGGGCAATCCTTGGTGCCGAAACTGGGTTTTGTCCCCTTGAAGCCTCAGACAAAGTGAAGATCATATTGACCTTTGGGGTGATCGTTTTAAATAATGGAGCGAAACATGCGGCGTGCTGAATTCGCTATTGAAGCTTTGATCAAGGTGCTAGGGTTCTCAGCCATCGGTTTCGTGTTGCTGATCTTTGTTTTCCTGTTGCGTGAGGGTTTGCCCGTTTTTGCTCAGGTGCCCCTTAGTAACCTTTTTGGCACTCGGTGGTATCCTACATTTGGCCTCTTTGGCACATTACCTCTGATCCTGGGGTCTTTGTTGGTCACGGTGACGGCTATCCTTATGGCGCTTCCCCTCGGGGTAGCTACGGCGGTCTTTGTGCGCGAGATGGCTCCAACATGGGCGCGCGAGGTTTTGAAACCAGCGATCGAGGTCTTGGCGGGTATCCCCTCTGTGGTGTTGGGGTTCTTTGGGATGACCATCGTGGCTCCTCTCGTGCGTCAGGTTCTGGGCGCTCCTACGGGGCTAACGGCCTTCACCGGGGCCTTGATCCTCGCTTATATGTCCTTACCTACGATCGTGAGCGTAGCTGAGGATGCGCTTGATGCTGTGCCCAAAAGCTACCGCGATGCAGGTTTAGCGATGGGGGCGACGCAATGGCAGACCATCTGGCGCGTTGTGGTCCCCGCGGCGCGTTCAGGTATTGTGACGGCCGTCATGCTGGGTATGGGACGGGCCATTGGCGAGACGATGGCCGTGATGATGGTTACAGGCAACGCGGCTAGGATGCCGCTCACTCCAGATTCTCTCTTTAGGCCGGTGCGCACGATGACGGCGACCATTGCTGCGGAGATGGGTGAGGTGGCTCGGGGGAGTGTTCATTACCACGCTCTCTTTGGGGTGGGGATTATCCTTTTCGTATTGACTTTCCTCATCAATTTGGCAGCGGCCTCGACGATGTTTAAGCAGAAGCGACGGGGAGGCCTACGCTGATGAATCGCTATCAAGTGCAGCGCCTTGGATTTGTGCTTCTTACCCTCATCGCTTTGGTCGTCGTGGTGCCCATTGTGCTCGTCGTTGGCGTGATCGTTGCCAGGGGCTTGAAAGCGATCAACATCGAATTCCTGATAGCCATGCCTCGGGATGGGATGAGGGCAGGGGGCATTTTCCCTGCCATCGTGGGGACTTTGCTACTTACTTTGGGTACTGCCTTGGCAGCCATTCCTATCGGTGTGGGAGGAGCTATCTATCTTGCAGAATACGCCCGCGATACCTGGCTCACCCGCGCCATTCGCCTAGCTATTTTGAATCTAGCCGGCATTCCCTCAGTAGTCTATGGGCTTTTCGGTTTGGGTTTATTCGTGCTTTTTTTGCGGTTAGGCACATCCATCTTGGCCGGCTCTCTCACATTGGCTGTTATGACCTTGCCCATTATTATCAGCACGGCAGAGGAAGCCCTGCGGGCCGTGCCGAGTGAATTTCGTCTCGTTAGCGCCAGTTTAGGGGGTACGCGTTGGCAAGGCATACGACATATCGTTTTCCCCCAGGCCTTGCCAGGCATCATCACCGGCGTTCTATTGGGGCTGTTACGTGCTGCTGGAGAAACGGCTCCTATTTTATTTACGGTAGCCGCTTTCTTTCTCCCCCATTTGCCTCGTTCCCTTTTTGACCAAACGATGGCCTTGCCTTACCACCTGTACGTTATCAGCACGCAGGTGCCGGGCATGCCTCATGAGATCCAATACGGTACAGCGTTGGTTCTTTTGATGTTAGTTCTCTCGATCAATATCGTAGCGACATCCATTCGCAGTTACTTTCGGCGGCGGCGACAATGGTAAGCAATGATGAAAGCCCCATCATTCGCATTGAGAACGTGAGCTACGCTTATGGCGATAAATGGGCGTTGCGGAACGTCTCCCTTGACGTACAGCGCAACGCGATCACCGTCTTTTTAGGGCCGGCCAGCGGAGGTAAGACGACTTTGCTTCGGCTGATCAATCGGTTAAACGATCTTGTAGACGGGACACGCATGATGGGGCGCATCCTTTTTAATGGCCAGGATATTTATGCGCCGGGGGTCGATGTGCCCACTCTACGGCGGAGGATCGGTATGGTATTTGCTTTGCCTCTACCTTTGCCCGGCACGATACGCGAGAATATCACCTATGGGCCTCGTCTGGCCGGCATTAAAGACAAGACTCGGTTGGCTGAGCTGACCGAGCGAAGCCTGAGGCAAGCGGCATTATGGGATGAGGTGAAAGATCGCCTTGATGCTCCGGCGAGCTCGCTTTCGGGTGGACAGCAACAGCGACTTTGCATTGCCCGCAGCCTGGCCCTGGAACCCGAAGTGCTTCTCCTGGATGAACCAACTTCTGGCCTCGATCCGATCTCTACAGCCAAAGTGGAACATTCGCTCTTTGAGTTAAAGAGCCAATACACGATTATCATCGTGCCCCATAGTATTCAGCAAGCCGCTCGTGTGGCGGATTACGCCGCATTCTTCCTCATGGGAGAGTTGATTGAGTACCGCGTGGGCACCGAGCTTTTCACTGCACCTAGGGACCGGCGTACGGAGGACTATGTAACGGGGCGGTTTGGCTAGAGGACATGGTGACCAAGATCAGAGTTCAGAATTTAAGTGTTTACTACGGGGATAAGCCGGCTTTGGCGAACATAAGTCTTGACATAAAGGAGAAAAAGATCACCGCACTCATCGGCCCTTCGGGATGTGGCAAGTCCACCTTCTTACGCTGCCTTAATCGCATGAATGATACGATTCCTCGCACCCGAGTGATAGGGCAGGTACTTTTGGATGGGCAGGATATCTATGCGCCGGGGACAGATGTCGTTGAGTTACGTCGGCGAGTGGGGATGGTCTTTCAGCGCCCCAATCCTTTTCCACAATCCATATTTGATAATGTCGCTTTCGGGCCGCGCGTGCTGGGGCTAGGTCGCCGAAGCAACCTGGCCGACATCGTGGAAGCCAGCCTTCGCGGGGCCGGATTGTGGGATGAAGTCAAAGATAACCTCAAACAGGACGCGCAAAGCCTCTCATTAGGCCAGCAGCAACGTTTGTGTATCGCTCGGGTCATAGCTGTTAAGCCTGAGGTGATCTTGATGGATGAGCCGGCCTCCGCTTTGGACCCTATTACGACGCTGAAGATAGAGGACCTTATGCGCGAGCTCGCACAAAGCTATACCATCGTCGTGGTAACACATAACATGCAACAAGCAGCGCGCGTCTCGGATTACGCTGCCTTTTTCCTGCTGAATGAAGAAAGGGTCGGTACGCTCATAGAGTATGGTCCGACAGGGCAGTTGTTCACCAATCCGCAGGACCGGCGTACAGAAGATTATATCACGGGAAAGTTCGGATGATCTGGGTCTAACTAGGTCATACCGGGTTTGGGGTCAGTAAGATGAGCTTGCAGGTGCCCAGTCGTCATAACGCCAAGTTGCAGCAGCTTTTGGAACGCATCAACGCCGATGCGGAGTTGGGGCAGCTTTGGAAATGCGCCAACATCAACGCAGTGGATCGCTGTGGTGTGAGCGATCATGGCGAGGTGCATATTCGCATCGTGGCCAACGCCGCGTTGCGTATTCTGCGCCTCTTAGTTGAGGCCGGGATACAGCCCAGTGTCGTGCAGAACTATGCCCTCGCGGCAGAGGATGCCGAAGTAGTGGTGGTATTGGGGGCGTGTCTTCATGATCTGGGTATTGCCGTACATCGTGATGATCACGAGCAATATAGCCTGATACTAGCTTACCCCAAAGCGCGAGAATTGCTGGAGGGCATCTACGAACAACCTACTCGGACGATCATCGTCGCTGAGGTGTTGCATACGGTCATTGCTCATCATTGGGATACGCGTTGTCTTACTCTGGAGGCTGGCGTGGTCAAAGTAGCCGATGCTTTGGACATGACCCAGGGGCGCTCGCGGATCCCTTTTGAGGCTGGGCAGGTGAACATTCATTCCGTCTCTGCGCTGGCTGTAGAGGCAGTAAGTATCGAGAAGGGCGTGGAGCGGCCGATCAGAGTGGCGGTCAGCCTGAGCAATTCGGCGGGAATCTATCAGGTGGACGAACTGCTCAAGCGAAAGCTGAGCAATTCGACCTTAGAGCCGTACGTTGAAGTCGTGGCTACCATCGCCGGAGAGAGCGAGCGCCGGCTTATAGGAAGCTACAAGCTATGAAAGGATCACTGGGCAATGTTGAGGAAAACGTTTGAGATGGATTTGCAGCGCCTTCAGGATGAGGTGCTGGCTTTGGGCAGTATGGTGGCGAGAGCCATTCAGGATTCGGTTGAAAGCCTTAAGAAGCGAGATCGCGAGATGGCTCGAAGGATCATCGCCGGCGACCGGGCGATCAATGAGAAACGCTTCGCCATTGAGTCTGAGACGCTGACATTGATTGCCACACAACAGCCGTTGGCCGGCGACCTACGCACACTGGCCGCAGTCCTGGAGATCGCCACCGAGTTGGAACGCATGGGCGATTATGCCAAAGGGATTGCCAAGATCAACTTGCTGATGGGCGAAGAACCTTTGATCAAGCCGCTCATTGATATCCCCCAGATGGCCGACAAAGCCACAGACATGCTGCGCAGAGCTTTGGATGCCTTCATTCGTCGCGACGTGGATGCGGCCCGGGCGATTCCCTTGGAGGACGATCAAGTAGATGCCCTCTACAACCAGGTGTACCGGGAGTTGTTAACCTTTATCATGGCCGATCCCCGCACGCTAAATCAGGCGACGTATCTTTTATGGGTCGCTCACAACTTGGAGAGGTCTGCTGACCGCGTGACAAATATCTGCGAACGTGTTGTCTTCACTGTCACTGGCAGGATGCAGGAGATGGATGTTGAAGACGGACACGAAAGCTATGCCTGAGGGTAGGGGGAAGCTGCATGGATCAGAGAACCTTGACCCAGCAACGTCGGGCAAGGGCTGGCGTTATCGCTGATGCCGGAAGCCTTGAGAAAGCGATTTCGTCCGGCCTGTTGCCTCGGCGAAGTACGATGACCGTATCGGAAGCGCTTGTCCTGGGGCTTCTTCGGCAGGGGGTGACGCGTTTTGTGGGGGTTTTCGGACACGGCACAACCGAGGTTGGAGAGGTCTTGCGCATCTATGAGGATGCCGGTCTGGTCAAGACGTACGCTGTGCGCCATGAGGGCGAGGCGACTCACGCCGCCGCTGCCTTGCGTTGGGTAACCGGCGAAAAGGCTT
>DAOTVR010000051.1:0-11787 GCA_034436315.1 Anaerolineae bacterium
CCAAAGATGATCTGGGCTATTCTGGTGCATCTGAGCTACAACATGTGGGCCGACCGTGACGTACCCGAATGGGGGCTGGAACATGTCAGTGCCAGGCCCTATTTGCGCTTTGATGAAAACCTGTGGAACGATCTCCTTCCCAAGATGGTCGCCGCCGGCATCAACATGGTGGTGCTCGACCTTGGCGATGGCGTGCGCTATGCCAGCCACCCCGAGATCGCTGTCGCTGACGCCTGGACGCCGGAGCGCCTCAAAACCGAGCTGGCTAAACTGCGCAGCATGGGATTGGAGCCCATTCCCAAGCTCAACTTCTCCGCCTGTCACGATGCCTGGCTTGGGCCTTATGCCCGCATGGTCTCTACCGACACCTACTATGCCGTATGCCGTGATCTCATCGCCGAGGTCATTGAGCTCTTTGACCAGCCCCGGTTTTTCCATTTAGGGATGGACGAAGAGACGGCAGAGCATCAACGATACTATGAATACGTCGTGGTGCGCCAGTACGACCTCTGGTGGCATGACCTCTACTTCTACATAGATCACGTGGAAAAGGGTAACGCCAGGGCCTGGGTTTGGTCGGATTACCTCTGGCACCATCCAGAGGACTTTTTCAAAAGGATGCCGCGCTCGGTGTTGCAGAGCAATTGGTACTATGGTACTGACTTTGGCCCGGACATCGTTTACGCCAAAGCCTATGCCGACCTGGAGGCTCACGGATATGATCAGGTCCCAACGGGCAGCAATTGGACGGTTCCAGAGAATTTGCCCCTAACAGTGCGCCACTGCCGGCAGACTATCACGCCGGAGCGCTTGAAGGGTTTCCTACAAACGGTCTGGAAGCCCACTCTAGAAGCCTTTCGCCAGCGACATGTGGAGGCCATTGAGCTCGTCGGACAAGCTAAAGCGGAGTGGAACGCCCAAGAACAAAAACCGAGATGACGAAGCTGGGCTCCGCCTATAAATCGGGCTCGTCCTGTAATGGCGGCAAAGTCACCCTGCGCACGCGGCGTACATTCGGTATCTCGGAGAGGCTGGTCAGCAGGCTTGCCGGCACTTCTTCGTCTAGCCCTAGGATCATGATCTGAGAACCGCCTCGGCTAACCCGGCTCATCTGCACGAACGAGATGTTGATTCCGGCCTGGCCCAGCAACGTACCCATACTGCCCACGATCCCTGGGCGGTCAACATGTAAATCCACCACCATGTGCCCTTGTGCGACACAATCCAGACGATACCCATCCAAGCCAACCAGATGTGGCTCGCCATGAATGATCGTGCCGGAAATGCTCTGCTCTTCAGCCGCTTCAGAGAAACGCGCTGTGATCAGACTGTCAAAATGCTCGCGCCGACCACGTCGCACTTCTGAAACGGTCAGTCCGCGTTGCTCAGCAACCTGGGCGGCGTTGACCATGCTGACCGGTTCCTCGTTGATCGGCGCCAACAAGCCGGCTAAAAAGGCCCCGCTGAGCAGGCGCGTATCGTACTCACAAAGCTGCCCCTCGTAAGTTAGTTCAATTCTACCCGCCAATTCCCCACGCCACTGGACGAAAAAGCTACCCAGGCGCCCTGCAAGATCCATATAAGGGGACAAAAACTCGGCCGCCTTCGGCGGCAAATAAGGGAGATTCACGGGGCCAGCCGGGATACGCCCGGCTAAAACGGCGATGACAGAGTGCGCCACATCAACAGATACATTTTCTTGCGCCTCCACCGTTGAGGCGGCGAGATGGGGGGTGGCAATGACGTTGGGCAAATTAACGAGCTCATTCCCCACGGCAGGCTCCACTTCAAAGACATCCAACGCCGCTCCGGCAAGGCGCTTCTCCTCCAGGGCGACCTTGAGCGCACGCTCATCAACGATGCCCCCGCGCGCGCAGTTCAGCACGTAAGCCGATGGCTTGAGCTTGGCAAGCTGATCGGCACCCAACAGCCCACGCGTCTCGGCCGTCAGAGGCGTGTGCACCGAGACGAAATCAGCTTCAGCGAGCAGTCTGTCAAGCGAGACAAGCTCTACACCACAAGAGGCTGCTTTCTCCTGAGAGGTATAGGGGTCAAAGGCGATGACGTGCATCTCTAAACCTCGGGCCTTTGAGGCAACCAAGGCACCGATCCGCCCCAATCCCACCAAGCCAAGGGTCTTGCCTCTGACCTCACATCCCTCAAGGGAACGCTTTTCCCACCGCCCTGCCTTCAGAGAGGCTATAGCCGGATAAAGGCGTCTAGCCAGGGCCAGCATGAGGGCGATCGTGTGCTCGGCTACAGCGTTACTATTGCTGGTCGGTGCATTGACCACAGCAATGCCCCGCCTAGTGGCCGCCTCCACGTCAATGTTGTCAACCCCCGTCCCCGCCCGACCGATGACCCGCAAACGTTGACCGGCAGAGATCACTTCCGCCGTCACCTTCGTAGCGCTGCGCACTACCAAAGCGTCGTAATCGGGGATAATCGCCACGAGCTCTTGCGGCGTGAGACCAAGCCGCACATCTACCTCGGCCGCTCCGCGAAGTATCGCCAGCCCGGCATCCCCCAAAGGTTCCGTAACCAAGATCTTCATGCTAATTTTAGGCCTCCTCTTGCTGCTCGATATTAATCTAGCCACTCCGCATCCAGGGGGTTAAAGACCAGCCCTGTCAGCAACTTGGGATAGAAATAGGTGCTTTTCTGTGGTAAAACGGCTCCCCTCTTTGCTGCCCGCCAAACCTGTTCAACGGTCGTGGGATTGAGAATGAAAGCCGCTTGAGCTTTACCTTCGCGCACTTGCCGGCACGCCTCTTCCTCATGGATCACATAGCTCACCCTCTCGGCAGAAGCCAGGTCCTCCGACGAGATATTCAAGTGTGGCTCTAGGATGAGATGCTGAAGCACACAAACATCCAACTCGGCGATTTCTGGATCGGCAAGGCCACGTTCCCCTGCTGTACGATGCGCGATGCCCAAATCTTTGAGGCGTAACACCCAGGCACCTTCTTGGGCAAGGCATAAGCCGATCGCCACCGTGCCCCTCGCGGCCGTTCTAACAGCCTCTGAGAGCGAAGCCGAACCGTTCACGCGAAACAGGTCAAAATCGCGCGCCAAAGCCTGCAACAAGCGTTCACTTTGCACGGTGGGCTCCCTCAGGATAAGGCGGTGGCTGGGCAAGATGTGTAATCCTGATCCCTCGCTGGCCGTAAGGTAAATAAGCACATAATCGTAGAGTTGGGGTTGGGGCGGGTTGCCGTCCGTGGCGCGTCGTTCCGCTTGGTAAGCCAAGGCTGTCTCATAACGGTGGTGGCCATCGGCGATCACTACTTCGCGCTCGGCCATGCTGCGAGAAATCCCGGCAATCGCCTCATCGTCCTCAATCGGCCAGAAAATTTGCCGCACACCCTCATCATCTTGGAAATCAAGCATAGGATGAAGGGGCGGCTCAAGCCAACGCGTAAGCTCCTCGCAAGGGTCACGATAGAGACCAAAGACCGGGCTCAAATTCATACGTGTGGCGCGTATTAGCCGCAAGCGATCCTCGCGCGGCCCGGTGCGCGTATGCTCATGGCGATAGACTCCCATGCCCCAAGTACGCAACCGCATACGCCCGATAAAGCCGGCGCGTTTATACACATGCCCATCTGAGAGCTTGAAATGTTGCTGATAGCCGTAAAACCTCGGCGATGGGTCGCACGTCAGTATCCCTCGGGCAACCCAGGCTCCCAGCGTTGCCGCAGCTCCGGCGTGCCAATCCAGATCATAAGGATCCGGCCCCAGGATCAACCGCACGACGTTATAAGGGCTGCGCGCGAGGTACCGCCGTTGCTGCTCCGGCGTGATGACATCATAAGGTGGCGCATAAACGTTTGGCCCGGCATACTCCGGACTATAACGTAAACCTCGTAGGGGAAGAAACTCTACCATCTGTAATCCTCAACGGAAAAGCGGTATAAAAAAGCCAGCACCCTCTGATGAGGGAAGCTGGCATCAAATCACGCGATGAATGCCAGCGCCCGTCTCACGTGCTCCTCACGAGCAGACGGCGCGCATTGCCCAAACCCGGCAACACATGGCCGGGATGGCCACGGCGTAACATTATCACACCATAGCAAAAAAATTTTAGCATGGACAAAGCGCCATGTCAAAGAGGGCAGCCTAAGAGGAATTGTGCTCAAACCTGCATCCTCTACACCAGCCCCTCTTTGCCAAGATTGACATCTCCTCTCCCGCCGACTAGAATCGCCCTGTCCATCCCATGCTTTGGAGGAAGAGGCGTGGAACCCTTGAGCCGAATGTTGCCTCCCATCAAAGATCAGCTGCTCGCCTGGTGGAACCACGATGAACAGGGGAAACCCTTGTTCTTAATTACGGTAAGTAAAGAGGCCTCTAGCCCTGCCCCGGATACTGACGATCTAGAGCGCTACTGGTACGACGTGGACCTGGCCGTGGCACGAGCTATATGGGGTATGGAACACTCTGCATATTACGGCATAGCCCTGCCCTTCCACATGCCCGGCCTTGGTTCCGCAGCCATGGCAGCAGCGTTAGGCGCCCGCATGGAATACATAGACAAACGTACCACGTGGGCCCATCCTATATGCACCTCGCTGCACGACGTCCTTCAGATAAGCTGGGATCCCTCCTTGCGCGCCTGTCATTATCTGCGCGAGGTGACGCGCCGCTTAGCCCTACTTTCTCACGATCGTTATTATGTCGCCCCATTTCCGTTAGAAGGGCCAGCAGACACCTTGGCCGGCCTCTACGGCACCGAAAAGCTAATGATGGACATGCTAAGCCAGCCCGAGGAGGTAAAACGCGCGTTAGAGCACCTCAAGAGATTATGGATTGAGGCTTTCAATGACATCCAATCGCTCATTGCTCTGGGCGGTAACGAGGGTTACATCGGTTGGGCCGGGATCTGGGCCCCAGGTACCACTTTCCCTTTGCAAGAGGACAATTCCTATATGGTCTCCGATGCCGTCTTCCGCGAGTTCTATCTCCCACACATCTATGACATCATGGACGCCATGGACTATGCCCTGTGGCATCTGGACGGTATCGCCTCGGCGCGCAGCCATCTAGATACCCTGCTGAGCATCCCCAACCTACGGGCCATCCAGTGGGTGCCTGACCCCGGTCATGAGGGAATCAGAGAATGGTACGACTTGATCCGACACATCCTCTCCAGAGGGAAATCGGTAGAGGTCTTTGCCCGCTATGAGGAGGTTGATGACCTCGTGGCCAATGTTGGCCCGCGTGGGCTGCTGATCGGAGTAAGCGACGTCACGCACGAACAGGCTCAGCGCTTGCTCGAGAAGTACGGCCAGTAAAGGAAAGTCAGATGATTGAGCATCGCCCAAGTTATCACTTCCAGCCGCCAGCCGATTGGATGAACGACCCCAAACCGTTCTTTTGGGAGAACACATACCACGTCTTTTTCCAGTATAGCCCCGGCACGAACTGGGACCTGCGCCATTGGGGCCACGCCGTCAGCCGCGACTTGGTACATTGGGAGCAATGGCCCATCGCCCTTAGTCCGGACCCCGCCGGGCCGGATAAAGACGGTTGTTGGACGGGCTGTGTGGTCCGAGATGGCGGCCGCTTCTATATCTTTTATACCGGCGTCCATCCCCAAGTCCAGTGCCTGGCTACCAGCGACGACCTGGTGTCTTGGCGCAAGTACGAGGGCAACCCGGTAATCGCCACGAAACCGGAAGGCTTTGGCGAGTGTTTCCGCGATCCTTGCGTCTGGCAAGAAGGAGATACGTGGTACATGATCCTTGGGTCGCAAGTGCCCAATGGGGGCGGGGCAGCGTTGCTCTACGAGTCCCGGGATTTGCTTCACTGGCACTATCGCCATCCCCTCTTCCTCGGTGACCCCTCTCAAACGGGCATCATGTTTGAGTGTCCCGACTTCTTCCCCTTAGGTAATCGTTATGTCCTGCTCACCTCATGCGGCAAGACCCACTGGCATATCGGCACATACGCCGATCAACGTTTCCAGGCTGAAAAGGTCGGCATCGTAGATGGAGGACACTATTATGCTGCCAAGACCCTCTCGGACGACCGCGGCCGGCGGATCCTCTGGGGTTGGATCACCGAGGATCGCCCCCTGGCCGAACAGAGAGCCGCGGGCTGGAGCGGCGTCCTCTCCTTACCCAGGGTATTGAACCTTCTACCCGACAACACGCTCGGCATCCAACCCGTTCCCGAGCTAGAGGCTTTGCGCGGGAAGCACTGGCATTATGACAAGCTTGAGCTCACGGGCGCAGAGGCTTGCCTGCCCCTTGATGGCCCTAAGGGGGATTGTCTGGAGATCCTTGCCCGGTTTTCTATTCTGGAGGCCCAGGAGGCAGGGATCGCGGTCCTATGCTCGCCGGACGGAACCGAGGGCAAGGAGATCACGTATCGCCCGGCCGAGCAACGCTTGTTGGGCGTCCCCCTGAAACCGGCCAAGGGGGAGAAGCTGACTTTGCACATCTATGTGGATCGCTCGGTCATTGAAGTCTTTGCCAATGGCCGCGCTTGCCAAACGGAGCGTTTTTATCGCCAGCGGGAGGACAGTTTAGGCCTAAGCCTTTTGGCTCGGCAAGGACGGATCGTTGCCGAGTCACTCGACATCTGGGAGATGCGATCCATCAAGGCCTAACCTTGAGGACCACATTTTCAAAGTGTGCTGCTCCCTCATTCACAAAGAGCCCCAGATTCCCCACCCGATGGTTATACAAGCGGCAAGACAGGGCGATTTGCTCATTGGCGTAAACGACCAAGCAAGTGCCATCCACGATGGCCTGCAACCTTATAGCTTGGCCCGGCATCATAGCCAGCGGGCGCTCCAACATGAAGGGTTGATCGCCTGGGCGTGGCCAGCGGTCGATCACCAGGCGCCGGTTTGCCGGCTCCAAGCGCAGCTGATAATAGTGCTCCAAAGCTTCATCCGCACGCAGTAAAAGCCCACAGCTCGCCGTGCCCTGTTCATAGGTAACCTTGGTCTCAACAAGACACTCCTCCGGCATCGGCCCCAAGGTCAAAGCCGCGCAACGACCTACGGACGTCGTGGAGATAGCCCTCTCTCCTACAGTCCAGGAACCCAGGGCAGGCTTTGGGATCAAAGGCTGAAACCGCAAGAAGGGCCGAAGAACCGTCTCGGGCGCGTGGACGCTCAACGAGCCATCAGCTTGCTGTTCAATCTGATGCACTACCAGATTGCCCCCCCATTGCCAATTCCCTTCGTCCTTTTCCCCCTCGCGCGTAGGCAACCAGCCGAAGGCAAACTGGTGTTCGCCATCCCCAGCGGTTTTGGCCGCATAATAGGCTCGTCCATCAAAGGTATCATTTGCCGGAACAAGCCAGGGCCCTCGCAGGCTACGACTCATACGATAATGGGTGACGCAACGCTCGCTGAAAGTGGAGTAAACCAAATACCACCACTCTCCTAAGCGAAAGAGATCCGGGCATTCGTGAGTGTAGTATTCGTCAGGAGCCCAAAAAGGCTCGTGTACTGTCCAGGACTTGAGATCGGGGCTAGAAGCTAATGCCGTACAACCTCGCTGACGGCTTGGGCCGGAGCGCTTTCGCGCTGCCAGGAGCATCCAATATGTCCCGGCCTCCTCATTCCAGAAAACGAATGGATCGCGCCAATCGTCTTTCTCATAACCCGTAGTAGGGGCAAAGAAAAGAAACTGCGTGTCCTTAGTCCAATGGCGCAAATCGCGGCTGGTGGCATGCATGACCCCTTGCACGGGCCTTGCAGTACCCTCAAAATGACCGTTATGCCCCGTGTAGAAGATGTGAAAAGTCCCCTGGCGCTCAATAACCGAACCGGTAAAGACCCAAACATCCTGAGATCCCGCCAGCCCACGAGGCAAAGCCTCGCCCCAATCCTCAAAATGCACGAAATCGCGCGTCACCAAGTGCCACCACGGTGTACCTTCCCCGTGCCCGGCAACGTCGCGATAGTCTTTAAGGTAGAAGAGGTGATACTCGCCATTCCAATAGAAGGGGATGAAATCAGCGGCCACGCCATCATCAGGACAATAAAGAAGTGCCATGGACTTCTCCTTGAGATAAAGAGATGATTGGAACATTCCGGATAAATGATAGATCGCGCATTAATTATACGCCGGCCGCCAACTCGCTTACAACCGCGCCTTGTCTTTAGACGAGACTATGGTACAATAAGGCGTGTTGAGACAACTAGAAGCGAGGTTTTCCATGACGGTCACCGCGTCTATTCAGCGGCGTGCCCGAGCTACATATCAAACTAGCCCTGTGGTTTATCAGATCATAAAGTGGATCTGCACTTGCCTTATGCATCTCGTCTACAATTACAGGGCTAAAGGACAGGAGAATTTCCCTCGCAGCGGCCCGGTCATCATCGCCGTCAACCACTTACACCTTTTCGATCCCGGCGCAGTTATGCCCATCGTGCCGCGTAAAATTGTTACGCTGGCAGCAGACAAATGGGAACGAAACTGGCTACTGGGCACCCTATTGCGCCTAGCAGGGGTCATCTTTGTGCGCCGCGGTGAAGTGGATCGCCAGGCTTTGTATAGTTGCTTGGACGTCCTCTCTCATGGGGGCGTATTGGCCATAGCTCCTGAGGGCACGCGCAGCAAGACGGGCAAACTTCAGCGAGCTAAAGCGGGGATCGCCTATCTGGCCACCCGCACTAAAGCTGTCATCGTGCCGATCGCTTTCTGGGGCACCGAGCGACTGAGCGATTGGAAGCGCCTCAAGCGTCCAACCTGTAACGTAGTCGTGGGTCAGCCATTCTACTTGCCCCAGCCCAAAGGCAAACCGACCTCAGAAGAGCTACAGGCGATGGCTGACATGGTGATGACGCGCATAGCCGTGATGCTCCCGCCGAGCTATCGGGGAGTCTACGCCGAACATGCTGCCGCCCTTGAGGCAGCTCAGAACTCAGCTTCACCTCTTTCGTCCTGACTTTATTTCTTCATATGTGTGCTTACATCGTTGATGTCCAAATCGAGCCCGAATACTCCGCTCACATCTCAGCCGAGCAGCTCCTCCGCACCGTGCAGGCCGCCCTTGAGAACCAAAAGCAGCCAGATGACACCGAGGTCACCGTAGTCATCACCGACGACGCCAAGGTGCAGGAGCTGAACAGAGTATTCCGAGGGGTTGATAGCCCAACAGATGTACTCTCCTTCTCAGCCCGTGAGGGCCAGGAATTCATCACCCCACAGGGATTATCCAATTACTTGGGTGACATCGTCATATCCTACCCCACAGCTGTAGCACAAGCAAAAGAGCAAGGGCATTCTATTGAGAGAGAATTGGCTTTGTTGATCGTCCATGGTTGCTTGCATTTGCTTGGATACGACCATCAAACAGCCCAAGATCAAGAGCGAATGTGGACCATCCAAGAACAAATCCTGTCCAGCTTGGGCTGATCTGTTGCTCATGACTTGATCTCTGAAACCGTCTTGGGAGGCAAGCCTTTGAAGAGATTGCTTTCAGGTAATGAGGCTCTAGCCCACGGAGCTTGGGAAGCAGGTGTGCGCGTAGCTGCTGGTTATCCCGGGACTCCCTCGACCGAGATCCTGGAGGTGCTAGCGCTCATGCCCGGCGTTTACGCCGAATGGTCCCCCAATGAGAAGGTCGCCCTAGATGTCGCCGTGGGTGCTGCTTACGCTGGAGCCAGGTCCCTCGCCGCCATGAAACACGTGGGCCTCAACGTAGCAGCTGACTCACTATTTTACGCCTCTATAACTGGTTTGGAAGCAGGCCTAGTGATCATCTGCGCCGATGACCCGGGGATGCATAGCTCCCAAGGAGAACAGGATAGCCGTCGGTACGCCAAGTTCGCCAGGGTGCCCTGCATCGAGCCAACGAATAGCCAAGAGGCGAAGGATATGGTGGGCTGTGCTCTAGAGCTGAGCGAGCGCTTTGATACCCCGGTGCTGCTCCGCACGACCACGCGCATTTCGCATTCTTACGGGATTGTAGAGTTCTCTCAAGAGCTCGCCCAGGCCCAAGATCGCGAGAAGCCCACCTATAGGATCGACCCCGGTAAATACGTGATGGTCCCAGCGAATGCGCGCCGGCGCCACCCGGTCATAGAACAGCGTATCGCCCAAATAGCGGAATATGCGAATGAGTTCTTCTACAACCAGGTTGAGTACGGAGATCATCAACTAGGCATCGTAACCCATGGGGTCGCCTATCAATACGCCAAAGAGATCTTCCCTCAAGCCTCCTTCTGTAAGTTAGGGATGACGTATCCTCTTCCTATCAAGCTTATCGCGGACTTTGCGGCCAAGGTCGAGCGGCTCATCGTCATCGAGGAGTTGGATCCGATCATAGAAGAAGAACTCAAAATCGCCGGGATTCCCTGCGAAGGCAAAAGCATCTTTCCCTTAGTGGGCGAGCTCAGTCCAGAGGTGGTGCGCGAGAGCGCCATCGCTGCCGGTTTGCTTCCTCAGTCCTCTCGGCCGGAAAAGCTCCATCTCACGTATCCTCCCTTGCCCCAACGTCCACCGGTACTTTGTCCAGGATGTCCCCACCGAGGGGTTTTCCTGGTTCTGCGCAAGCTGAAGGTCGTGGTCAACGGTGATATAGGCTGTTACACGTTGGGCTCCCTGCCCCCTCTGACCGCACTGCACACGTGCGGCTGTATGGGAGCTAGCATTGGCGTAGCGCACGGCGTAAGCAAAGCCGGCATTCAGCAAAAGAACGTAGCCGTTATCGGCGATTCAACCTTCTTCCACTCCGGCATCCCCGCTTTGCTGAATGTAGCTTATAATCGCAGCAATGTTGTCACCATCATCCTCGACAACCGCACTACAGCGATGACCGGGCACCAACAACATCCGGGCACAGGTTATACCTTGCAACAACTCAAGACTAGCGTCGCTGATCTAGAATCCCTGGTACGTGCGTTGGGTATCCAACATGTCCACGTCCTTGACCCGTATGACGTGGCCAAACTAGAAAGTGTCCTTTCCGAATGCTTGGCGCGTGATGAACCTTCTGTGATCATCGCTCAGCGCGAGTGCGCCCTTCTGGATCAGGCGCGCAAGGCGTCTATGCCTTTGCGTATAGACGCGACCAAATGTATCGCCTGTGGGACATGCCGTCGGATCGGCTGTCCGGCGATCTCCAAGAGCGATGAGCTTTACGCGAAAAATGCCCGACCCAAGTCCAAGATCGACCCTCTCTTGTGTACCGGCTGCGAGCTCTGTGCTCAGGTCTGTCCAGTCAATGCCATCCCATTCCGAACTCAACTCCGAGAGGAGACGAATCCCGTCTGACGAGCATACACGATGATGAAAACGACAAAGCAAACTACCAATTTTCTTTTGGTCGGGGTGGGAGGACAGGGCATCTTGTTGGCGGCTGACGTGATCGCCCTGGTGGGCTTAGAGAGCGGTCTGGATGTGAAAAAGTCCGAAGTACACGGTATGGCCCAGCGCGGGGGGAGCGTAAATAGCCATGTGCGCTGGGGTGAACGCGTGTTTTCTCCCTTAATTGCCCCAGGTGAAGTGGACTACCTCATCGCGTTGGAGCGTCTAGAGGCCCTGCGTTACGCCGATCAGCTGCGTCCCAATGGAGTGCTCTTGATTAATGACTATCGCATTATGCCCGTCTCGGTCACCTCAGGCAGCGATATATACCCCAGCGCCGACGATGAAGACCGAGCGTATTCTGGAGTTATCGAGCGCAGGCTCTATGTGCCGGCAATGTCTATAGCCCGGGAACTCGGCCAAACGCGAGTCAATAATATGGTTATGCTCGGAGCACTTTCCTCGTTCCTGGATGTTTCCAAGGATATCTGGCTAGAGGTCATCTCACGCCGAG
>DAOTVR010000052.1:0-3848 GCA_034436315.1 Anaerolineae bacterium
GCCCTCTACGCCCTTATCCGCCGGTTTCGCGAGCGCTTTATCGCCCAAGTGGGCGCTTCGCAGTGTAAGGCGATTTATAATAACCTTCCTGAGATGCACAAACGTTGCGTGCCGGTGGTAGAGTGCGGTACGCGCATCCTGCTTGAGTTGATGGAGGAGAACCTCTAGGCGACAATGTATCTTGAGAGGTAATGTTCTTGTCAATCTCTGCATTCTGTGCTATAGTGTGTTTAATCTGAACGATATGAAAGGCCTTGACCAGGACGAGTACCCGTCTTTGGGGTGACAGGGCGCGAGGGGCGTTGACTGAGACCCTTCGTCACTACCGGACGGTGAAAACCCCCTGCGAGCCGGCTCCGGAACGGCTTAAGCCCAGTATGGAGCACCGGTGGCCCCGTTAGCGGCTATAATGAGCGCAGCCAATGACTGTTCTGGCTGCGGAAAATGGGTGGAACCGCGTGAGACCTCTCGCCCCATAGGACGAGAGGTCTTATTTTCAGGAGGAGCTTTTCCTATGTCGCAAAAAGAGGAATTGGAGGTCCTGAGGCACTCTGCCTCGCATGTGATGGCCGAAGCTGTGCTCAAGCTCTTTCCGGAGGCCAAGTTGGGCATCGGTCCGGCCATTGAAAACGGCTTTTATTATGACTTTGATCTGCCTCGCCCCTTGGGGCCGCAGGATTTGGCCCAGATCGCCGAATTGATGAAGGAGAGCATCAGGGAACGCAAGCCCTTTGTGCGCCAGGTCGTCTCGCGTGAAGAGGCTCTCAAGATTTTCGCCGATCAGCCTTATAAGATAGAGTTGATTAACGATCTGCCCGAGGGGGAGACGATCAGCATCTATCGCCATGGCGATTTCGTGGACCTTTGCCGGGGGCCGCATGTAGAGCACACCGGTCAGCTTAACCCGGAAGCCTTCGCCTTATTGAATGTGGCGGGGGCCTACTGGCGGGGCGATGAGAAGCGCCCCATGTTGCAGCGCATCTATGGCACGATCTTCCCTACTCAGGAGGAGCTAAAGGCTCACCTGGAGCTTCTAGCCGAGCTGGAGCGGCGCGACCATCGCCGCCTGGGCCAGGAACTGGACCTCTTCAGCACCCACGAGGAGGCCGGCGCGGGCCTAATCTACTGGCATCCTAAAGGGGCGCGCGTTCGCGCCATCGTGGAGGATTTCTGGCGACAGAGACACTATGCTGGCGGTTACGATGTGCTCTATACGCCGCACATCGGCCGCGCCTGGCTCTGGCAGACCTCGGGGCATCTGGATTTCTACCGCGAGGGCATGTACTCGCCGATGGATATTGACGGCCAGGATTACTACATCAAGCCGATGAACTGCCCCTTCCACATCCTGATTTACAAGACGCGGACGCGTTCCTACCGCGATCTCCCCTTGCGCTGGGCGGAACTGGGTACGGTCTATCGCTACGAGAAGAGCGGCGTGTTACATGGGTTGCTGCGCGTGCGCGGTTTCACCCAGGACGATGCACATATCATCTGCACGCCGGAGCAGATTGAAGACGAGATCCTAGGGGTCCTGCGCTTCTCGCTGGAGTTGTGGCGGGCGTTCGGCTTCCAGGATATCAAGGCCTATCTGGCTACGCGGCCGGAGAAGGCCGTGGGTGAGCCGGAGCGGTGGGAACAGGCTACCGCTTCGCTACGCAAAGCTTTGCAAGCCGAGGGCGTGGCTTACGACATAGATGAAGGTGGAGGCGCCTTTTATGGCCCCAAAATTGACCTGAAGATCAAGGACGCCCTGGGCCGCGAGTGGCAGATGACCACGATCCAATTTGATTTCAACGAGCCTGAACGCTTTGATATGGTCTTCATCGGCGCTGATGGCAAGGAGCATCGCCCCTATATGGTGCATCGGGCGCTTTTGGGTTCCATGGAGCGCTTTTTCGGCGTGCTGATCGAGCATTATGCCGGGGCGTTTCCCCTCTGGCTGGCCCCGGTGCAGGCCAGGATCATCCCCATCGCCGACCGCCACGTGGCCTATGCTAGGGAGGTGCTGGCCAAGCTCAAGGCCGCCGGCCTGCGCGCCGAGCTGGATGACAGTGCCGAGCGCATGAACGCCAAGATCCGCTCCGGGCAATTGCAAAAGATCCCCTATTTGCTCGTTGTGGGCGATCGTGAGGTGGCCGAGGGTACGGTGGCCGTGCGTCTGCGGACGAACGAGAACCTCGGGGCCATGCCTGTAGAGAGTTTCATCGGCAGGGCACGCGCCCTCATTGAGGCGCGCAACAACGTGGATCTTTAGCCAACACGACAGAGGGGCGCCAGGTCGGCCTGGCGCCCCATTTAAGGCCGGTGGTAACCCTGTCTCGCGGGCGATATCTGGAAAGGCCGGCAGCTCCTTACGTGAAAGCTTCCAGCACAAGTCGCGGCCATTCGTGTGTCTTGCGGATCGTTACTCGTAGGACAGCACGACTTTGATCGTCTCCTCGGGATGCTCATCGATAAAGCGGTAGGCTGCCGGAGCCTCGCTATAGGGGAAAACCTGGGTGATGAAATCGTCCACCTTTACCAGACCGCGCGCCAGGAGATCCATAGCCGTGCGCGAGATGCGCCGCCGATCCCACATGGGGTAATAGCGGCTGGGGCAGCCCCATACAGCCATACTGGAGATCAGTTCTAGGCGGTTATGGTGCCATTCTTCACCCAAGAAGACCGGCGCGGCCCCGCCCTGATAGTAACCTAAAGCCACCACTCGCCCCCCCATATGAGCGCATCGCAATGCCCCCTGAAGGGCCGCGTAATGGCCGCTGGCCTCAATGGCCACGTCCACGCCCCGGGGCGCGCCCTCGCGAAACTTGAGCACGATGCCGGGATCCTCCTTGGTGGGGTCGATCACCACGTCCACGCCGAGCTTCTCGGCCGCCTGGCGCCGCTTGGCGATGGGGTCTATGGCCGCGATGTACATCGCCCCGTTGAGTCGGGCCAGCTGTACGGCGATAAGGCCGATAGCCCCCAGGCCGAACACGGCCACGTGATCGCCCACTTTGATCTGCGCATCATGTACACCGGCCAAGGCCACGCCCACTAAGGCGCTGAAGACCGCTTGCTGAGGCGTCACATTTGGGGGAAGGACCAACATGGGGATCTCCGCCTTAGCATCTTGGTCCATGTTCACGATTGTAGAGGGTTGGTGGTTGGTGGCCGTGTGCACCAGGTCGCCGACCTTGACCTCATTTACCTCCGCCCCGACCTCTACCACTCGGCTGACCATCTCGTACCCTAAACGCATGGGGCGGAAGCCGATTTCCTCATTGGGCATAAAGAGCCGGTGTTCGCGGTCAAAATGTTTTTCGGCGAAGGGGGCCGTGCCCCGATAGAGGTTCAGCTCCGTGCCGTGACTGATGCCGCTGAGGATGCTCTTCAGGCGCACATCTCGCGGGCCAAGAGGCGGATCTTCGTATTCCCGTAATTCCAAAGTTCTAGGGGCAACCAGGGTATAAGCTTGAGGCATGATCGGCTCCTTTCGTGAACGAGAATCGCTGCGCTCAAATCAGGTATCCTTTGAGCAGATAATAGACTAACTTCTCATATTCCTCAAAGACGGCCATCAGCGAACGCTCTTGTGTCCACCAGGCGTCCGCGTCAAACCAGCTTGGGTGGGCGGCAACAAATGTCAAGCTAATCCCGGAGCCCTGATAGACGCGACGGAAGACCAGGCTGGAGCGGCGCAAGTGGTAATGGTCGCTAACAACTAAGAGAGAGGTAAAGCCTCGCTCCTTGGCTAATCGCAGGCTGGCCAAAGCTTCGTCGTAAGTGGAGGTCGTCTCCTGCAGGAGCAAGATGCTCTCCGCGGGCACGCCCCGAGCGATCAGGTATTCCGCCCCGATCTCGGC
>DAOTVR010000053.1:0-3369 GCA_034436315.1 Anaerolineae bacterium
GGGCCAATCCGCTCACCGGCAGCATCGGCGTAGTGACCCTGAACCTGGCACGCATCGGCTACCTGGCTTCAAGCGAGGAGGATTTCCTGGCCCGTGTCGCGCAGCTTATGGATATCGCTCGCGACAGCCTGGTGATCAAGCGTCGGGTCTTGGAGCGCTTCACCGAAGAGGGCCTCTATCCCTATTCGCGCCACTACCTTGACGGCATCAAGGAGCGCTTCGGTAGCTACTGGGCCAACCACTTTAACACCATCGGCCTTAATGGGATGAACGAAGCCTTGCTCAACTTCATGGGAGTTGACCTGACCACCGAGCGCGGTCGGGCGTTTGCCGAGCGTGTGCTGGACTTTATGCGCGAGCGTCTCTTGGTCTACCAGGAGCAGACGGGCCAGCTCTTTAACCTAGAGGCCACCCCTGCCGAGGGCACCAGCTATCGCTTCGCCCTCTTGGACAAGGCGCGCTATCCCGACATCATCACCGCAACGAGCGGCATTCCCGGTGCCGAGCCTTATTACACGAATTCCACACAACTGCCGGTGAACGCTACCGACGACCTTTTCCAAGCCCTTGAGTGGCAAGATAGGCTCCAGACCAAGTACACCGGCGGCACGGTGATGCACATCTTCTTGGGAGAGCGCCTGCCCTCAATCCAGGCGACGAAAGAGCTGGTGCGCCGTATAGCCAGCAATTACCGTCTCCCGTACTTCACCCTGACGCCGACCTTCAGCGTGTGCCCCACCCACGGGTACCTCTCGGGCGAGCACTTTACTTGCCCCAAGTGCGGTGAGAACCAGCCTTGCGAGGTCTATTCGCGTGTGGTGGGTTACTTGCGTCCGGTGCAGCAGTGGAACAAGGGCAAGAGAGCCGAGTACCATCAGCGCAAGACCTTTGTCCTGGAACGAACTGCTATAGCGGCGGGCATGGCCGCCTCATGAACGGGCTCGCCTCGGCCTTGGGTAGTGTACGCGAATGCACCTACCATGAAGATCGCCGGCCTACAACGGGTTAGCCTCATTGACTATCCGGGATATATCGCTGCCACCGTGTTCCTGGCCGGCTGTAACCTCAACTGCGGATACTGCTACAACCGCTGGATGATCAATGAGGCCAACGTCCCTGAGGCGCTCTCAACCGAGGAATTGTTGAACTGGCTGCGAACGCGCGTGGGGCGGCTGGATGGCGTTTGTATCAGTGGTGGCGAACCCACGATACACGAGGACCTCGCCCAGCTTCTGCGAGCTATCAAGAGCCTCGGCTTCGCCCTCAAGCTGGACACCAACGGCACTCGGCCCGAACGCCTCTCTGCCCTCCTGGATGAAGGCCTGCTGGATTACGTGGCCATGGACCTCAAGGCCCCGCTGGACGAGCGCTATCACCGCGTGGCCGGTTGCAAGGTGGATCTCGCGGCCATCCGCCAGAGCATGAGCCTACTGCGCAGATGGGGCTTGGCCTACGAGTTTCGCACCACGGTAGGCCCGCTCCTGGACGAAGAGGCGCTAAAGGATATCGCCCGTGAGATTGAGGAAGCCGAGCTCTGGTGGCTCCAGCCCTTCGTGGCTACCCCCGAGGTAGCTCCCGCGCTCGCCGGGGCAAAGGCCCTGGACGAGGCCTCCCTACGGGCCATCGTCAAACGCCTGGCCGCCACTACGCCTGGCGTGCGCCTGCGAGGCGACGAAGGAGCGCCCGCCGGCCAATCGTAACGCTGGCAGGCGCTCCCGAGCTCTCGCGGCTACGCCACGAACGCCAACCCAAGCAAGTGACCCCCGGCGCGCCTCTTACGGCCTCGGACCAGCTTCAAGGCTCCACACCTCGGCCTGCCCCGGTGACATGCTTCCAAGAGATGCACCCCCCGTGACGGAGCAGACGCGGAAATTATCAAAGCGGGCATCCACATTCGCTTGTTCATAACTTGAGGCAGCCAGCCCCACGCGCAGGTTGCCCCTAAGCGACGCATCGCTGACCGTGGTTAGGAGCTGGCCGTTGGCATAGAGGGCGATCTGCGCGCCGTTGCGCACCACCCGCAGGCGGTTGACCGCCTGTCCCGCCTTAATGACGGAGGCTCGGGTCCAAGGCACCAGCTCTTGCCAGCGGTTGCTCTGTAGCTTACTCAAGTTATAGTATTGGGTTCCGCTGACCTGAAAGAAATAAGCATCCCCAATATCGGTGAGGCCAAAGAGGATACCATAGCCACCATAATTCGTAGAGGCGAAGCGCCCCTCAACCTCAATGGAGCAATCCGCACAGCGATATCCCGGAGTCCCACCGGTCCACCAATTGGTACGCCTGACCAGGATGCGGTACTCGCCGTTCAGATACTCGGTGCGATACTCCCCCATGACATCCCTCACCGGCCAGCCGCTGGCGGGATTGCTAAAGTCGTCGGCGTAAGGACACGAGGTGACCAACACGCTCTGCACGTTGCTCCAGCCACCACAGCCGCCGCTATGGCATCCTCGCACGCGATAATACCACGTCCCAGGGGCCTGGCCGCTCACAGAGCAATAGGTCTCGCTACCAGCGTAGCGCACCGTGGGACTGCTGAAGGAGGCGTTGTCGTCCTCCTGAAGCTCGTAGGTCTGCGCGCGGGCGGCCGGCCTCCAGCTGACGATGTAACTGGCGTCGCCATCGGCGTTGTCAATGGCATTCAGGACGGGCGCGCTGGGCAAGGGCATGGGCTTGAAGAGGAGCGGCAGGTAATTGCGAAAGCGCCCCGGGGTCTTTGTGGGCGTGGCCGTGGGGGTTCGCGTCGGCGAGATGGTAGCAGCGCCCTGGATAGGCGTGGACGCCGACGCCTCAACGGGCGAACGGCCGGCGAATCCCAGCGCAAAGGCTACCAACAGGCCAAGGGAAACGCCTAACCACAGTCTATAAGGATGCCTTAATGTCCGAGCACGCATCGCGAATCTCCTTTCAATCATCAGAGCCAAGGCACCTCACCTCTCACGCAAGCTGATCCGGCCCTCATGAAGCCTCAAGCTTGTCCCTTCTAGCTCTGCCCCCGCTCCAGACGCGGAGCCGGTGGCTGCCTTGCGCAGGACGATGTTATCCACGTAAGCCCCCTCTGGTTCGTTCGTATCCCCATCCGTCCCGAAGGAGAACCCAATCCAGACCTGCGGCTGTCCCGCGAGATTGCCTAACACATACACGTTCGTCAGGTCAAAACGCTCGCTCCGCCATCCACCAGAGTCTCCCGATCTCTCTAAGCCATAAAATTCTCGGCCATCAATGGACGCGGTAATGTGCAGCAAATCATAATCCTCTTCGGAGTTAAGCCAATAGTCAAAGAGCACCTCGGCGGCCCGGGCATCGGCCAGGCTGAAGGGGCCGTAGACCAGGCCCGTCCCCGCATTGTCGGGATAGTTGCTCCCA
>DAOTVR010000054.1:0-8973 GCA_034436315.1 Anaerolineae bacterium
GTGCCCAACGTCCCGATGGAGCGGTGCAGGAACCAGGCCGGAATGTAACCCAGCCAGCCGGGGATCATCATCCCGGCGATAAAGGTGAAATAGATCACCCGGTTGCCCGGAAAGTCGTAGCGCGCCAAAGCGTAGGCGATCATGCTGCCCAGAGCCATAATACAAAACAGGCTGACGGCACTGACGAACACGCTGTTAAAGAGGTAGGTGCCTACCTTCATTTTGGCCCAGGCGCGGGCATAGTTATCCCAGCGAGGAGTCGCCGGAAGCCCCCAGGGCCTGTTGAAAAGCTCGGCGCTGGTCTTGAACGAGGTCAAAAGGGTCCAGACCATCGGGAACACGACGGTGATAAAAAAGAGCCACAGGAATATTTGTACGATAACCCAGCTCGCCTTGCTCAAGATCATAGCAGGGGTCAATGGTGCTCGTTTTCGGGGTTTGCTTATAGCTGTATCGGCCGTCGTCATCAGCTCGCCTCCTCTCACTTTTAATATTGCACGGTCTCACGGCCAAAGAAACGGTAAGAGATGAGCGAGGCCGTGAACGTGACGATAAAGATGCCCACCACGATGGCCGAGGCATAACCCCATTTGTTGTTGGAGAAGGCCTGCCAGTAATAGTAGCTCAGGATGAGGTCACCGTGTTTCGTGGATTGGCGCTCGAAGAGCACAAAGTTGAGCGCAAAGCCGCTCAGCGCCCCAATGACGGCAAAGACCAACACCGTACGCACCGTCTCCCAGATCAGAGGGATGGTGATGGACCAGAAGACCCTCGCTTTGGACGCTCCGTCAATGGTCGCCGCCTCTATCAGCTCCATGGGGATATTCTGGATAGAGGCCAGGAAGAGGATCATGTACCATCCTAGCCCGCCCCATAGGCCGATCCAGCCCACGGTATAGAGGCCTAGCTTGAACAGGGGAAAGTCGTATTGCAGGCTCATCCAGGGCAGGGCCAACTTCTCCAGGCCGACGGCCTTCAACGTCATGTTCACCAGGCCAAAGCTGGGGTTCAGCGTCATGCTCCACAATACGGCGATGGCCGGCAAGGCCAGCACGTTGGGGAAGAAATAGGTCACCCGGAAGGCCTTGTAGCCGAAGGGCTTGTTATTGACGATCGCCGCGACCACCAGCCCCAAGAAGATGGTCAGCAGCCCCCAACAGAAGAGAAAGAGGTTGTGCGAAAGGTAGGTCCGAATATTATAGAAATCCTTGGGGTCCGTCAGTTCCCGCCACAGCTTGGCGAAATTGGCCAGGCCAACATATTTCATGTTCTTGGTCAACCCCGACCAATCAAACAGGCTCACGTAAATGCCACGCATGGAGGGATAAAGAGCAAAGACCAGATAGAGGATCAATCCCGGCAAGATGAAAGGCACGATAAGCTTCCACTTCTCTCGCTTGAGCATGCACCCCTCCCAAAAATCGGTCATAAAGCAGAGAGCGGAGCAGGGCTCCGCCCTCTGCCGTACAAACTAACCTCTACTCACATCCCTTGGTGCGCGTGTACTTGGTGATCGTGTTGTCCTTACGCACCTCTTCGGCAGCGCGCTCGGTCTGCTCCATGATGTCCTTGGCGCTGATCTTGCCCCAGAGGACATCGCCGGTGTTATCGCCGAACGGCTTGCTCACCGTGGGATACCAACCGCCATAGTAGCTCTCAACGTAATGTCCCTCGGCCCTGGCCAGCGCGTCCATCACCGACTGCAGCGCCTCGCTCACCTTGGCCCCTTCCAAGGCATTCTTCACGGGGATCGGCGTGCCGATCTCCTGGGCCCAGTGCAGGCGCACCGCCGGCGAATAGAACATGCGCATGAACTCCATGCCCCACAGCGGGTTCTTGCCGTTGCCGATCTGTAGGTCGGCGCTTCCCAGGGAGGCCTGGAGGGCATACTTGTGGCCCTTGGCATCCTTCGGCGCGGGCACCGAGGTGAACTTCATGCGGAAGCCCGCCGGCGTGGTAGCCTTCTGCTCGTTCTCCATCCACGAGCCGTTGGGGATCATCGCGCACTTGCCGTCCACAAAGATCTGCTGCGACTCGGTATGGGTCATGGCCTCGGAGCCGGGGTAGATCCAACCGTTCTTAAAGATCTGCTGCACCTGCTCGATGCCCCAGATGATATCCGGGTTGAGGAACGCCCCCGGCACCAGGTTGTCCATGTCGCAGAAAGCCTTGGGGCCGGCCTTCTTGTACGCCAAGGGCCATAGGATCCAGGTCGCATAGCCCGGATATTTGCCGGCGTACGTCCAGGGATCGATCTTCTCCTTGATCTTTTTCTGCAGGTCCATAAAGTCTTCCCAGGTCAGCTCATCCGGCCGTGGCCACCCCTCGGATTCAAAGAGCGCGGCGTTATAGTAGATGCCCAGAACATACTGCGACATGGGGAAGGTCCACTGATGATCGGTGAGACCCCCGTTAGCCGCCTCCAGCGCGCCGGGGTACATGATGTCTTCCAGGCGCTGTCCGGGATAGCCATAAGCCTCTACGTCCAGCAAAAAGTCACCTGGGCAGACCAGACCATCCTCAACGCCCTGCTTCCAGGATCCGCCCCAGGGGCCCAGGGTGGCGTACATCCAGTCGGGCACGTCACCGGCCACCAAGCGAGGCTTCATCTTCTCCCAAATGCGCGGGTCCATATCCTTGGTGATCTGGATCCCCGGATGCTCCTTCTTCATCTGCTCGATCATGATGTCAATGTACTTTTCGCCCCAGCCGCCTAGGAAGCCCGCAATATAGATCGGCTCCTTGGGTGGATCGCCCAGGATCTTGTACCACTCGTCCTGGGTGACCAGCGTGCCCTTCTTATGGTCGGCGGGCAACCGCTTCCACTGTTCCTTGTTGGCCACGCGGTCGAACCCTGCGAAGAGGCCAGCTTCGGGCGCCTTCGTAGGGGCCTCTGTGGGTTTGACTTCTTCCTTCTTTTCCTCTTTCTTAGGCGCCTCAGTCGGGGTTGGGGCAGCCTTGGGCGCACAGGCGGCGACAAAGGCCGCTGCCGTCAGGCCGGCCGCCAAACGCAAGAACGCACGACGATTCATCTTCTCCGGTGACATGGAAACCCTCCTCTTTGTCATAAATCAAAGAAACCACTACCAGCACTCACCGCATAAATATTTGCCTTACCCTCGCTATATCACCTCCTTCCTCATCTCAGTGGCCCAAAAGCGCCAAGGCCCTTCGTTTGAGCTCGCGACGCTCCCGTGCCACGATGGATCGCCTGAAACACCGCCCGAGAAAGCCAAGCTATACAAGACTACTTGAGAATCGCCGCAACAGCGCGAGGAGAATTAGGACTCTGATCTGAAGAATCAGCTTGCGCGACGCATTTCCTCCTTCTAGCTGTACACTAGTCCAAGTCACAAATCCCAGGTGGTGTCAATGCTGTGGCCGCTTGGTCAGCTGACAAAAGGATGGTACAATATGGGGTAACCTCCTTTTAAGTATAGCACAAGCTACGGCTCTGTGGGCTTTGTTTTGACCACAAACAGGGCATAGATAGGACATAAACAGGCCATGACCGCGCCCCTTTCCTTTGTACACCAGGTGCGTCACGCTCTCGTTCACCTTTACGATCCCGAGGCCCTCCGCGATCATGCCCTCATCCGCTTCCTGGGGCTGGCCGATCGTCCCAACGCTCAGGTGGCATTACGCGAGACTCTCATCAAAGAGGCGGAAGCGCTTCGCCCGGCCGAGTCCGTCCCTATAGGCTGCCGTGCTTGGCGAGTTTACCAAGTGCTGCAATACCGCTATATCCAGCAGATGGGCCAAGAGCAAACGGCCCACCAACTGGGTGTGGGTGTTCGCCACCTGCGTCGCGAACAGCGGCTAGCCATCATCACCCTCGCCGAATCTCTCTACGAGAAATACGGGGGCTGCGATAAAGGAACTGAGAAAAGCACGACGAGCGCCGGGGATAATGGACTGGTCGCGCGTTTGGAAGAGGAATTATCCTGGCTCAAGACGCCCACGGAGCCGGAAGCAGCCGTGATCTCCAACGTTGTGCCCGCAGCGTTTAACCTCCTGGCGCCTTTGGCGGCAACGCGCCACGTGAGCTTGGAAGCGCCTTCATTGCCCGATTTGCCCCCCGTTGCCGTTCACCCAAGCGGGCTGCGCCAAGCCATCGTCAGCGTAGGGGCCTGCGCCATTCGTCGGGTTCCGGGCGGCCAGGTTAGCCTGGCAGCCGAGCAGCGAGGTGAGCAGGTGACGATCAAGATCGTGGCCACTGCCCCCGAGGGCAGCGCGCTGGCGTCCGGCGAGGAAGCATCGGATAGCTTGCGAGCAGCGCGAGCCCTGTTGGGCATGTACGAGGGACGTCTTGAGGTCACCGAGAGGGCCCGTACCTTCGCGGTCTCCTTAATTCTCCCCCTGGCCGGCACCGTGGATGTCTTGCTCATTGACGACAACGCGGATATCGCTCAGCTCTTTGAGCGTTACGTCTCCGGCAGCCGTTACCGGCTGTACGCTTGGCGTGGCGCGGAGCAGCTCTTTGAGTTGATCGGCCAACATCCCCCGCAGATCATCCTTTTAGACGTGATGATCCCCGGCGTAGATGGTTGGGAGATCCTTGGCCGGCTCCGACAACATCCTCTGACCAGCACCGTGCCGATCATCGTCTGCACGATCCTTCCGGAGCGCGAACTGGCCCTTGCCTTGGGAGCGACGGCTTTCCTTCTCAAGCCCGTCAGCCGCGAGGCGCTCCTGGCGGCTCTGAACCAGACGTGGAACGAGAGAACGCAAGAACCTCGCTAAGGGCCATCGCCGCCCGTAAAAAGTCCGGCAGCGAAAGCCCTCCGCTGCGCGTGGCCAGCAGGGAGGGGGCGATGATCGGCTGGCCACCCGGATCAAGCGCCGAGATAACGAGTACGGGGATGTTGCGCAATTCGGCATCCTTCCTCTTTTCTGCCAGCACAGCAAAGCCATCCATCCCCGGCATGACCAGGTCTAGTAAGAGCAAATCGGGCTTGCGCGCCCGCAAGAGGGCCAAGGCCTCTTGGCCGCTACTGGCCTGCAGGACGCGGTAACGCGCCGGCGACGAGGAGAGGATGCGCCCAAATAGTTGCAGGGTCTCGGTGTCATCGTCGGCCAGGAGGATAGAGCGCACAGGGTTTCCCAACGACTCTATGGCCTCAAAGAGCTGGGAACGGGTGATGGGCTTGACCAGGTAACCCGCGATCCCTAGAGCGTCCGCTGTGCCCTGCACCGGTAACGAACAAGCCACGACCGGTGTCCCATACGGCGTGGCACGCACTGCATCCACCCAGGCTGAAGTCTGCTCCGGCGATTCCCCGCGGACCAGCAGCACTTGAGCCGGCCCGGCAGCAAGCAGAGCGCGCGCTTGAGTGGGCGTTTCGGCCGCCTCAATCTGCACACCATCCAGGTAACGGCTAATGGCGTCCTGCAAGACGCCCTGTGGCTCCAGAACGATGATGCGCGGCACCAACTGCGGCTTGGGGGTCAAGGTGGAACGCCGTCGTGGCTCCCACTCCGCGCTCAGCCAGCGGCTCGCACTGCTGACGTCGGCGCTCTGCACCGTGAGGGGCAAGCTAAACCAAAAACTGCTTCCCACCCCCACCTGGCTGCGTACCCCCATCTGGCCACCGTGCAGCTCGATGAAGCGCCGGCTGATGTTCAGCCCAAGGCCACTACCCCCTTGTCGGCGGCGCAAGCTGCCATCTAGCTGGCGAAAAGGTTCAAAGACCTTGGGTAAATCGCTCTCGGCGATACCTGGGCCCGTATCGGTTACGGTAACGATAACTTGCTTCTCATCCAGCCGGGCATCTATCGTCACTCCGCCCGTCTCCGTAAAGCGGCAAGCGTTGCTCAGCAGGTTGAGCAACACTTGACGAATGCGCGTGCGATCACAATAGACCAAGGGCAGATCGGCAGGCACGTTCACCCGCAGATAAAGCCCTCGCGAGATAAAGAGGGGCTGAACGGCCACCACCGCCGCTTCCACGATCTCGGCTAAGGAGACCCACTCTTTAGAGAGCGTCATCCGCCGAGCCTCTACCTGGCTGATATCCAACACGTCGTTGATCAGGCTGGCCAGATGTTGGCTGTTGCGATGGATCGCGGCCACATCGGCCAACAAGGCGGGCGGCAGGCGCCGCCCATACGTTGCCGGCGCATTGGCGATCATCTCCGCAAAACCGATGATCATATTCAAGGGCGTGCGCAGCTCATGGCTGACATTGGCCACGAACTCCGCCTTGACCCGTTCGGATTCTTCCGCCGCCCGCCGGGCCGCGCTCAACAGTTGATTCAGGCGCGCCATCTGCAAGTTGGCCTCGCTCAAATCTTTCAGAGCCTGCTTCAGTTCCGCCTGGTGATCGCGGGCGCGCTCCAACTGTTGCCGAGCCTGGGCATAACTTTGCCAAGACCAGTGGATCGCCGTCTCAATCGGGTGCAGCCAGATCCAAGCCAACACAAAGCTTCCCCAGATGACGATCACAGCTACGACCCAGTCGCCGGGAATGGCCGACCGTCCACCTCCCGTCGCAATCCACAAGGAGGCCAAGCTGGCTGCTATCCCCCCTAATAAGCCCGCCTTGACGCTGATGAAAAGCACCGCAAACCCGACGGGCAGGGCCAAAAGCGCTGCCGCCAACGTATTGGCCAGCCAGACCTGAACGGCCAACCCGCTGGCCAGGCCATAGAGCACCATGAGCCAAGCCGCAAACAGATACCAATTCCCCGGCGTGACGAAAAAGAAAAAGGGGATGGCCAACAACCCCAAAGCCAGCACATTGCCCTGCCAGTACTGAGGGAGAGGATGAGGCACAATCGCCAACACAACTCCCCCCAGACACATGACCAATAAAAGGGGCCCTATAGCATCGCGTTGCAGGTCGCGCAGGGTGAGGGAAAGCTCGGTGGGGGATACGGCCTGTGGAAGAGAGTCTTCTTGCTGCATCATGACACATCCATCCTTCCTAGCTAGCCTCACTCCAGGTAACATACTGGGCCATCTCCCGTAGAAAACCCAGATATTCCTCTTTGGTCATCGCCGGCTTGAAATCCTGAAGGATCTTGCGTGCCCTGACAGCTCCATCGGCTAGAAGATCGATCAGCGTCATCGCCGCCACTTTGGCCGGGGCGACGTAGGCCAGGTCCGGATCGGCGATATGATAGTCAGCCCCGTGCCCCGTCCCCCGGCAACCGTTCGCGCTGGCCTCAATGGCCGGCATGAGATGGCTAACATCCCCCATATCCGTCGATCCCCCGCCGAATTCCTGTTCCCACCAACCCTCCTCGCCGACGAACGAAACAGCGTTCTCTTTATAGACCTCGGCGAGCTCTTTATGGAGCAGCTTGGGCAGGTAGCCCGGCAAGGTCTCGATGTGCACGGTGGCTCCCAGAGCCAGGGCCCCTGCTTTGAGACAGCGATCCACTTTCGCGGCAGCGGCCTTGATGGCCTCCACGCTCGCCCCACGCACATAGGTCTCCAGGCGCACGTCGCTGGGGACCACGTTGACTAACTCACCCCCTTTGGTGATGATCGGATGCACGCGGATATGCTCCCCATCCTTGAAGGTCTCGCGGTTAGCATCAATAGCTTGCAAGGCGATAGTTGCCGCCTTCAGGGCGTTGATCCCTTCATAAGGGGCAGCTCCAGCATGGGCCGCCCGGCCCACATATCGGATTCGCTTGACCACGCAGCCATTGCAAGGCCCGCCCACGCTGAATAGGCCGCCCTCTTTGCGGCTCGCCTGATGGGTCATCAGGGCCATCTGCACGTCATCAAAGGCCCCTAAACGGATCATCTCCGGCTTCCCGCCAAGAAACTCGATCTGGCCCTCCTGTTTCAGGCCGAGGCGATACTCCACCTCCACATACTCCTCTGCCGGAACGGCCATGAGGACAATGTTGCCATCTAGCTCGGCCATCACGCCGCTCTCTACGAGGCCATAGGCCAAGGCGATCAAGTTAGCGACCTGGGCGTTATGTCCACAGGCATGGGCGGCGCCGGTTAAGGGGTCAGCGTCGGGATGACCGCGCACCAGGACAGAATCCATTTCCCCCAAATAGGCGATGGTGATATCCGGGCTCCTACCGGCCAGCCTTCCCTTGACGCCGGTTATCGCGATCCCCGCCTCGTGAGGGATTCCCAACTTGGCCAAGTGTTCAACCACGATGGCCGCCGTGCGCCGCTCCTTAAAGCCCAACTCGGGATGAAGGCGGATATCCTCCCCGATGGAGATAATCTCCTCGCGATGAGCCTCAATGCAACGCAAGACGCGCTCTTTCAGCACGCTAACTTCGTGGACCATGCTTCACCCTCCCGCAATGCCCCCTAGGCCTTGCACCGACACGCTCCGATCACCCGAAGTCTTCGCCGCGGATCCCTCGGATCACCCTGAAAGGCGGATTGGCCCGCAAGGCATCTATATCCCGACAAGGCACGATGTTGCCGTCCTCTACAGTATAGATATGAAGCTGATCCAGGTCATTGCAGCCGAGCCCATGGGCCGCGGCCATGCGCAGATAGATGAGCTGACCAGGGTCAAAGCCCATCATATAGCTGGCCACACTATCCACAGCCACCATATTGATCCCCGCGACCACCATGCCCAGGGGATAGTTGCGCCCCTGATGAAAGCCGGTACCATCGCGTCCCACGACGCCCTCCACTATACATAGATGTGGCCGAACGACCTGAGCCAGATCGATCAGGCGGCGGGCCAGCCCTTCTTGCCAACGTTCGTGCAGGGCCTGATCCATCTCCTGCCGCGCGGGAGCCCGATCCAACTTAAGTTCTTGCTGTAGCTCACGCATAGCCTGAGCGCAATAATGCCGATCAAAGACGTTGTCCAGGCCCATCTGGTTCTTGAGGCACAAGGTCGTAATGGCCAGGTTATGCGTCTTGAGCTTGGGCACGTTGATGAGCACGGTATTCGTGGAAACGGCAAGCCGGCTGACGTTGCGCACGCGGTGCACCAAGGGGCGAGGGACTACCCTCTTCACGCAGGTGTAGCTCAT
>DAOTVR010000055.1:0-2843 GCA_034436315.1 Anaerolineae bacterium
TGCCTGGGCGATGGCGACGAGTACATCCACATGGTGGATGTGCGGCTGAGCGATTCGGCATCTACTTTCACGCCCACCCCTACGCCCTCGCGCACGCCCACACCCACCACTACGCTGACCCCCACGAGGACGGCGACGCCCACCGCCACGCCGACAAACACGCCGACCCCCACGGCGACTCAAACGCCCACCCTGACGCCCACCGCCACCGCGACGCCTACGCCCACGTTAACCAGCTCGCCCACGAGCACGCCGACGGCGACGCCCACGGCCAGCGCGACGCCGACCGGGACCGCCACGAGCACCCCGCGCCCGACGGAGACCCCCTCGGCGACGCCAAGCGAGACGCTAGACCCCGTTGAGCCGCCCGTGGAGACCCCCACGGCGACCCAGACGCCCACCCCGACGGCCACACCGGCGGCGCCAAGCAGGCTCTTTTTGCCCTTGGTGGCGCGGTACTATACCCATAGGGTGCAAGGGCACTGATGGGGAAGCCTGCAGGGCTTGGCCTCGGCGGGGAATGTGGGGCGAGGGCGTATCCTTTGGAGGGAGGTATTCGTCTCAAAAGTTAAGCACGCGCCTAGCTATTCGCCAGATCGTTGGGGATACACTATAATCCGTTGTCGGGTATCGGGCGATCGTTTGCTCCGATTCGCGCACGCGACGGACGATGTAGAGATGAGGGGCTGGCAGCCGCTACCTGATGGCCATTGGCCAGCACCTGATCACCAGATATAGAGTGAGGGAAGATGAGACGATTGCATGCAAGGGTAGCCGTTTTCTTCTTTGTCGCCATCCTCCTGCTCTCTGCGCTGACCACGTTGGCCTGGTCGCCGGCGGAGGATGTGGCCGTCCCCGCTTCCAGTCCCGAGGGTGGCTCGGGCGCGGAAGTGCAGTGGGTGCCCTCGGGGTCTTATCCCGGGTTCTATGCCGCGCGGGATAACGCCAACCTGGACCCCGCCACCTACCACTTGGTTGGGGGGCACCAATCCTTCTACTGGGATGACCTGGAGCCTACCGAGGGCAACTACCAGTGGTCGTTGATAGACGACTTTATCGCCAGCGAGGTGGCGAAGGGTAAGCGGGCCGCCTTCGGCATCCTGACGTTCAACGGGCGAGCAAACGAGGGCAACGCGTCTAATCCGCCCTATCGGGTGCCGGCTTGGGTGGACGCGGCGGGCCATCGCCCCATCCTCTGCGGGGCGAGTTTCAAGATCCCCCGGTATTGGGATTCCGTCTACCTGCAAAAGTACCGCAATTTCATCCGCGCCTTGGCCCAGCGCTACGATACCAACCCCTACGTGGAGTTCATCCAGATCGGCGTGGGCAAGTTCGGGGAGAGCCAGCCGTGTGACGATTCGGACGACAGTTGCGTTACGGCGGCCATGACGGCGGATGGCTTCTCCGATTGGTCGGGTAAGTGGGCCGAGACCGTCAACGCCATCACTCAGATTTACAAGGATTATTTCCGTAACAAACCCATATTGTTGCCCAATGCTCCGACCTTTAAGCATGAGTGTGAGCGTAGGACCTTCACAGATTATGCAATTCAGCGAGGTGTGGGCCTGTTTCCGGCGGAGTTGTATCCGATCCCCGCGTGGGTGGATCTGCGCACCAAGTCGGGCTGGGATGGCTGTGGCAAGTTGGACCGCATCCTCGCCCAAGTGGAGGCGACCCCCAACGATCAACCGTGGGTTCCGCTGGGCTTTGAGGGTTACGATTACATGGTTGGGGGCTATGAGCCTCTGGGCATACCGCCGGACCCGGTGCAGTTCTTCTGGGCCGTGGCCGCGGCGCTGCACCGGCGCGCGGATTACATCACCCTGGAACGCAATCTGCTCTTCTGTAATTGGTGCGCGGGCAAGCCCCCTTATACGGCGATCCTGGCCACCATGGGCTGGGCCAAGCAGTACCTGGGCAAGCACGTCACCGATACCCCCAGCGTGTGGGTGATCCTGCGCGAGACGGGCTATTGCTGGGATCCCGGCTGTGCGACGGACCTCTACCCTCAGAAGGGCAACTATAGCTTCTGGCTGGAGCAGGACGATAGCCTTCCCCAGGGCCGCACCGTGGCCACGACCTATCTGGCGAGGGACGAGACGGTCCGCGCGAGCGACTGGAGCAGCTTCGGAGCGTCTTGCACCAACTCGGCGCTGGAGGTGGGCCAGAGCTTTTTGCGGGGGACCGGCGATAGCGGGCTGAAGGAGGGCTGGATCTGCCGGCGCACCGACCAGACGAGCGGCAACCGCTACATGTGGTTCAAGATAGACGACCGCTATCGCAACGCCCACCCCGGCGGCGAGGCGACGATCACGGTGACCTACCTGGACCGCGGCACGGATACCTGGCGGCTGGAGTACGATTCCACGAGCGGGCAGAGGGTCGCGGGGACGGTCACCAAGGGGAACACGGGCCTCTGGAAGCAGGCTGTCTTTAACCTGACGGACGCCGCCTTGAACAACGGCCTATCCGGCGCCGATTTCCGCATTGACTGCATGGCCGATGGCAACGAGTACATCCACATGGTGGATGTGCGCATGGGCGCGGTAGGGCCCACTTATACACCAACGGCGACGAGCTCGGCGAGCGACACGCCTACACTCACCCCGACGCCGGGGATGCCGACGATCACCCCGATACCGGGGACGCCGACGATCACGCCAACGCCCTCCAATACCCCGAACGTGACCCCGACGCCGCGCACCATCACCATCAAGCCGGGCCGGGCCGACGGCTACGACACGCATATCGCTCAACCCTATCCCACCACGAATTACGGCTCGTCGTCGCGCTTGGTTGTGCGTTCGCTCGGTACGATGAACTATCGCGCGCTGATCCGTTTT
>DAOTVR010000056.1:0-2824 GCA_034436315.1 Anaerolineae bacterium
GCCTGTACCTCAAAGGGCATCAGCGCGTTGACGCCCGCTTCCAGGAAGAGGGGAATCAAGCTGAGCAGGTTGCCGTCGGTATCCACGATGATCCCTTGCACGCCGCACTCCCGTGCCTCGCGGATGAAGCGCTTATAGTAGGGGAGCATAAAGGCACGAACGTGCGCCGGGCTGATCAGTGGCCCACCCTTGTAGCACATATCCTCCCAGATGAGCACGGCGTCCACCCGCACCAGGGCGGTGAGCGCGCGAATCAGCTTGACGTAAAGCTCGCACCAGTTCTCCAGGATCTCGTGGAGCAAGGCAGGGTCGTCGTAGAGGACGAAAGAGAGGCCCTCATCGCCCAGGAGGTTGCGCGGGTGGCCGAAGGCGCCGCAGATGGGCAGGAGCGTGGCTACCTCGGGGTCGGAACACTGTTGGAGCAGGGCGGCGCGGTCGCCGATGCGCGCCGGGGCGTCGTCGGGGTTGAGGCGGGCGCGCACGCGCCGCCAATCCTCTCGCCCGGCCACGGGGAAGCGCACGAACTGGGGCATGGAGGTATCCTCGTTGCGCCGCAGGACCCGCTTGGTGATGCCGTCCTCGTCCACGTAGAGCAGATGCTCGCGGCTTTCCTCAAGGGCGCGCCGCTCGAACTTGGGCTGGTAGGGCGAATCGGTATAGCCGGAATTGATCTTGATGCGCACCAAAGGGTCCATCTGGAAAAACGCGCGGAAGCCGGGGTCGTCGTGATAGCAGCCGGCCTCGGCGGGGTAGCCCTCCAGAAGCCAGCGCTCGCGGGTGGAGGGCCAGCAGCCATGCTCGTAGCGGAAGAAGCGATCTACAGGCCCGCCGAGGAGAGAATTGAGAAAGCGTTCACGGCTATTCATATGGGATCTTGCCTCTCGTAGGATATTTGGCTTGACATATCATATGAAGAGTGTGGTTAGATGTCAACCGACCGTCCTCCGCGCGGGCATGCTCTGTGCTTGACAAGAGCACCTCCCTGGTCATATCCTCAGGCAATCCCTGTTTTGCAGGACAAGGACTGGATGAAAATTGAATTTTTGGGGGCAGCTCGGACCGTCACCGGATCTATGCACCTACTGAGCCTAAATGGGAAGCGTATTCTCCTGGAGTGCGGGCTGTTTCAAGGACGCCGCCAGGAGTCCTTTGAGCGCAACCGCAACTTGCCCTTTGAGGCTGCGGCGATCCATGCTCTGGTTTTGTCCCACGCGCACATTGATCATAGCGGCAATATTCCCAATCTGGTGCGTTCCGGCTTCCAGGGCAAGATCTATGCCACCTCGGCCACGGCCGATCTGTGCAGCATCATGTTGCTTGATTCGGCCCATATCATGCAGGCCGATGTGGAGTATGTGAACAAAAAGCGCGTCCGTAAGGGACTCGATCCCGTGGAGCCCATTTACACTGTGGCTGACGTAGAGGCCAGCTTGGGTCATTTCGTTAGCTTGGGCTATGACGATCCGGTTCAGATTGCTCCGGGAGTCCGGCTGACCTTCTGTGATGCAGGGCATATATTGGGTTCAGCCTTGTGTGTATTGGACATTACTGAGGATAAACGGGGCTTTCGCTTGCTCTTTACGGGCGATCTTGGGCGTGAGGGTCTGCTCATCTTGCGCGATCCTCAGGTTGTTCCCCACGTTGATTACCTCATCACCGAAAGCACCTATGGGGCACGGCTGCATGGGACGCCCAAGGAGGCCGAAGAGCAACTTAAAGACGTCGTCAATGAGACTGTTGCGCGACAGGGCAAACTGATCATCCCCGCTTTCTCCGTGGGACGTACCCAGGAGATCGTTTACGCTCTACATCGCTTGCGCAACGCCGGCGAGATTCCCAGCTTACCCATCTTTGTGGATTCCCCTTTATCCACCGATGCAACCGAGATCTTTCTTAGACATCCGGAATGTTACGATGCAGAGACCCTCGCCTTCATGCAGCGTGATCCTAACCCCTTTGGCTTCAGAGAGCTACACTATATTCGCCAGGTGGAGGAAAGTAAAGCACTCAATAACCGTGACGGGCCGATGATCATTATCAGTGCATCGGGGATGTGTGAATCGGGCCGCATCCTTCATCACCTTAAGAATAACATTGAGGATCCTCGCAACACGATCCTATTCGTCGGCTTTCAGGCGGAGCATACGCTCGGCCGGCGCATCTTGGAGCGTAACGAACAGGTGCCCATCTTCGGCGAGATGTACACGTTGCGCGCCCATGTAGCCCACATTGATGGCTATAGTGCCCATGCCGATCAGAGGGAATTGCTGAGCTATATCGGCAAATTAGACCCTAAACGGTTGCGCAAAGTCTTTATCGTCCACGGTGAAGAGGAAGCCGCACTCGCTTTAGAAAAGAGTTTGCACGAGATCGGCGTGTTGGAGACGATGGTGCCCTATCCCGGTGACCAAGCGACCATCTAGGTTTTGGGGGAGGTGCCCAAGGGGAATTCGGTGATGTACTGCCAGGGGCCGTTGGGAGCTTGTTGCGCTAGCCAGAGGCCTGAAACCTCGAATGATTCGTCAAATGGGTGTAATGTCCCCGTATGCAGGAACTCTTCAAGTTCCCTGTCGGTCAGGCCAAGGCCTAAAGTCACGTGCGGCTGATAGGATGTTACGCACCATTTGCGATAGCGTTCGTCTTGAGGAGTGATCAGGCCTTCCACGGCCTTTAGGAGTTCATTGTGTAGGGCTATGAGCGTTTGAGGCTCGGCGATCTGGATATAGATGAGATGGTCGTTCTGACCTTTGAAGACTCCCAGCCCATGGAGCCTAACCGAGAAGGGCTCCCAATTGCGACAGACGGAACGTACTCTGGACACAAA
>DAOTVR010000057.1:0-12951 GCA_034436315.1 Anaerolineae bacterium
TGGGGCTTAAAGCTCGCGCGGTCGCCGTTGCCGGGGGCGGAGCCACGTCATGGTATCGCGTCGGCGCAGGCGTGCGCGCGGTTGCTGGGGGCGTGCTCGCCGACGTGGACGAGGGCGCCGGCGCACAGCCCGCAACGAGCGCGCTCCATAGGAGAAACAGCGACGCGATGGAGAACCAGCGATATCTCATAAACGCCACCTTAAAGAGCAATGATACTATAGGCCAGCCACCCGGCCAAAAGGACGAAGAGCGCCGCGGTGACCAGCTTGATCGCCGCGGTGCGCTTGGCGAGCCAAGCCATCAGCTGCTCCGAGGTGGTGCCGAAGTAAACCAGCAGGAACACGACCACCAGGGGCAAGATGAACATGACGTTGTAAAGCAGCAGCGCCAGGCTGGCCCGCGCGCGCCACTCCGGGATGCCCAGGACGAAGATGATCGTCGGCAGGTAGACCTGGCCGGTGCAGGCCAGCTCCACGAGGGAGATCACCAGGCCGAGCACGAAGGAGGCGGGCACGAACTGCCGCGCGGAAGCGCCCCGGCGGATGAGGCGCTTGGTCAGGTTGCGGAAACGGTCGGGCAATCGGAGGGCCATCTCCTGGGTCTTGCCGGCCCGGGCCTTGAAATAGTCCATGATGCTGCCCCAGGCTAGGGCCAGGCAGAGCAGCATGGTTATCCCGTAAACCCATTTGCCGATGACGTTCAGGAAGGGCAAAGAGGCCAGGAACCTTAAGAAGCCAAAACCCACGCCGATATAGGTGAGAAAGACGCCGGCGCTAAAGGCGATGCCTGCCGCCAGGATCTCGCGCCCCTTGCGCTCGTAGGCGGAGAGGTAGGCGATGAGGAAGATGATGGTGGCGAAGGCGCAGGGGTTGATGCCGTCTATCAGCCCGGCGCCAGCGATGGTGGCCAGCCTGAGGGAGCGGAAGCGCTCCACGATGGCCGCCTCGGCCTCCTGTTTGCGGGCCTCCCAGCCGGCCCAAGGCTCCGGGGCGCCGGAGGAGAGGTAGGGGGCGATCAGGCTCTCTATCGCCGGCGCGCGGATCTGTTCGCCGATCAGATAGCCCTGGCCGATAAAGAGCGCCGGGGCGGTGAGGTGTTTCTCCGCCGGGACCTGGGCCTGGATACAGAGGTACTGGTTCAGGGCGGCCTCCTCCTTGACGTCAAAGCGACGAACCTGGAGTTGAGGGTACTTGTCCTGGATGTACTTTAGGTCGTGCTCGGCGCGTTCGCATTCGTCGCAGCCCGGCTGGTAGAAGTAGGCCGCATAGATGATCGCTTTGGCCGTCGCCGCCCCTTGGTCAGCCGGCGTCGGTTTAGGGACCTCAAAGCCGTGGGCTTTGGCGCACACGTCGCACAGGTTCTCAGGCACAGAACTGGCGCCAGAGGATGGTGTGGGGACCAAGGTGAGCACCTTGGCCGGCAAGGAGCGATCCCCGCCTCGCGCCAGATAATATTCAATGCGCTCCTTGAGCTTGGCCCTGATCTCCTCCGCGCCGACCAACACATCCTGGCCGATAAAGACTTCGGGGATGCCCCCGGCCATCACCTTGTACTCTTGCTCCAGCTTGATCATCAGCTCAAAGTTGGCCGAGTCGGCGATGCTGCGCTCCTCAACGACAATGCGCGAGCTGTATTCGGCCATCAGAGGTTCAAGCACCTGGCGATGCGTCTCCTCGCAGATGGAGCAGTTCGGGTCGTAGAAGTAAAGCAGGTAAACCAAGCCCTCGTCGGCGCGGCCGCCCGGGGCTAGGATGAATGATAGGGCTAAGGCAAGCGCCAGGATCATCCCCAAAACATAGGTCGTCTTAGGCCGAGGCTCACTTCTTCTAAGAGGCTCAGAAGTCATTGATTCTCCTTCAGGGCAAGTTTCGAGCGAATGAGCATAAGTCCTTTTTCTAATGTCTAGAATTTCTGTAGAATAAGTAAATAATACCCTCATCAAGGGCTTTCGTCAACTCTTCCGCGGGAGGGCAGGGTTTTTCCAGAATCGTTTGACGAGCGGCGCGGTCGCGGCTGCAAGCCACAGCTGCTCCTTCCGGGCGAAAATCTAGCTCAAGCCCAACATCTGCTCCAGAAGCCGCCTCTGTGCGGCCCACTCGGGCGCTTGGAGCGGCGAGCACTGGGCTAACTCGGCGCCTCCGGCGGCCACCTGAAGGGCGAAGGTGAAACAGGTGGGCTGCCCGCAGGCCCGGCAATTCGTCCTGGGCAGGAGCTTGTAGATCTCCATCGCCGTGGGGCGCTTCCTCATCGTGGTCTGCGGGACGATCTCCTGGCGTCGCTCCCAAACCCGGTTGATCTCGGCGATCAGCTCCTTGACCAGCCGCTCGGCATCTTGGCGATCCAACACGTTGCTCACCGCCACCTCGCGGGGGCGGATAGCTATGGCGTGCCCGCCGGAGCGTCGGGTCAGCACCTTGGCCGCATGGTCGTAGATAGCGTCCGGCCAAACAGCGTTCAGATAGGGCAGAACCTCGCCGATATCCTCCTCTAGGCTGGCAAAGGCGGACCAGCGCTCGCTGCCGGGATCACAAGGCGGCGAAGTCACTTTGATCTGATAATGTTCAATCAGCATGCTTCCCCTCAAGTTGGGTGCGGCGAGCAAGGGCCTGATAGGCGTTTTTCCCTCGCACTCGGGGCATCGCCTTGGTGGCCAACTCCTCCAGCTCGGCCATAAGGGTTTCCAACTTGTGCCCAGGAAACCCAAGGATGCACTCGCTCTCAGTCATATCGGTGGCCTCGCGGCAACCGTAACACCCCAACGAAGCATTGAGCCTTTGTTCTACAAAAGGCAGGATGGTGCCGTCCACGCAGGTGGCTTGCAAGATCGCCGTGCTTAGGTTGAGCCGGCCCCCCGTCCGGCGCACAGAGGCCAGGGCGAGCCACATCAGGCGTTCAGGTTGAGATTCGATCACCACCACGTCCGGTGTGTATGGTGCCTCTCCCAGGGGACAGGCAGCGACGGCCTTATACTGCCCCATGGGAAGCCGAGGCATGGAATGAATCGTGTTGCGCCCGGCCTCGGCGTCGGCGAAAATGCCGTAAGCCACGAGCATTTCCCCTGTCTCCAGTTTATTAGGGAGGGGTTTGAAGCCCAACGCTGCCGCTGAGGCGGGGCAGGTGACGTTATCGGGGGTCAAAAGCACCTTGGCTCCTCGGCTCGCTTCCATCAAAGCCTGGCAATAGCGGAGACCTGGCATGACGATGAACCCATCGGGCACGGCCTCGTGTTGGCTCACAAACTTGACCGCCACCGGAAGCCGCTCCAGCCCCAAGATAGCTCCGAGTCGCCCAGCATATTCGGCATAGTCTTTCATCCCTTTTCTCCGTCATTTTGCGTTGAGCTAACGTATCCTTGACCTGAGCGTCCATTTGTGCAGCTCAGCCGCCATTTGCCTTGTCCTTCCTTTCTTTGAAGGACAACAAGTTAACGCTCATCCCCCTATTCGCCCAGCATGCCGCGTATGATCACATCTACAGCAAGCTCTTCATCCAAACCGCGCGCCATGAGCGTCTCCAGTTGCTTCTTATCCACGGTGCCGATCGCCGCCTCGTGGGTCACCTGAGCCCGGTCGTTGGTGACGCGCACAAGCGGCGTCGCCCGGGCGATAGCCTGATCGCGCACGATCTCCACACAATCCACGTGGCCGCGCGCAAAGGGAGCGTTGCCCTCCGTGGTGCCGAAAACCTCGCTGCGCGCCCGGTCCCGCACGGCGATGCGTGACTTGGCCAACCCCCGCGCCCGCTCTCCGTTCAGGCGAATCGTCTCCCGCACGATGATCTCGTCGTCACCGTAGCCCATCACCTTGGCGTCCAGCTCGGCCACGCCGTCCTCGGCGACGTCTACCTCATAATCGAAATCCACCTTGCCCGCCCGACCCCGGCTCAACCCGAAGGCAGAAAAATAGCGTCCACCTTTGTCTACGGCGACCCGCGCCTTGGGCAACACCTCCACGCCGCCCGTCTGGCCGTGATAATGGGTTTCCTTATAGCGCATAGTGGCCCCTTCACCCACGTGGATCGTGCCCTCCATGATGTGCTGCACATGGGTGGCGTTCGGGAAGGTGCAATGAGCGATGAACTCGACGCTCGCCCCCGCGCCGATCTCAAATTCAGAGACGATGCGCTGCACCCCCTCCGCCGGGAGCACACCAAAACACAGGTGCACCGGCAGTCCCACTCGCGTTCCGGGCTCGACGATGACGCGGGCCTTGACCCCATCTGGCAATTGCTCGGCGGTCATGGTCAGCCCAGGGATGCTGTTGGCGCCGAGCACCTGGTTCCCGCTGACCACCAGGCTCGCCACCTTGGGCGATTTGAGAAACTGAGGATTGCCCCCCGATTCCTCATAGGCCCGTAGGATCTGCTCAAAGTCGCTCATATGCAGCCTCTTCTTCCACACGTTCGGCTCGGTCGCACGGGCGACAGCAACGGGCATACCGGTCGCACACTTTATCGGGGTTGCCGGTTTGTACGATCTGCCCCTCGCAGATCAACGAGGCCGTATCGGCGATGGCCACCACTTCGTCACGATGGCTGATGAGCAACACGGTGGATCCTTCCTCGGCCAGGCGATGGATCAATCGGGCGATATCTGTCAGACTCAAAGTATCGATCCCCGAATCGGGCTCATCCAATATCGCCAGCTTGGGGGCCATGGCATAGACTGCCGCTAACTCGATCCGTTTGCGCTCGCCTCCCGAGAGCGATTCGTCGACGAACCGCCGCAGGTAACTCGCATCCAGATTCACGGCCTCGAGCGCTGCGCGCACGCGCTGGATGTCCGGTTGGCGCTGCCCCAGGCTCAGGTAACGCTCCACCGTCAAGCCCTCGAAACGCGCCGGCTCTTGCCAGGCGAGGGTGATGCCCAGCTTGCCGCGCTCACTGATACTGTGCTTCGTGATGTCTTGACCTTCAAAGAGAATCTGCCCTCGGATCGGCACGTACCCCGCCGAGCCCATCAGCGTGTAGGCCAGCGTGCTCTTGCCTGAACCGTTCAAACCCAAAACGGCGTGAATACTCCGGCGGCTGACCGCGAGGTTCACCCCCCGCAGGATTTGCCGGCCCTCGCGCGCAACCCATAAATCGGTAACCTGAAGGATTAATCCGTTTTCCATAAGTTTCCTTTAGTGTGTCCTTATCCTCATGATCCATTTGTTCAACTCGGCCACCACCGAGGGCACGAGCAACAAGGGCAGGACGACCTCCCACTGCGCCCAGCCAAGGGGCGCGGTGTTAAAGACCGGCTGCAAGAAGGGAACGTAAACGACGGCCAAGAGCAGGACCAGCGAGGCCGCGACCGCATAAAACATGGACTTGTTGCTCAGGAGGCCGATCTCAAAAAGGGAGCGGCGCTCGGAGCGCGCGGTAAAGGCGCGCAGCAACTCTGAGCCGGATAGGGTCACAAAGGCCATTGTATGGGCCATCGCCGGGATGTCGGCGAAGTGGCGCAGCCCCAGGAGATAGGCTCCCAGCACCGCTGCGGTGATGGCCACCGTCTGCACGGCGATGCCCGCCCACATGGGCCGATTAATGACCGGCTCTTTGGGTGGGCGCGGGGGTTGTTCCATGATGTCCGGCTCGCCCTTCTCCACCCCCAGCGCCAGGGCCGGGGCCCCATCGGTGATCAGGTTCAGCCACAGCAACTGGATGGCCGTCAAAGGGGAGGAGAGGTTGGCCAGGATGGCTAAAAAGATGACCATGATCTCGGCCAAGTTGCAGGAGAGCAGGTAATAGACGAATTTGCGGATGTTGGCGTAGATGATCCGCCCTTGTTCCACGGCGGCGACGATGCTGGCATAGTTATCGTCGGTTAGGACCATATCGGCGGCCTCTTTGGCCACATCGGTCCCGGCGATGCCCATGGCCACGCCGATATCGGCCCGCTTGAGCGCCGGTGCGTCGTTCACTCCGTCGCCGGTCATGGCCACGATATGCCCGTTGCGTTGCAGCGCTTCCACGATGCGCAGCTTGTGCTCGGGGGAGACCCGTGCATAGACCTGCGTCGTGCGCACCACGCGGTCCAGCTCCGTATCGCCCATCGCCTCTAGCTCGCTCCCGGAGCACACGGGATCATCGGGGCCGATCAGCCCGATCTCCTGGGCGATGGCCCGCGCCGTCTGGGCATAGTCGCCGGTGATCATCATAGTGCGAATCCCGGCCCGCCGCGCCAGTTGCAGGGCCGGCTTGACCTCCGGACGTGGGGGATCTATCATCCCCACCAGGCCCACGAACGTGAGCTCGCGCTCTATCTCTTCGGGTTTTTGGCTATCAAAGCCCTCCGGCTTCACCCGATAGGCCAGCCCCAAGACGCGCAAGGCCCCTTCGGATAAAGCCTGGTTGGCCTGCAAGATCTTGGCCCTCACCTCCTCGGTGAGCTCTCGCCGCTCGCCTTGCATGGTCTGGTAATGCGTACACAGATCCAGGAGGATATCGGCAGCGCCCTTGCTGACGGCCACCTCCCAGCCCTTGGCCGTCGCATCGTAGAAGGGGCTGATATCCTCCGGCTCCGGCGCAACGACCCGATGCACGGTGGTCATGCGCTTGCGGCTGGAATCAAAGGGCACCTCGCCGATGCGCGGGTAGGCGCTCTCCAACTCCTCGCGGCTCGTCCCGACCTTGGCGGCGGCAACCAGCAGGGCCGTCTCGGTGGGGTCACCCACCAGGCGATAGCCGCTGGCTGTGTTTTGAGTTCTCTCCATCACCGCGTCGTTGGCCAGCGTAGCCACCCAGAGGGCTGTAGCCGCCGCGGGATAATCCCTCAAGTTAATAGGTCGCCCATCTAAGCGAAAGGCCCCGTCGCCTTGCTCATCGGTCACCTGGATGGTGAGGCCGTCGGCCCAAATGCGGGTCACGGTCATCACGTTTTGGGTCAGGGTGCCCGTCTTATCGGCGCAAATGACGGTGGTGGAGCCGAGGGTCTCTACGGAGGCCAGCCGGCGGATCAGGGCGTGGCGGCGGATCATCTCGCGCATCCCCAGGGCCAAGGTCACGGTCACCACCGCCGGCAAGCCCTCGGGCACGGCGGCCACGGCCAGGCTCACGGCGATGAGGAACATCTCCACCGGGGCCGCGCCGCTCAAGAGGCCCTCCAGGAACACCAGGGCGCAGACAACCAGCGCGCCGATGCCCAGCACCCGCCCCAGTTGGTCCAGGCGGCGCTGCAAGGGGGTGGGTTCCTGTTCCACCCGCTGGAGCATCGTGGCGATCAGGCCAATCTGGGTGTGCATCCCCGTGCTGACGACGACCCCCAGCCCGCGGCCATAGCTGACGACCGTGCCCATGAAGGCCGTGTTGCGCCGATCCCCTAACGAGGCATCCTGGCGGAGGATGAGGTTGGCGTCCTTCTCTACGGCGACCGATTCGCCGGTGAGCGCGGCCTCCTCAATGCGCAGGTTGACCGTCTCGATTAGGCGCAGGTCGGCGGGCACATAGTTCCCCGCCGTCAGGACCACGAGGTCGCCGGGGACCAGTTCCCGCGCGGGGATGGTGAGGTGATGGCCGTCGCGGATCACCTGGGCCTCGGGGGCGGCCAGCTTAGCCAAGGCTTCCAGGGCGGCCTCCGCGCGCCCCTCCTGGATCAACCCCAACACGGCGTTCAGCACCACGATGGCCAGGATGGCCCCGCTCTCCAGGTAATCCCCCAAGATGGCGGATATCACGGCGGCCACGATGAGGAGGATCACCAAGAAACTATTGAACTGCCCCCACAGCCGCTGTAAGAAGGAAGGCCGGGGCGCCTCGGCCAATTCGTTAGGCCCATATTGAGCGAGGCGTCGCGCCGCCTCTTCGGCGCTCAGGCCATCTTTGGGCGAGGTGCCGAAGCGCGCGCAGACATCGGGCACGGCGAGCACATGCCAGGCCTCTTGATCGCGATCGGTCGTTATCTTTTGATCTGAGCCATTTGAGCGCGTTACAATAGACATGAACATTGGAACTTCCGATTATCCCCTTTCCTTAGCATAGTCGTAATACGGCGTGCATCACTTAGATGGTGCTCTGGACGAACTCTATCTGGCAATCGCCGGGCAGAAAGATACCCGCAGTGACCTCCATCGCCTTGAGGATGGCGGCGGGCACGATACAGCTATTACGACAGACATGCTTGGCCGCCAAGGTATAGACGCGCGTTTCACCCAGTGAGCAGGACATCTCATGGGCCACATCCACCTCTCCCAGCTCGTCGGCCAACGCCTGGATGTGTTCGCACGTGGTGGTGATCTCAAAGGCGACATGCGTCATATCCACCTTGCGGGCCTCTACGCTCGTCTCTTGCCCGCACTGCCCGGCTTTAACCCAACAAAGAGCCATCGTTGTCCCTTTTTATGGTTTTGCCTCGTCCGGGGCTTGCACGACCAATTCCATCTCCAGCGGCACGGCCCGAGCCAGGGTATTGCTCACCGTGCCCCACTTTTGCGCCAGCTCGAAGAGCGTCTCCAATCGGCTGTGCGGCTCCGCGCTGACCAACACCAACCGACAGGTGATATGCGTCAATAGCGGCGGCTTATCCTGGCGCTCGCCCCGCAACTCCACATAGGCATCCTGGATGTCCACGTGCATTTGTTCCGTGAGCGTGTTCACGTTGGTGAGCAGACAGGTGCCCAGGGCAGAAAGCAACGTTTCCACCGCGTTAGGCCCCACCGAAGGATCATTGCGCCGCGCGCCCATCGCCAGGCGAAACGTGCGCACCCGCGCCTCAGCGTGGGCTTCATCGAGACGTTGGACGACGACGTGATATGCTTGCATGCAAGTCCCTCGGCAAAAGGTTTATGGTTCGGCTAACTTGTTTCCCCGGTCAGGCGAAAGCCAGGACGGACCACCCACACCGAGCAGGGCGCATCGGCGACCACGCGGCTGGCCACACTGCCCAAGAAGAACTCCTTGATGCCGCTGGTCCCCAGGCTGCCCATGATGATCAGGTCAACCTTTTGCTGTCGCGCATAGTGCAGCAGTTGCTCGGCGGGATGTCCGTAGAGCACCTCGCAGCGCACCTTCACCCCGGCCGCGCGGGCGATGCCCAGCGGCTCCTGAAAGACGGGCCAGCGCTCTGGGATATCGGGGCGATCGGGGTATTCGAGCGTGCCGATCTGGCCGGGCTTGAGCGAGACGACGTGGACGAACGTCAGCTCTCCCAAGTGGCAAGCTTGCGCCAGCTCAACTGCCGTCCGCGCAGCCGTCACGCCATAATCAGAGCCGTCTACGGCAACGATCACCTTCCTCATCGGGCACCTCCTCCTATGAACCGGGCGAATGCCGCCCTTTTGTCTGAGGGCATTCAGCTTAGCGAGTGACCAGCACCGGGCAATGGGCGTGCTTGACCACGTTTTCCACGGTGCCGCCTAGCAGCACTTCCGGCAGGCCGCGCCTGCCACGGTACCCCAACCCGGAGCTCCATAAACCTTAACGCGCCTGCTGGCTCGCGTTGGGGGTATGGTGAACCCAGGCTTCAAAGTCGGCGATGTCGCGGTCAAGCACCAGCCGCCGCCAGAGCACCCGCCAGGTGCTCTCGTGGGCTGGGATGGGCTGGCGATTGCCCTCCAGCCGCTTGAGGATGGTGAGCAGGAGCATCCCCAAACAGCCCCACACCGTGGCCGCGGGCTGGCCCAGAAGGGCGGCGAAGAAGGGCAAGCTGATAAAGCCCAACAGGGCCGGCGCTGCGGCGGCGTGGGGCATCAGCCGCCCGATGGCCACCCAGCCCAACATCCAGAGCACGCCCCAGGGGAAGATGCAAAGCAACAACCCCAACGCCGTGCTGATGCCCCGCCCGCCCTTGAAGCCCAGGAAGAGCGACCAATTGTGCCCGGCCATCGCCGCCAGGCCCACCCAGACCGTCACCGCCAGCTCGTAGCCCAGGCGGATGGAAAGCCATGTCGGCCAAACGGCCTTGGCGATATCCAGGATGCCCACCAAAGCCAGGCCGCCGAAGCCCAAGAACGTGTAAACGTTGGAGGCGCTCAACTTGCGGCTGCCGTAGCGCCGTAGGTCGATCGCCCGCCACAGGCGGCCGGCTAAATAGGCGAACGAAACGGAGCCACACAGATACCCAAACAAGATCAACAGCGCTTGTTTGAGCAGCTTACCGCTCATGCCGCATCCTCCAAACAATAGGCGATACCGATGATCCCCGGCCCGGTGTGCGCCCCCATCACCGGGGTGAACTCGGAGATAAAGAACTCCAAGCAGTTGAATTCCCGCTGCACGCGCTCGGCCAGTTGTTGGGCCTCCTCAGGCACGTCGGCGTGGAAGACGGAGGCCCGAATCGGCCTGGTACCCACGACCTTGGCCGTCTCCTCTACCAGGCGCTCCAAGGCCCGCTGCCGGCTGCGGGTGACGGTAACCGGTTGCACCTGGCCCTCGGCTACCGTCAGCACGGGCTGGATGCGCAGGCGCGCGCCGAGGAGAGTGGCCGCCTTGCCGATGCGCCCGCCGCGATGCAGGTGCTCCAGGGTCTCCATGGCAAAGAACATGCCCACGCGCTCGCGGTAGGCCTCGGCGACGGCAACGACTTCATCCAGAGAGGCCCCCCGCCAAGCAGCTCGCGCTGCCGCTAGGGCAATGAACCCCTCCGGCGTGGCCCCGGTATGCGTATCTACGATGCGTACGGGTATGTTGACCTCCTGCGCGGCTTGCTGGGCCAAGCGCACCGTGCTGGTAAGGGTCCCGGCCACGAGGACGGCGACGACGCCTTCTTGAGCGTATTCGGCGGCGCGTTGGTAGGCGGTGATGAATTGGCCTATCGTGGGCGTCGCGGTGGTAGGATAGGTGGAGCTGGTCCGAAAGCGCCGATAGAACTCGGACGGCGTCAGGCCCTGGCCATCCAGGTAAACCTGGCCATCCCAGACTAACTGATAGGGCACGACCTGCATGCGATATGCTCGGGCCAAGTCCGGCGGCACGCAGGCAGCGCTGTCGGTGACGATGGCGACCATTTGCTGGGAGTTTTGGGTCATCGGCGTATATCCTCCTTTTTGGAATAGTTCGTTGCTTTCCTAAACCCCCAGGCAACCGCCAGGTCACGCAGACACCCTCAGCCCTGACGCCTTCACCCCTTACAGGGCCGGCTCAAGGGCCTCTTGCCTCAGCAAGATCTCGCCCAACCTGGCCTGAGGCCCTATCCGGTCGGCGCCCCCAAGGGATGTTTCGCGCAGTAGGCCTCATACTCGCGCAGCAGGACGGCCTTGTATAGCTCCGTCACAGAATCGGCGACGTAATTGTACACCTTGATGGCGGCCAAGAGCTCTTCGGCCAGCTCCGGCGAACTCGCCCTCCCCTGCGAGCGAAAGTGCTCCAGGATCTCCGGTAACGCGATCAGCCCCACCATCCGCCCGTTGCCGAGATCCACCAACGTGGGCCGGGGGCCTTTGCAGGTGCAACGGAACGGCTCCAGCGGCTGAGACATCCCTTTCATCACCCCCTCTCCTTGGCTGCCCGCCGAGGACAGCCCTCCCTCTAACTCACGCCCCTCGCTTGATCCACGCGGGATCCCACGGCTCGTCGAGCAAAGTCACCTTAGCTTCCCGGACGCCGGGAAGGGCCTCGATAGCCTGCCGGGCGTCCTCGGTGATCGCGTCCGCGAGGGGACAGAACGGAGCCGTGAGCACCATCTTGACCTCGACCTGCTCGCCCGAGATGAGCACCTCGCGGATCATGCCCAGGTCCACGACACTCAGGCCTAATTCCGGGTCCATGACCCCGCGTAGGGCCTCAAGGACCATATCCTTCGTTGCCATGTTGCCTCCAATGCGGCTGTCGCCGCTAAAGCTTTTTATGCCACGGGGCGCAGGTATTGCTGCTTCCAGATATCCTCCGAGAGCTGCTGGTAGGCCAGGTCATACTCCTGTAGGCCCTGGGCATAGGCCGGATCAAGCATCGCCTCGCGGGCGTTTTCATCCAGGGGGTCCGGCTCATAAGTGGCCAACAGCCGGCGCAAATCGGCGTAATGATCGCGGTTGGGGCAGGGCATCATCCAGTTGCCCTTCTTCTCCCGGTATTCTTTCTGCCACTGGCGGATGGCGGCGAAGAAAGGCTCCGCCCACACGTCGTTGAGCGTTCCCCCGCGCGCATAGACCTCCTTGATGTTGGCCGCCGCGTAGGGCGTAAAGACACACGGGCTGACGGCGCCGTTCCAGTCAATATAGAGGTATCCCCCGCCCGTGCTGCGTCCGGCGGCGATGCACCCTTCGGTGAGGGTGCCCTGGTTCCAGAAATCGGCGAAGAAGAGATAGCGCGTCTGCCCCAGCTCGCGGATGCGCCGCCACATCCACAGACGTTGTTCCGGCGTGGGGGAGAGGTTCAAGGTGATGGAACGGCCAATGGGCATGTATTGAAAGATCCAGCCATATAGCGCGCCCTGCTCGTTGAAGCAGAAATCCACGAAAGCGTCGCTTAGGATCTCCTCGCAGTTATAGCGCGTGGCCGTGAGCGAGACCCCAAAGAGCACCCCGTGACGGCGCAGATGCCCCATCGCCGTGACCACCTGGTCAAAGACCCCCTCGCCCCGACGACGGTCGGTTTGCTCGCGCCAGCCCTCTAAGGAGACCGCCGGGGTCAGGTTGCCCAACTCGGCCAGGCGCGCGGCGAGCTCGTCGGTGATGAGCGTGCCGTTGGTGTACATCATAAAGAAACAATCGTTGTGCTTTTGGGCCAGCTCCAGGGCCCCCTTGCCCCCCGAACGATAGGCCAAGGGCTCGCCACCGGTGAGTACGAAGAAACGCGCTCCCCAGAGGGCCTTGGCCTCGCCGATGATCCGATCTACAAGCTCCCACTCTAGCTTCTCGCTGGCCGGCCCCGCGTCGGCCCAGCATCCGGGACAATGCAGGTTGCAGGCCTTCCCCGGGCTGATGGTCAATAGCGCCGGCGGGTAGGTCCCGTATTGGGCGCGGAAGCGCTCGGCAGCCCGCCGATCTCCGCGGCCGAGCATCACACGGCGCACCAGGATATCCAGCAAGCCCTTC
>DAOTVR010000058.1:0-1597 GCA_034436315.1 Anaerolineae bacterium
CATCGCGCAGCACGAGGCCCGAGAGGTCCGAACGTCCTCCCAGGTCTAGGCCGAGGCGCAGGGTGATGGCCCTGTGCTCTTTGTTCTCGATAAAGTAGCCTTGCTCCACGCCGATCGTGCAGCTTCCACCCTGGCAAGAGAGCTTGGCCTCCAGCACATAGGCCACCAACCCCACGCGGCCCGAGCCTCCCAGGGGCAGCAAGGGGATCTCGCAGGCCCGTGCCGGCTCGGCAGCCCGCGCCGGGGCGGAGACGGCTAGGCATAGGCATATCACCAGCCCCAGGACGGCTCCCAGCCGCCGATGACCGGCCCCTGCTGGCCGACGGCCGATGACCGATCGCTGACACCTGCTGGCTGGCAACTGACGACCGAGCACTAGTTCAGCCTCTCCAAGTTGGGCTGCCAGCCCAGCCTCTGCAAGAGCTCCTCTATCTCGGCCCGCTCCAGGGCGCGCCCCTTGCCCGCCAGGGCCACCAGCACCGCCTCCATCAGGTTGGTGCCGAAGGAGCGCGTGCCCAGGCGCGGCGTGCTGGTGAGGAGATAGCGCACCCCGCGCTGGCGAAAGAGGGCCACGTCGCGCTCGGTGGTGGTGTTGGTGGCGATGACCTTGCCACGCAGGTCCAGGGGCATGTAGTGGGTGATGTAATTGCAATCCCCGGCGATAACTTGCGCCCAGCGGAACCACTTTTCAAAGCGCGGCGTGTTGACGTCCTCGCGTTCGCCGGTGGGATAGAGCATGCTCATGGGCAGATGGCGCACGATGGGGGCTATCAGGTGGGCCAGCCGCCTGACCCCCTCTAGGCTGCGGATGGGAATGGGGATGCCCAGGGCGAACATCAAGTCGCCAAAGACGACCTCGTAGCCCGCCTCTACGAAGGAGCGCGCCTGTCCCATGCGGTCGGTGGCCGAGCAGACGAGGGCCGTCTTGGGGGCGATCTCGGCGCCGACCTTATCCTCCAGGTACTGGGCCATGCGGCGCTCCATCACCTCCTTGAAGCCCGTGCCATCCACCACCGGCGTGTGCTTGACGTTCTGGATAAGCTTGTAGATGGAGGGCAAGGGGTACTGGCGATCCACGGCATCTATGTTGAGCACTGCCCCGCCGATGCCCAGGCAATCCACCTGGCCATCCAGCTCCTCGTAGAGCTGCTTGGCCCGGGCCACGTCGCCGTCGGTGCCGATGCGCTCAATGGAGATCTCTTGTCCCAATAGCTCCACGACGATGCGGTAATCGCGCGACTTGCTCCCCAGGCTGACGCTGACGACCCTTTTCATGATGATACCTGCGCTTTCGATTGAAAGGCGTCCCTACCACGAAGACACAAAGAACCAGGAGATTATTGAGAAAGCTCTTATAAACTTAGTGCCTTAGCGCCTTTGTGGTGTATTTCTGGTCTTCGTATCTCTGCGCCTTTGTGGTGAATCCGGCTCATATACGATAACCATCCGCCCTGAAGCAAGTTACGACAAGCTATCTGCCGAACTCGTGGCGCAGCCGCGCGGCGATGGCCGAGGCCGTCAGGCCGTGCTTCTCCAGCAGCTCGTCGGCGGTGCCCGACTCCCCGAAGACGTCCTGCGTGCCCAGGCGGATCAGCCT
>DAOTVR010000059.1:0-50070 GCA_034436315.1 Anaerolineae bacterium
AGCTGAACCCCGATATCGTCAACATCCAGTATCAGACGGCGGCTTACGGCATGCATCCGGCGATCAATTTCCTGCCCTGGGTTTTCCGGATGTCAAGGAGATGCGCCTTTGTGGTGACCTTTCACGATCTTTTGGTGCCGTATCTCTTTCCCAAGGCCGGGCGCGTGCGCTGGGGCGTTAATCTCGCCTTGGCGCGCGCGTGCCAGGGGGTCATCGTGACCAATGTTCAAGACCGGGAACGGCTGAGCGCTTATCCTTGGATGCCTCGGTTGGAGCTTATCCCCATCGGCAGTAATATCCCCTGTGTGCCGCCCAGCGACTATGATCGTGCCTTATGGCGAAGGCGTTGGGGCGTTGACGAGGATACGCTCTTGCTCTGTTATTTCGGCTTTTTGAATGCGAGCAAAGGGGGCGAGGAGCTGATTGCCGCCCTGGATATCCTGTGGCGCTCCGGGCGGCGCACGAGCTTGCTTATGATCGGGGGGACGGTGGGGGCCAGTGATCCCACAAACCGCGCTTATCTGGAGGCCGTGAAACGCTCCATTCGTGAGCGAGGCCTTGAGGAAAGGGTGATCTGGACGGGCTACACGCCCCCTGAGGAGGTCTCGGCCAGCTTCTTGAGCGCGGATATCTGCGTGTTGCCCTATCGCGACGGGGCCTCATTCCGCCGAGGGAGTTTCATGGCCGCCTTGGCGCACGGCATGCCCATCGTCACCACCTGGCCTCAAGGAAGCGTGCCCCAATTGCGGGATGGGGAGAACGTCCTCCTCGTGCCGCCCCAAGATCCTCAGGCCCTCAGCGCGGCCATCCTGCGCTTGGCCGACGATGTGGCCCTGCGTCGGCGACTTCAAGCCGGGGCGCGTGCCCTCGCCGCGGAGTTCGACTGGAGGCGCATTGCGGCCCGCACCTTGGAGGTCTACCATGCTCTCGCAGGGCGTTGAGCGTTTGACCTCTGGCTTGCGCTCGCTTTGGGGAGCACATCGGGGGATCGCGCTCATTTTGGTGGTCTTCTTGCTGGTGGGTTTTATCTACAGCGTGGTCACGCCTGTTTTTGAGGCCTCTGACGAGCTTTGGCATTATCCCTTCGTCAAGCATCTGGCCGATGGCCATGGCTTGCCTGTTCAGCGCCTGGAGCGAGTTGGCCCCTGGCGGCAGGAGGGCAGCCAGCCCCCCCTCTACTATGCGCTGGGGGCGCTGCTGACCCGTTGGATTGATACGAACGATTTGATGGCCGTGCGCCGGCTGAATCCCCACGCGGATATCGGCCGGCTCACCCCCGACCGTAACGTGAACATGGTCGTGCACGCGCCGAGCGAGCGTTGGCCCTATCAGGGCACGGTGTTGGCCGTCCACCTGGTGCGTTGGATGAGCTTGCTCATGGGGGCGATAACGGTATTGGCCGGATATCTGCTGGCCCGGCAGGTATTTCCGGGGGATCGGACTGTGGCCCTGGGGACGGCTTGTCTAACGGCCTTTAACCCCATGTACCTCTTTATCACCGCTTCGGTCAATAACGACGCTCTGGTGGTCATGTTGTGCGCGCTTTCCCTATGGGTCATGACCAGGTATGTCGCGATACGCCCTTCGGTCGTCCAGTGGGCTGGGCTTGGCGTGCTCTTGGGTTTAGGGAGTATATCCAAGGCCAGCGCTTTGGCGATCCTCCCCTTGGCTGCCCTGGTGGCCATCGGCATCGCCTGGCGGGAACGCTCTTGGCAGGAGTTGGTCGGGGCCGGGTTAGCTCTTGGTTTACCCGTCGTGCTCATCGGCGGGTGGTGGTACTATCGCAACTGGCGGCTCTATCATGACCCTTTAGGCCTCTCCGCTTTCGTGGTCATCGTAGGCCCGCGCTATCCGGTGCCCACGCTGCGCCAGCTCTTGGGCGAATGGTGGGGTTTTATGATGTCTTATTGGGGCCTTTTCGGGGGCTTGAACGTCGCTGCGCCGGCATGGGTCTATAGCGCCCTCAGCGCCTTTGGGCTGGTGGGCCTCATGGGGATGCCGCTCTATATCGCGCGAGCCCACAAGGCCAAGCCCTTCGGTGCGCCGCGTTGGCTTCAGGTGGGGATGGTCGTCCTTTGGCCCGGTGTTATCTTCCTCGCCCTGATCCGTTGGACACTCATGACCCCCGCCAGCCAGGGGCGGCTGATGTTTCCGGCCCTCACGGCGATCAACCTGTTGATGGCCGGCGGGCTGGCCGGGGTGATGCCGCGTCGCCTGCGAGCCGTTCCGGTGATCGTGATGAGCGTCCTGATGTTGGGCATTGCCCTTCTATTGCCCTTTGTGAGCATCCGTCCAGCCTATGCTGCACCCCGCGTTTTGAGCGCGGAGGACGTTGAGGGCCTTTTTCCCCGCCTGGATGTGACCTTCGGCGACAAAGTGCGCCTTTTGGGTTATACGCTGGGCGCGGAGCGACTCGCGCCGGGCGATCGGCTAGAGGTGACGTTATATTGGCAGTCTCTGAGCGCGATGAAGGAGGATTACTCCGTTTTCGTTCACCTTCTGGATGCCAATGAGCTCATCATCGGCCAGCGGGATATGTATCCCGGCCAGGGTAACTATCCGACAAGCCTCTGGGCTCCGGGGGATGTCATTCGGGACACTTATATCGTGCCCGTTTCCCCTGTAGCAATGACCCCGAGTGAAGCCCGGCTAGAGGTGGGGCTCTATCTATGGGAGACGGGCGAGCGGCTGCGAGCCGTGGATGAGAAGGGTGCTGAGATAGGGGATAGTGTGCGCTTTGGTCGCCTCATCCTTCCCCCGCGGGTGGTGAACGGCATCCCCAACCCGGTGTCTTTCAACCTGGAGGGGCGCGTCGCCCTTGTGGGCTATGAGCTAGAGCCGACGGTAGCCGCGCCGGGGGAGGTCTTGTACCTGAAGCTCTATTGGCGGGCGCTGCGTGACCTGGATACGAACTATAGCGTCTTCACCCATGTGCTCGGCGAGCAAGACCGTATCTGGGCGCAGATGGACGGTTGGCCCCAGAGGGGCCAGGCGCCCACCAGCACTTGGCGCAAGGACCAGCTCGTCATAGATCCCTATGAGCTCAAGGTCGCTGCGGACGCGCCGGCGGGAGTCTATGACCTGGAGGTCGGCATGTACACCGCCGATGGCAGGCGCCTGAGCGTACTGGGAGAGGGCGGGCGCGCACAAGGGACCCGAGTGCTCTTGGGCAAGGTGCGCATTGTAGGGGCACGTTAAAGAGTGACTGCGTTGATGGGGAGACTATCCTATAAGCGCCTTGGTGAGGACTTGCGGTGGCTAACCAAGCGACACCTCTTGGAGGGCTTGGGGGTGGCGGCTGTGCTCACCCTTGCCGCTCTGTTGCGCATGGGATGGCCCGGCGTCAACTCCTTCAGCTTTGATGAGGCACGGGTGAGCTTGATGGCCTTGCAGATAGCCCGTCGCGGCGAATTTGCCCGTGTGGGGATGCCGTCCTCAACAGGCATACCCAATTTCCCCGCGGCTGCCTGGATATTTGCCCTGCCTTATAGGCTCTCTAAGGATCCTTTGGTAGCGACCTCCTTTGTCGGGCTGTTGGGCACGCTGGCAGTGGCAGGGGTGTGGTGGTTGGCGCGCAAGGCCTGGGGCGCCTGGGCAGGGCTGAGCGCTGCGCTGCTGTTTGCTGCCTCGCCCTATGCCGTGCTCTACTCACGGGGCATCTGGGGCCAGGATCTGCTCCCCCCGCTTGCCGTGCTGTGGGCGGTGCTTGGGGTGCTTGGTATCAGCGGGCACAGGGCATGGGCCTTGGCACTTCACGTTTGCTTGGCGGGATTGGCCTTTCAAGTTCATTACGCGGGCATCGTCTTGATCCCGGTGACCGCTTGGTTGATCGTTTATTATCGTCTATGGAAGCGTTGGCCGGCGCTACTCCTTGGAGGGAGTGTAGCCGGATTATGTGCTCTGCCCTTTGTGCTCACCATCTGGTGTTGTGCTCCGGATGTGTTGAACGCTTTGCGGGGCCTCATGCGGCGGCCGGCGAAGGTTGATGGGGTTGCCTTTCGTCAGGCGGCCGAGATGGGCGCGGGGGTGGATTGGGAGTGGCTGCTCTTGGGGCGGGATTGGCATTGGCCTCGCCTGCTTCAGGTGGGCATGCGAGGAGCGAGCCTCTTGGCCGCCGTCCTTATTGCCCTGGGCTTGGGGACGCTGATCTGGCGATTTTGGCGCCAGAAGGGCCGATGCGCGGAGGAATGGTCTGCCATCCTACCCGTCCTAGTGCCTGCCTGGGCGCTTGCGGCTCCGCTGATCTTTACCCGGCATAGCACGCCAGCTTACCATCAGTATCAGTTGGGAGCACTGCCCGCGTTGTTCCTGGCAGCGGGGGCCGTAGCCGGACTGGGGCGGCGTCGTGTTTGGGGGGCAGTGAGCACCCTCGTCGCTTTGCTTGTGGCGGTGATGCAAGCCGTACCGCTTGCCAAGGGTTTGACCGTAGTGGCGACGGAGTTGACCCCTGGTGGCCTCGGCACGCCGTTGATGTGGCCTAGCTTCGCGGCCCGCTCCTTGATGGATGGCCAGCCCATCGTGGTTCATGCCCACGGCGATTCTCCCGAGTTCTTTGGCGACGTAGCCGGGTTCAGCGTCCTTTTGTGGGATTACCCGCACCGTATCGTGGATGGACGGTCCGTATTGCTCATCCCCGAGTTGGGGACCGCGGTCTCGTCGGCACATCTTCTGGCCACCTTTGCCGATCTACCCGCGTGGACGGAGCTTCAGGCATGTGGGTTGATCGGCGAGGCCCGTTCCTTTCCTCGGCGGAAGGGGGAGCCTCCTTACGTCGCCCTGACCCTTGAAGGGGAGCAGGAGGTATCCGGCTTTCAGAGGGTCACGCCGCTGAGTTTGGCGAATGGCGCTCGGTTGCAAGGGTGGCGTGTGCGCCAGGTGGAAGGACGCATGAGGGTCAGCACGTGGTGGAAGCTGGTCGGCCCGTTGGTCCCCGGCGATTATCACCAGTTCCATCACCTTCATGTGGAGGGAGCTGAGGAACCGATCGTCCGTGACGTACCCCTTTCCTCTCAGGCCTGGCGGGAAGGGGATACCCTCATCACGTGGGCGGATTTCGAACAGCTGCCGACGACGGGGCTGTTTTGGGTGGATGTGGGGATGTACACTTGGCCAGAGGTCCAACGCGTGCCCGTTTTGAATCGCGTCGGTGATCCTTTAGCGCCCATCCGTTTGGGGCCTTTCCCGTACCCTAGCGATTAACGGAGGAAAACTTTGCCCAGATCCCATTCGTGCTGCCTGAGGGTCGGGGGTATAATCCTGAACGTGATGAGCCGACTCGTTGCTTTGAGACCTCAGGTGAACAATCTGGCCGCTCAAATAGGGTCCTTTTGGCGACGCTACGGGATCATCGCGCTCGTCATGGCGGCGTTCGTCGCTTTGGGGGTTTTCTATAGCGTCACCACGCCACTCTTTGAGACGCCCGATGAGCCTTGGCACTATCGCTATGTGAAGCGTCTCGCCGATGGTCAGGGGCTTCCGCCTCTGGCGATCTCAACCGATCCTTGGGAACAAGGCGAAGCGCATCAGCCCCCGCTTTATTACGCCTTGGGGGCGTTGCTTACGGGCGCGATCGACACGGGTCCGGCGGAGGCGATCTATGAGCGCAACCCCTATGCTGCCTCAGGGTTGCCCCATTTCCCGGGGAACAAGAACATGGTGTTGCACTTGGACGATGAGGGGTACCCTTATCGGGGGGTGTCCCTGGCCGTGCACATCCTGCGCTGGTTTTCTGTGCTTTGTTCGGCACTGACCGTGCTCCTGACGTACTGTGTGGTCCTGGAGATCGTCCCTCATCGCCCCGCTATCGCGGTGGCCTCTGCAACCCTTGTGGCCTTCAATCCCCAGTTCTTGTTCATCAGCGCGGGAGCTAATAACGACTCCTTGGTGGCGTTGTTCACGACCTTGACGCTTTATCTCAGCATACGCGTGAGCAACGGCAAGGTGCACCCCTATAGGACGCCAATCCTCTTGGGGATCGCCATCGGTTTGGGGGCGCTCACGAAGCTGAGCGGCCTGACCTCAGGGCTTTTGGCCCTCGCCGGTTATCTTCTCTATTTTCAGGGTCGCCATCCCCGGCGGGTGTGGGAGGATTTAGTTCGCCCGCTGCTGTTGACTTTGGCTGTGGCGGCGGCGATCAGCGGTTGGTGGTATGCCCGCAATGCCCTCGTATATCAGGATATTTTCGGCATGCGCGCTCTGAGCGCGGCGTTTGGCATTCGTTCGGGCCCACTGCCCCTTAAGGATGTCCTTCGCATCCTCTTGGAATCGGTGATTTCCTACTGGGGCGTTTTCGGCTGGATGAACGTCCTCGCCGATGAAGCCTACTATATCCTGGTGCGCACGGTGTCGCTGTTGAGCGTTTTGGGGCTGGTGCTCGCTCTCGTACAGCTTCGTTGGCGGCGCACGAATTTACGAGGCTACCGTTGGCGCCCCATCCTGCTCATGTTGCTTTGGGTGGTGGTGATGGTTGCCTCGCTGTTGAGCTGGACCCAGCTGATTACGGGCCCACAGGGACGTTTGCTTTTCCCGGCGATTTCTGGGATCTCGTTCTTCCTGGTGATCGGCCTCATGGCTTGGTTCCCCGCCCGTTACGGGTTGGTGCCTATCTTCGGTTTATCTATGGCCCTGTTCGGGGTCTCGCTCATCGCGCCCTCTCGCTACATCGTGCCGGCTTACGCGCGCCCTGCGCGAATGGCGCTGGAACAGGTCCCGGCGGGCATTCAGGACCTGAACATCCGTTTCGGCGAAGAGCTGTTCTTGCTGGGCTATGAGTTGCGCGAGGATAGTGTGCGGGTGGGAGAAGCGTTGCACATCAAGCTCTACTGGCTGGCCCTCAAGCGCATGTCTCATAACTATGCCTTCTATGTGCACGCTTTTGGGCGAGGGGGGGCGCGTATCGGAGGGGTGGACACCTATCCGGGGAAGGGCAACTACCCGACGCGCCTTTGGTTGCCCGGCGAGGTCATCGCCGACGAATACATTTTGAACATCGCCCAGGATGCCGAAGCCCCCACAGCGGCGGTCATCCGGGTCGGCGTTTATGTTCCACCGAGCGTAGACAATCTGCCCGCGTGTGATGCTCAAGGGCGAGCGATCAGTCCCAGTCCCGATATCGCTCGGGTGCGTATTGCCCCTCTCAAGGCCGCTTCCTATCAGCCACAAAAGGAATTGAACATTAACCTGGAAAACAAGGTGATGTTGATCGGCTACGATGCGGCCCCGCAGGTGCCCTCCGCCGGCGAGACGTGGGAGGTCGCTCTTTATTGGAAGCCTTTGGCACCGTTGACGCAGGATTATACGGTCTTTGTGCATCTGGTGAACGAGGCGGGAGAAACAATCGCCTACTTTGATCAACAGCCCCTGGGCGGGGATTATCCCACGCGTTTTTGGCAAGTGGGAGAGAGCATCAAGGACGTTCATCGTTTGTCATTGCCCGACGATTTGCCGGCGGGGGAGTATCACCTAGACGTTGGGCTCTATTTGCTTGAGAGCGGCGAGCGCCTGTTCGTTGCCGATACTACCCCACCGCTGAATTTCGTCACGCTTGAGCCAGTGTATATCAAGGGAAAGTAAAGATGTTCAAAGGAGGTGAGAAAGCAAGGGGCAAAAAGCAGGGTGCTTTTGATCCCTCGTCCCTCGTCCTTCTTGCCCTGGTGTTGGCCTCTTTTGGCCTACATATGTGGCGTATAGACGCCAAAAGCATCTGGTGGGATGAAAGCCTCAGCCTTTTGCGCGCGCGAGGCAGTGTGTCGCAGATCCTCAGTAATCGCATGGACCTCCCTGGCTCCTCTACCGTTGATCTCCATCCTCCGCTCTATTTTCTGTTGTTACACAGCCTGATGCGCGTCAGCGGCGAGAGCGACCTGGTCTTGCGCTTTCCCTCGGTGGCCTTTGCGGCGCTCATCGTGCCCTTGCTCTACGTTGTAGGGGTTCGTCTGCGCGGGCCGCGCGCGGGCTTGCTTGCGGCGGCGTTTGGGTCCTTTTCGCCTTTTTACCTGTGGTATGCCCAAGAAGCGCGCATGTACACCATGGTGACCGCCCTGGGCCTGGCCTCGGTCTATTTTCTTTGGCGGGCCTGTGTGGAGCAGAGGCGATCTTGGAGCCTGGCTTTTGGCCTGGCGGCTGCAGCGGCGTTGGCGAGCCACTATCTCTTTGCGCTCGTCCTCGTTTGCGAGGCGCTTTTGGCCTATTTTCTATGGCCCCGAAAGCGGGATATCCTTGACTTTGAGGGCACGACCGAGCCTGGGCGGCGACGCCGGGGCGCCTTGTTTTGGGGTGTAGCGGTTTTGCTGTTCGTGCTCGTGCCGATCGGCTATTGGATCGGGAGCCTGGCCTTGTGGCCCAAAGCGGGGCGCTGGTACGTCCCTTTAGAGATCATGCTGCGTGATGCATTCAACTCCTTTGCGCTAGGGTTATCGGTGGATCTAGGCGATGTTTGGGCTCTGGATATCGCCTTCTTTCTCGTTTACCTCGTGGGGATCAGCTCACTTTGGCTCAAGCCTCCGCGCATTATGCCCGCTAAGACCGTGAGCTCCATTCGACGTGCCCGTGGTGCCGGCCTTGTGGTCTTGGTAGGGTATATCGTCTTGCCCATTCTCTTCATGTGGCTCTACTCGCTCTTTGCCCCCATTTACATGGGGAGTCGCTATGTGATGATGTGCAGCCCGGCCTTTTATCTGGGATTGGGCATAGGCTTGGACGCACTGGCCGACTGGAAACGCCCTCTCGCCGGCCTCGTCGGGCTCGCCTTGCTTGCGGGGATGGGTTTCTCCGTTTACCGCTACTTTTACGCTGAGCAGTATCGTACCAAGGAAGACTATCGTTCGGCCGCACTGTCTATTGAGGCCAATGAACGGGTCAACGACGTGATCATCGTCACTGCGCCGGAGAACGTCGCCGCTTTCACCCACTATTACCGGGGTCGCTTGCCGGTCGTCCCCGTGCCCAGCGTCTCCCTTGCGGGAAGAGCCGACCCCGCGCGTGTGGCGAGCGAACTGATGGCTCTCACGCGCTCCTATGATAGGTTGTGGCTGGTCCATTGTCGCACCATGTTCTCTGATCCGGAGGATCTGGTGATGAAATGGCTAGATAGCCACACCCTGCGCCTGGAGCGCAAAGTGTTCTCCAGCTATGGCTCTAGCGTGACGCTGAGCGCCTATTTGCCGCGTTCGCCCGTTTTGTCTGAAGAGGAGCAAATCATCCTCGCCGATCCCGTGGGGACCTTTGAAGGCAAGTTGCGGCTTCTAACCTATACGCTGCGCTATACCGACTCGGATGGAAGGACCTGTCAGATCACCGGGCAAGAGGCACGAAAGGGCTTGGAGGGATCACCGGCTTCTGCGCCGCAGGCCATTCCCAGTGGCGGGGTCGTCTCGGTGATTTTGCTCTGGCAACCACTGGCCAAGTTGGACGTTTACAAGACTTCCCTGCGCCTGGTGGATGCGCAGGGCCTCATCTGGGCACAGCGGGATCGGCTGCCCTTTGAGCTTCTGCCGACGAGCGAGTGGCCCCTTGGGGCACAGATCAGGCACGAGGCCGATCTGCCGATCCCTCCCGGGACGCCCCAGGGCGTTTATCGCCTTCAGCTTTGGCTGTACGAGGAAGCCGGCGGGCGTTCGCTCACCTTTTGTGAGCCCACACAGGAGCGGCCTTGTGTGGAGCTGGGGCCGGTCTCGGTGGGACCAATGAGGCGAGTCTATACCTTGCGCGAGTTCTTGCCTCCGGAGGCGCAACGCCTAGGCTGGAACACCTTGTTCGGGGGGAAGTTGGAGCTCCTCGCTTGTGACCTGGCTCCCCTTTCCCTCAAAGCCGGGCAAGAGCTTGAGCTGCACTTGTATTGGCGTATGCGCCAGGATATCTCTCAGGATCACGAGGTCGTGCTCAATTGGGTGGATACGAAGGGTAAGGTCTGGCATACGAGCTACCACGAACTGATGGGCGCCAAGGGCCTGCGAGCCAGCGAGATGCTCCGAGGGCTGATCAGGCTCTCTGCGCCAACCGGTATCCCCCCTGGAAGATACGGTTTACACCTGCTCGTATTCGCCCCCGAGAGCCGGCGTTTCCTTTGGCTGCGGCGGGGGATCGTCCCCTACGTTGGCCGCGATCTGAAGCTCGCCGAGGTGAACGTGGAGTGAAGGGGCTCTGTCTAGGGCGTTTGGCATTTCATACTCGGGTCATCCGATTTCTGGCGTACTTGGCGGGCGAGAGATGTCGGCGATGCGCGCGCGGGTTATTTTGCGCAGATCGTCGACGGCCAGTTGCAAGTTGATGCCCCGCTGTCCGGCGCTGACCAGGATCTGGGCGTATTCGGTGGCGTGGGCGTCCAGGTAGACGGGGAAACCCTTATGTAAGAGGGCCAGGGCAGAGATGCCGCCAACGAGCAAGCCGGTGAGCGACTCGGCCTCGCGCTGGGTGGCCATGCGCAGTTTCTTTTCTTGTGCGGCCTGGGCCAGTTTTTTCAGGTCCAGCTCGCGGTCGCCGGGAACGATGGCCAGTAAGGGGCGGCCTTTCTCGGACATCACCACCAGGGTTTTGAACACTTGGCTGGCCGGCAGGCCCACGGCTTTCGCTACGCCCTCGGCGGAATGGATCTCGGGAGAATAGTAATGGGCGATATAGCGAATCCCTTGGGCCTCTAGAAAGCGCATCGCGTTGGTTTTCTCAGGTTTGTTCGTCATAGCCTGGCTCCGTTGTAGCACATGAACGCTCTTATCATACAGGTCCTCCTATCGGTTTGTCCAGTTGAGGGGGATATAGTATAATAGCCGCCAACTTTGGCCTATTGCATGTCTCACAAAGCAAGAAGCCGATTCTTTTACCTCATTTAAAGGCAGTGTAGCCTCCTCCGTCGTTGGCCTCGCCAGGGTAGGCAGTGGGGTTCGTTTGAGTTTTCCCGATTGGAGCACGGATATGATCGTCATGAAATTTGGTGGCACCTCTGTTGGCACAGGGGAGCGGATCGCCAACGTGGGGCACATCACGGCACAGGTCAGCAAACAGTTCGGTGTGCCCCCTGTGGTGGTTGTTTCGGCGATGAGCGGCGTGACCGATAGCTTGGTTCGGGCGGCGACGACCGCTGCCTCTGGCGACAGACATTCCTTTCGGGCCATTCGCGACGAGTTACAGCAAAAACATGAGCAGGCGATCGCCGTCTGCGTTTCCGATCCGGAGCATGCGCGTGGCCTGCGTGCCGAGATGGAGAGCCTGCTCAACTGGTTTGAGAACCTATGCCAGAGCATCTACACCTTGGGGGAGCTGACTCCGCGGGGGTTGGACGTCGTCTCGGGGTTGGGCGAGCGCCTGTCGGCGCGGGTCGTTGCGGCGGCGATGCGCAGTCAGGGTCTCAAGGCCAATACGGTCGAAGCTACCGAGATCATCGTGACGGACAATCACTTTGGTAATGCCGGTCCGCTTTTTGAGGAGTCGACGGTCAAGACGCGGGCCAAGCTCCTGCCCTTGATTCAGGCGGGCATCGTGCCCGTCGTGACGGGTTTCATCGGGGCCACCGTAGAGGGCCTGCCCACCACTTTGGGCCGCGGGGGTAGCGATTATAGTGCCACCATCATTGGTCGCTGTCTTCCGGCCGATGAGGTGTGGATTTGGACGGATGTGGATGGCGTGATGACCGCCGATCCGCGCATCGTGCCCGAAGCGCGCACGCTGCCGGTGATCTCTTATGCTGAGGTGGCCGAGCTTTCCTTCTTCGGGGCCAAGGTGTTGCATCCCAAGACGATCCAGCCGGTGGCCGAGCTGGGCATTCCCGTGCGCGTGCTCAACTCCTTTCACCCCGATCACCCCGGCACGTTGGTGCGCAGCGAAGTATCTCAGGAGCCGCTCATCAAAGGGATCACCGCGATCCGCAATTTGAGCATCGTCACCGTTGAGGGGCGCGGCATGCAAGGGGTGCCCGGAGTCGCCGGGCGGGTGTTCTCGGCCGTCGCCCGCAGCGGAGCCAGTATCTTTATGATCACTCAATCCTCTTCCGAACAGAATATCTGTTTCGTGGTGCGCTCTGCCGAGACCCCGGCCGTGGTGAGGGAGGTGGAGAAGGAGTTTGAGCTGGAGATGATGCGTGGGGACATAGATCATGTGGCCAATCAGGATCAGGTGGCCATCATCGCGGTGGTCGGTGCGGGGATGAAGGGCAAGCCGGGCATCGCCAGTCGGGTCTTTGGAGCCCTCGCGGATCGGCAAGTTAGCATCATCTCCATCGCCCAGGGCTCTTCGGAGTATAACCTGTCTCTGGTTGTCAGGCAGGAAGATGTGGACGAAGGAGTCCGCGCGATTCACAGGCAATTTGAGCTGGACAAGATCTAGATGGCAATTTGCCCAGAGGAGCTGGCATGAGACCGATACGCACAGGGATCCTCGGCGCGACGGGCGCGGTGGGCCAACGCTTTATCCAATTACTGGCGAGCAACCCATGGTTCCAGATTACGGCCCTGGCCGCCTCGGATCGCTCGGTGGGCGCGCCTTATGAGAAGGCGTGTACCTGGCGCTTGCCGGGGGATTGTCCGGCTTCCGTGCGCGAGCTGATCGTGCAGCCTTGCGAGCCAGGGTTGGATTGCGAGATCGTCTTTTCGGCGCTACCCAGCTCTGTGGCCGGCCCCATAGAAGAGCGCATGGCCGCGGCGGGTTACGGTGTGCTGAGCAACGCCAGCTCACATCGCATGGACGCGGATGTGCCCTTGCTCATCCCGGAAGTGAACCCCGATCACCTGCAATTGATCCCCATCCAAAGGGCCAACCGTGGTTGGGATAAGGGCTTTATCGTCACCGATCCCAATTGTTCCACCGCCGGCTTGACGGTGGCCCTCAAGCCGCTTCATGAGGCCTTCGGCGTCCGCCGCGTGGTGGTCACGACGATGCAAGCCCTTTCTGGCGCAGGGTATCCTGGCGTCCCTGCTTTGGATAGCTTGGACAACGTGATCCCCTATATCAGCGAGGAGGAAGAGAAGATGGCCAGGGAGCCGCGCAAGCTCCTGGGCACCTTTTCCCGCGAGACGGGCATCATCGTTCCGGCTGATATAGCCATCAGCCCGTCTTGCAATCGCGTGGCCACGCGCGATGGGCATCTGGAGGCCGTTTCCGTTGAGCTGGGGCGCAAGGCCTCGCGGGAGGAGGTGATCGCCGCATTGCGGGGCTTTCAGAGTTTGCCCTTCAGGCTCGGCTGTCCTTCGGCAGTGGAGCCTACGATCATCGTTCGCGATGAGCCGGATCGCCCACAAACTTTCTTGGACCGGGATGCCGGCCGAGGCATGGCGATCACGGTGGGGCGGGTGCGGCCCTGTGAGGTCCTTGACTTCAAGTTCGTCGTCCTTTCGCATAACACCATTCGCGGCGCGGCCGGCGGGGCGATCCTGAACGCCGAGCTGATGATCGCTCAGGGGATGATCGCATGAGCTGGAAAAAAGGCACGCTCGCCGATCTCATGGGGGATTACGTGGTCTATCGCAACCTGGATCCGATGCACGAGGGGATCCAGGGCTTGCGTTCTGCCTGGGCCAAGATCGGCTTGGATCATTACTATATCCCGCGCAAGACGGCCCCGGAATACGCCATGGTCTTGACTCATTACCTGCGCGAGGCTCAGCGCGTTCGCGGCGTCTCGACCCCTTTGGAGAGGCTCCTGTTTATCGGCGATACGTTGATGTTGGATGGAAGCGCCGCCCGGAACCTGGGCCGATACCTACAGATGAGGGGCTTTATCGGCGCCGACCGCCTTCAGCAGCCGGCGCAGGTGGAGATCCAGGGCGAATTGATGGTTGCGAACCGCTGGAGCGCTCTGGCCGACTTTATCGCCTGGGTGGACGCAGACCATTTCGCCTCCGATGCGCGGACAGCGCTGCTCATTGACCTGGACAAAACCTCTATCGGTCCGCGAGGACGTAACGACAAGGTGATCGATAACGCCCGCGTGGAAGCTATCCAAAGCACCATGCGTGCCGCCCTAGGCGAGAATCTCGATCGGGCAGCCTTTCGCGCTTTTTACGATGCCCTGAATCAGCCCGCCTATCATCCCTTCACCGCCGACAATCAGGACTATTTGGCTTACGTGTGTCTGATGGTCATAGGGGGCGTCTGCGAGGCGGACGAGCTTTGGGCGGCCCTGAAAGATGGGCAGATGACGACCATCCAGCAATTCGTGGCCCTCTGTGAGGCGCGCCGAGGGAGCATGTCGCCGGCTCTAGAGGCAGCCCACGAGGAGGTGCGGCGGGGCATAGAGGCCGAGGATCCCACGCCCTTCAAGGCCTTTCGCCGCCGCGAGTATCTGGAGACCGTCTCGCGCATGGACGTGCTCCCCGACGATGCCGGCGAAGAGGCGGTCTTGGCCACAGAGATCGTCATCACCGCCGAGGTGGCCAGCGTGGCGCGGCATATGTCTCAACGGGGCTTATTGGTTTTCGGCATCTCCGATAAGCCGGATGAGGCCTCGCTCCCCACGCCGGAGGACGCAGCGCGCGGCCTGAGGCCGATTCACCGCACGGTGATGAAGATCCACGGCCAAGAGGTGATCTAAGGCGGGAGGTTAGGGAGATCCTCCTTCGGAAGGCGGCTTAAAGGCCTTGGAGAACTCCTCGTAGGCCCCCGGTTTGAAGGCCTCAGGCCGATAACGGCCGGCGGCATTCCAATAGAGCCAACCGCAGCTTCCGGCATCCTCAGCTGCGCGCCTCTGTTTGAAAAGCTCTGTGGTCCCATAGTTTACGCCTCGCCAGGAGTAGGCCTGCAGCCAAGGGCGTACCTTGACCTTGGCCCGCTCGCGCAGCTTACTCACTGTACCATAAACCACCTCGTAGGGATGCACCAAGGGGTTCTCTAGCCCTAGGTTCCCCGAGATGTACGTGGCCGGATAGGCCATCGGCGAGATGTAATCCACGTGGGGGGCGATATCCTCTATCCTTTGGCCGATGCCCATATCGGTTGAAGGCTCCACTAAAGGGGTCAGCCCAAAGACATCGGCAGAGAAAAAGGCCGGCGTCAAATCCAGGGCTTGGCGGGCCTGGGCGCAGAACTCGGCCATGGCCGCCGTGCGCGATTCAAAGGTGCTTTCCCGGCTATAGACCAGCCCTTTGATCTGGCCGTCGGAGGGAAAGCGCAGATAGTCAAATTGGATCTCGTCAAAGCCCATTGCGGCCACTTCCAGGGCGAGGGCGATGTTGTAATCGCGCACCTCTTGACGGAATGGATCAACCCAGGCGAGATCCTCCAAATCTAGGTAGATCTGGCCATCCGTCCTTTTTACAGCCCATTCGGGGTGCTTTTGCGCCAATAGGTTATCTTTGAAGATGACCATACGGGCGATGGTGTAGATGCCACGAGCTTGGCAGGCTTTCAGGAACTTGCGCAAGTCCATCACGTCGGGCTGATAGGCCTTGATCTCTTGGGCTAAGGGAAGCTCGCTGGGCCAGGCCAAGCGAGCGCGATCGCTTTTGACGTCCACGACCACGGCGTTGAGTTCGGATTCGTCTACCAGCGTTAATAGCTCAGTGATGACCTTGGGCACGGTGAGCAGCCCGAAGGGGATGTAGATGCCGTGCACCTCAAAAGGCTCCAGGCTGAGGTTGATCTGGCCCGTCCGGGTGATGGGCACCGAAAGCCGCCGGTAGCCGGGCATCTTGACGGCCAGGCTCCTCACCGCCGAGCCATCCTCAATCACAAAACGGCCCTCGGCATCGGCGCGTAGGAGCGTGGGGATAGGCCCCTCGCGGTAGACTTGCACCAACGCTTCGGGTAATGGTTTGCCGGTGGCTTGATCACGAAGCAGGCCCACGATGCGCGTCGGTTGGAGGGCTATTGTCAAGGCCGGTTGTCCCTCATAGATCCGCGTTGTGGGCCGATAGCCCGCCAGGGTTACCGTGAGCGGGGCGCCGGGCTTGAGGCGCAGCGACGCCCGGCCGCTTGCATCGGTCTGTGCGGCGAGCTCTTCGCTCTGCACGGTTGCCTGAGATAGCGCTTCACCGGAGGTGAGGTCAACTACCCTGAGTTCCACGCGCCAAGGCTCCAGGCGAGCATCCTGCGAAGCCTGGCCGTAATAGGTGATCCCGCTCAATGGGCGATAGGCCTCATGGGTGAAGGAGATCACCCCATAGGGCTCCAGGTAGGCCAGCTCGTAGTGGCCATCGGCATCGGTATAGGTGCTGTGCGAAGAGGCGACGGAGACCAAGACCTCCGAAATCGGCCGGCCCGTCTCGGCGTCAACGACGGTGCCGGTGAGCACCCGTGGAGTCAATGTGACCGTGACCGGCCTGACTTGCGTGCCGGCGGGATTAAAGCTGGCTTCAATGACCACATGGGGCACCTCAACGGGCAAGTAGCCGGGCGATGCGACCCGCAGCGACGCGCCGGGCGATACCATCAGGTCAAATCGCCCCTCTGCGTCACTGTTCGTTCGTCCTTGGCTATGGGTGATCTGGGCGCCCACGACGGGCCGATCTGCGCGACTGTCGGTGATCGCGCCGCGCAGTTTTCGGCGCGTGAGGAGCGCTTCGCGCTCGTAACGCAAGGTGGATTTGGAGATAATAGCGGTGAAGGTCTCGGATACGTGGTGAGCTGTGGAGATCACTACTTGATATGTGCCCGGCGGGACGGTGGTCTCAAAGCGTCCATCGGGACCTGTCGTAAGCGCCTTGTCCGCGATCCTCACCTGGGCGCCGGCGATCGGGCTGAGGTTCTGGGCATCGCGGACGATCCCGGCCACCGTGCAGGTAAGAGGCTGACATCCGCTGAGCGACATGAATGAGAGCAGCACGAGGCCGATCATCCAGCGGGCAGAGAAGTGATGGTGCATATCTATCCTGAGCATGATATAGCGGTGATGGGCTTTGGCCAGATTATAAATGCGAGGGCGGGCGATGCCAAGTTGTCCGTATTCAGCGCCGCCGAGCTCTTGCGCATTCTTAAAACATGGCCGAGATGCGCGGCGGAGCCGGTTTTTGCCCTTGCCAAGAGGGCATGTAGATGATAGAATGATCTTGGTTGGACATGTGGCTGTGGTAGCAATCGGCGGGGATGGCCTGAGACAGAGTCTTTAGGAGCACGATATGGACGCCTATCAGCTTTGGCGGGCGACGCTGGGCCAGCTCGAACTTCAGCTTGCCAAACCGACCTACGAGACCTGGGTAAGGAACACCCAGGCTATCTCCTTCGAGGACGGCGTGCTGGTCGTGGGGGTGCATTCGGCCTACGCTAAAGATTGGCTGGAGAACCGCCTCTATGCCACGATTCAGCGCACCGTCAGCGAGATCGCCCGGCGCACGGTCGCATTGCGTTTCGTGGTCCAACGCAATGGCGGCTTGGAACAGGAAGACGTGGAGTTGCTGGATATGCCGGCGCTCCCCGTCCAGAGCGCTCCCCCGCGCCCGGAGGGGATGGAGGGCACGGGACTCAACGCGAAGTATACGTTTGACACGTTCATCGTCGGCCAGGCGAACCGTCTAGCCCATGCGGGTTGTTTGGCGGTAGCGGAGAACCCCGGCAAGACCTATAACCCGTTGTTCATTTATGGGGGCGTGGGCCTGGGCAAGACGCACCTGTTACACGCGATCGGCAACTTTGTGCTGCGGGGGCAGCATCGGCCGCTCTATGTCTCGGCGGAGACCTTTGCTAACGAGCTGATCAACGCCATTCGTAACCGTACGACCGAAGAGTTTCGTGCCAAATACCGCACGATCGACGTATTGCTGTTGGATGATGTGCAGTTTATCATCAACAAGGAGCGCACCCAAGAGGAATTTTTCCACACGTTTAACGATCTCTATCATAGCGATCGGCAGATCGTGCTCTCCAGCGACCGCTCGCCCAAAGCCTTCATCGGTTTGGAGGAACGGCTACGCTCGCGCTTTGAATGCGGCCTGACGGTGGATGTGCAACCGCCCGACTTGGAGACGCGCATGGCCATCCTGGCCGCCAAGGCCGAGTCGCAGGGAGTGCAGTTGCCTGCCGACGTCATAGAGTTTGTGGCCCAGCAGATTCAGAGTAACATTCGCGAGCTAGAGGGCGCGTTGAATCGCATCTTGGCCTTGGTGCGGATGATGCACTATCCCCTCACCGTGCAGACTGCCCGCAAGGCTTTGGGTGATATGATGAAGCCCGCAGCCAAGGTGACCATGGACGACATCCTCAATGCGGTCTCGTCTTATTATAACCTGCGGCCGGAGGACCTCACCGGGCCGCGGCGTAGCCAAAACTTGGCCATTGCCAGACAGGTGGCCATGTATCTGGCCCGCGATCTGACGGATATGTCGTTGCCTCAGGTTGGCCAAGCACTAGGAGGGCGCGATCATACGACGGTGCTCCACGGCTGTGAAAAGATCGCGGTGCTCTTTGAGAAGGACGATGAGATTCGTCGTCAGATCCTGGAGATCCGCAACAAGCTTTACGCCGAGGGTCAGAAGGCCACTACGTCGCAGTCGGCTCGTCGTGGATAGCGGGACGAGCGTTCGCCTGATACAATGGATACGAGATAGCACAACGGGATCTCAAGCCCTGTAGAGGTTCCTCAGTTTGTTCGGGATCGGCGTTTGCCCCTTCGTTGCCTGATTATCTCCCCACTTGCGTGCCGGGTGTGTCGGCGGTATAATCAGCTGTGCAACTTGGTAGAGGTGAAGCAGGTGGTTAGCCATCACGACTCGCCCGGCCATGAGACGATCGTGATCATGGATTATGGCTCACAATACACTCAGCTCATCGCCCGCCGGGTGCGAGAGTGTCGTGTGTATTGTGAGATATTGCCCTGGGATGCTCCGGAGGGATCGTTAAGGGCGCTAGCCCCCCGAGGCTTGATCCTTTCGGGTGGGCCCAATAGCGTCTATGATCCAGGAGCGCCCACTTTGACTCCCCAGGTCCTGGCGCAAGGGGTGCCCATCTTGGGCATCTGCTACGGTATGCAGCTCTTTGGTCATCATTTGGGCGGAGTGGTTGCGCGCGCGCCGGCCAGGGAATATGGCTCGGTGCAGGTGACGTTGGATGGTGCCGACTCCCCTTTGTTTGCCGGCTTGACTTCGCCCTTGCAAGTTTGGATGAGCCACGGTGATCGCGTGGAGGTTGTGCCACCCGGATTCAAGGTGCTGGCGCATTCGGCTCATTCGCCCATCGCCGCTATGGCCGACGAAAGCAGGGGCCTTTATGGGTTACAGTTTCACCCAGAGGTCGTGCACACGCCGCAAGGGAAAGAGATCCTGCGCAATTTTTGTCTGCGGATCTGTGGCTGTCGCGGCGATTGGACGCCGAGCGCTTTCATCGCCCAGAGCATCGCGGCCATTCGTCGGCAAGTGGGCGATGGGAAAGTGATCTGCGCCATCTCAGGGGGAGTGGATTCCACGGTGGTGGCTACACTGGTAAGCCGGGCCGTAGGGGAGCAGCTTACGGCCATCTTTGTCGATAATGGCCTGTTGCGCAAAGGAGAGGCCGAGGAGAACTTGGAGCGTTTCGGGCGTTACCTTGATGCCCGTGTCGTCTATGTGGATGCTGCGGAACGCTTCCTAAGGGCGCTCGCCGGCGTGAGCGATCCTGAGCAGAAGCGCATGATCATCGGGCAGGAGTTCATCCGGGTTTTTGAGGAGGAGGCCCAAAAGTTGGGGCCTGTGGATTTCCTGGCCCAAGGGACGCTTTATCCCGATGTGATTGAGAGTGCCACGTCGGCCACCAAAGCGGCTGCGCGCATCAAAACGCACCACAACGTGGGCGGTTTGCCAGAGAACATGCGCCTCAAGCTGCTGGAGCCCTTGCGTTTTCTTTTCAAGGACGAAGTGCGCGAAGTGGGCCTGGCTTTGGGGCTGCCTGAGGAGATGGTCTATCGCCCGCCCTTTCCCGGCCCAGGCCTGGCTGTGCGCATTATCGGCGAGGTGACGGCCGAACGCTTGCATGTGCTGCGCGAGGCCGATGCCATCTTGCGCCAAGAGATCGTGGCCAGCGGGCTGGAGCGCGAGATTTGGCAATACTTTGCGGTATTGACCTCGGTGCGCAGCGTCGGCGTCATGGGAGATAGCCGCACATATGCCCATGTTGTGGCTTTGCGGGCGGTTACCAGCCAGGATGGCATGACGGCCGACTGGGCGCGCATCCCTTACGACGTATTGGCGCGCATCTCTAACCGCATCGTTAATGAGGTGCCGGGCGTTAACCGAGTGGTCTATGACATCTCCAGCAAACCGCCGGCGACGATAGAGTGGGAGTAAAATCGGATTGGCATCTTGGCCGAGAGGACGGGGATGAACGAAAAGCTCAAGCTGAGAGTGGAGTCGTTCGCGATTCAGGCCGGGGCGTGGAAGCGTGATCCGGCGAATATCGGTGTGCCTGATGCCTCCTTGCCCAAATCCTGGCGCGGGCGCGGTTCCCTCTATACCTTGATTGAAGTGCCGCAAGGCGTACCGGTGCCTCCGGCGCTTCTGGGCGAAGTGCTCAGGACGATCGTCAATACCTTCTACAGCACGTCGGGTAGCGTCACCAGGGGCTTGCGGTCGGCGCTTCTCGCGGCCAATGAGTTGCTCTTTGAGCGGAATCTGCGCGCCGATAGTGAGCGTCGCGTGTCTTTGGGGCTGGATTGCGTGCTGGTGCGCGATCGGGATGCTTATATCGGCCAGCTTGGCCCGGCGCTGCTGAGTTTGGTTCGTCAGGGGAGCCTTCAGCGCATCCCGGAAGATTCGGTCTGGTTGCACAGCGAGAACCCGAGTCCTTTTGACCTCAACCGCGAGCCGCCCGCCGGCCTGCGCCGCGATGTGGAGCCCAATCTATCGCACATCTCCCTGAATCCTGGCGACGTGCTGGTTCTTTCAACCACGGCGTTGGCTCGCATGGCCTCGGCAAACGAGTTGGTCAATGCGGTCACCTACAGAGGGAGCGAGTCGGTTCGGGGGAATTTGGAGGTTCTCGCTGCCGGTCGGGATTTGAGCGCGGTAGTGATCGAGTGTCTCGGCGAGCGGCAAGGCGCTGGCTTCCGGGAATCGCTCCCGGAGGGGGCGCAGGTGGCCGAAGTTAAACCCCCTGCGGCCAGGGCGAGTGAGGAGCCGCCTGTTCTGTTGGCGCCGGCAGAAGAGGCCGGCGAGCCACAGCCTTTGGTAGAGGAAGTCCCTGCGTCTGCTTCTGTGGCTTCGCAAGAACTGGCGGAGGAGGAGCGATATCGAGCGGAAGAGGAGCCCGTCTCTCTGGAAGAGGCCATTGAAGGTGAGGCGCGGAAAGCGGGCCGCCTGGCTACAAGCCTGGGAAACCTGCGCCAGGGCTCGGAGCGCATCCGGCGAAGCGCCGAGGATTTGCTTGTGCGCGTCTTGCCCGATTCACTGCCCGAGCGCCCTTCCGAGCAGCCGGAGCCGAGCCGTGCACCATCCTTGAGCGGACGGGCGCTCATCGTCGTCTCCTTGGCTATCCCGTTGGCGATGTTCTTCTTGGTCGTTATGACCCGCGTGCAATACGAGCGCGCATTGCGCCAACAGTTCATTGACCTCCAAACGGAGGCCCAGACCCTGTATGACCAGGCCATGGCCTCCGACGACAAGACGTTACAGCGCGAGGGCCTGTATCGTGCCCTGGAGGTCATAGAGGAGGGGCTGGCTCTCAAATCTACGGATGATACCTTGCTTTCTCTGCAACGCCGGATCAATCATCAGCTGGATCAGTTGGATGTAGTCCAGCGGCTCTATCATTTCTGGCAGCTCGCCGAGCTGCCGGGGGAGGATGAGGCCGCAGCAGTGACCGACTCCTCACGGATCGTGGTTGAGGGCATCAATGTCTTTGTGCTTCATCGGGGTAGCGATCGCGTCTATAGATTCCTGTTGAACGATGTCGGTGATGCCCTGCAACCTATAGATAAGAACGCCGTCCTTCTGCAAAAGGGTGAGCTGCGCGGCGGCGTTCGTTTGGGGGATCTCGTGGACATCGCCTGGATGGAGGCCGGGGGGCAGCGCACACTGAGCACCTTCGTAGCTCTTGAGCGGGGTGGCTCTCTCTTGGCTTACGATCCCCAGCAGGGCATTGACGTTTTGCCGGTTGCCAACAGCGATATCTGGCTCAAGCCGCAGGCTATCGGCGGCTACCAGGGAAACTTGTACATTTTGGACCCGCTCTTGAACCGTATCCTCAAGTTCGTGCCCACGGATAACGCTTACACGACTCCACCCACCGACTATCTCAGCGCCCAGTTGGATGTCAACCTCATCGGCGCGGTGGATATGGCCATTGATGGAAACGTGTATGTGCTCTTTGCCGATGGGCAGATCAAAAAGTTCTTTAAGGGGGAAGCGCAGCCGTTTACGATGGCCGGCCTGCCCACCCCTATGCGTAGCCCGACGACGATCTTTGTATCCGGCCCCAAGCGGCCCGATGCCAACGGTTTCGTCTACGTAACCGACACCGGCAATGAGCGCATCCTGCAGTTTGATAAGGCGGGCAATTTCATCCGCCAGTTCCGAGCCAATCCGGGGGAGCCACAGCTGAGGAATCTCCGGGGCATCTACGTAGACGAGGATAAAGGGCGCATGTTCATCGTCAGCGGCAAAACCCTCTGGCTCTGTGACCTTCCCCGATTGGGGCAGCAACAGCCGAGTTCATGACATGACGCTGATCCTGGGCATTGAGACCTCTTGCGATGAGACGGCCGCCGCTATCGTAGAAGATGGGCGATTTCTGCGTTCCAACATCGTCGCCTCGCAGGTTGAATTGCACAAACAGTACGGGGGCGTCTTCCCCGAGATGGCCTCTCGCCAGCATATCTTGACCATCACCCCGGTGATTCGCCAAGCCATGAGCGAGGCGCAAGTGACCTGGCGAGATTTGGACGCGGTGGCGGTGATCCATGGGCCGGGGCTGGCGGGGTCCCTTTTGGTAGGGCTTAACGTGGCCAAGGCCTTGGCATTTGCCAGAGGGCTGCCTCTGGTAGGGGTTAATCACCTGGAGGCCCACGTTTATGCCAACTGGCTTCTCCCGCCAGGACAGGATGCCGAGACGTTCGTCTTCCCTCCGTTTCCGCTGGTCTGCTTGGTGGTCTCCGGTGGGCACACGGATTTGATCCTCATGCGCGAGCATCACGATTACCAACGCTTGGGGCGCACCATTGACGATGCAGCGGGCGAAGCCTTTGATAAGGTCGCAAGGCTCCTGGGGTTGGGCTATCCGGGTGGCCCGCGCATCCAACGGCTGGCGGAATCGGGTAACCCGAACGCCTACAACTTCCCCCGAGGGTTACCCTCAGGGACGTTGGACTTTAGCTTCAGTGGGCTGAAGACGGCAGTCTTGCGCTTGGTGCAAGAGATGCAGCGGGAGCGAGGTATCCCGGTAGAAACCAGAGGCCAAAAGTTGGCTGAGGCGACGATCGCCGCAGACGCCGAGGCACTCCCCTTGGCGGATATCGCCGCCAGCTTTCAGGCCGCCGTAGTGGATGCTTTGGTCCAGAGGACGGTGGAAGCGGTCGCGCGGTATCAAGCTGTTTGTGTGCTTTTGGCGGGGGGTGTCGCGGCTAACAAAGCCTTGCGCGCCGCGATGAGTGAGCGTCTTTCGGTTCCTGTGCGCTATCCTCCCATCCAGTTTTGCACCGATAATGCCGCGATGGTCGGAGCCGCGGGCTATTATCGCTTCTTGGCAGGGCTACGTTCCGGTCTGGATCTGGATGTCGTCCCCAACCTCCCTTTGGTTTGAGGCGGTCATGCCGCGCGGGGTCTATAAGCGCGTCTATGAGATCGTTGCGCGCGTGCCTTACGGCAAAGTGGTAACCTACGGCCAGATCGCTCGGCACTTGGGGTTGCCAAAAGGGGCGCGGCTCGTCGGCTGGGCGATGCGCCGCTGCCCCGGAGAGTTGCCCTGGCATCGCGTGGTGAACGCTCAGGGAGGCCTCAGTGCGGGCGCGCATCCGGGGCACTGCCCTTTGCAGCGCGCGCTATTGGAGGATGAGGGCGTTTCCTTTGGCCCTGATGGACGGGTGGACCTGGCGACCTTCGGTTGGGATGAGATTTAAGCCTTTGGTGGCGAGGAAGACCTTGGAGAGGCCCTAGGAATGAACGATAGGCAGGAGGAATTGCGCAAGCTGCCCAGCGTTGACCGGCTCATGCAGCACCCTGATGTAGCTGTGCGCCTGGAAACCGACGGGCGTGAGGCCGTGTTGGACGCTATTCGTACTACGCTGGAGAAAATGCGGGCGGAGATCTCGGCCGGATCGCCCTATCCTGGTGACGCCGAACTCGTGCAGCGCATACAGGCCCGGCTTGCCTCTACCATGCGACCTACGCTTCGCCCCGTGATCAACGCCACTGGCGTGATCCTTCACACCAACCTGGGCCGCGCTCCCCTCAGCGAAGAGACCCTTCAGGCGATGCGCCGCGTGGGCTTGGGCTACAGTAACCTGGAATTTGACTTGGAGGCCGGCCACCGTGGCTCGCGTTATGTTCACGCTGAAAGCCTCCTCTGTCGGTTAAGTGGCGCGGAGGCCGCTCTGCTCGTGAACAACAACGCCGGCGCCGTCCTTTTGGTCCTCTCGGCACTGGCCAGGGGGCGCGAGGTGATCATCTCCCGAGGGCAGCTTGTGGAGATCGGTGGGGGCTTTCGCATTCCCGAGGTGATGGCCCAAAGTGGGGCAACGTTGGTTGAGGTGGGCACCACCAATCGCACCTATGTGAGCGATTATGCCGCAGCGATCACCGAACGCACGGCGGCCTTGATGCGCGTGCACTCCAGCAACTTTCGCGTCATCGGCTTTACCCATCAGCCGGGCCTAGCGGAGATGGTCCAATTGGCGCGGGAGCGAGGGCTTTGGCTGTTTGACGATCTGGGCAGCGGTTGCCTGATGGATACGCAGCGTTTTGGCTTGGCGCACGAGCCGACCGTCCAGGAAAGCATCGCCCAGGGGGCTGACGTGGTTACCTTCAGCGGCGACAAGCTCCTCGGCGGCCCGCAGGCGGGGATCATCGTCGGCAAGGCCGAGCTGATCGAGCGCCTGCGCCGTCATCCGCTGACTCGCGCTCTGCGGGTGGACAAGACGACCATCGCGGGCATCCAGGCCAATCTGCTCCATTATGTAAGAGGTGAAGCGCTGACCAAGATCCCCATCTGGCGCATGATCGCCATGCCTGTAGAGGAGATCACCGCACGCGCCCGTGCCCTCCTGGAGGCTCTGGGACCCTCTGGCGCTCGCTGTGAACTGATTCCGGGGCGGTCCATGATCGGGGGCGGATCGCTGCCCGAGGAGAGTTTACCGACGACGCTCATCGCTCTACCTGAGGGGGATGCCACCTCCTTAGCCGCCGCGTTGCGACTCGGCGAGCCGCCCATCGTGGCTCATATTCAGGATGGGCGCGTGGTCCTTGACCTACGTACCGTCCTGCCCGAGGAGGAGCAGGCCCTCATCGGGCGCCTGCGCGAGTTGCTCTAAGCGCAGATCGTATGCGGCGACTTCGGTTGTCCCTGGGGTGATGGCCGAGATGATCAGTAGGGCACGTTGTACCTCTGTGCCAAAACCCTGGATAAGCCACTCCCCTTGACCATCGGCGTTCACGGGCAGGCGTCTGATGGCGGGCACCTGGCCGAACTCCACGAGCTGCACGAGATAACGCTGGGGCAGGGTGTTATCGTGACGGATGAACCCACGAGCGAGCCAGCCGTTCTCCCCATCCTCAACGTCATCCCTGAAGCCGATTGCCGAAAGCTCTAGGTCGTCTAGGCAGAGGCCGGGCCCGTTCACGGCGTCGTCGGTGATGTAGTCAAAGCGCAGGAGCACTTTTCGGCCACAGTAGTCATTGAGGTTCAGCCTCTCGCGGACCCAGGCCGGCTCATGGTTGGCGGCTTCTTCCGCGGGCGCGCCGGACTTGCCCGAATAGCCGGGGCCGAGGGCATTGCCGTTGGGGTTATAGTCGGTCATGTGCTCGCCGCGCAGGAATTGCCAGCTTTTGCCGCCATCCGTTGAAACCCGCACATAGGCATAGTCCCAACCACTTTCAATGTCGTACCACAGGTTGAAAGTCAGGGTCGCCGTCTGCACGTGGGTCAGGTCAAAGCAACGCTCTAGAGAGGAGTGGCCGGAATCCCCTCGGTTGGACCACCACTGATAGCGACCACTCGCCGGCTCATTGGGGACCACCTTGACTTGGGGCGCGCCGGCGAAGACGATGCGTAAGGGGGCAGCTCGGCTTGGCCAGAGCTCAATGTAATCCGCGGCATACTGATGTACGGTGCCCTGGTAGCTGTAGGGGAAGGAGCGCACCTGATGCTGGCTTTTGACATGAACGTCAATGCCCGCATAGCCAAAACGTCCCTCGCCGAGTTGGGGATCATCCAGGATGTTGGCGATCAGCCAATCGGCGAAAAGTTCGTTAAAGGTGACGCCGGCTTTTAACCGGGCAAGCGTGGCCTCAAAGCCGACGAGCCCGTTGGCTGGCTCGCAGATGAGCATGCGCACCGCCTCAGAGCCGAAACGCTCTAGGAAATAGCGTAGCATCAGGTAGGATGCGCCGTAATGGGCGATGGACTCGCCCGGTTCGTCGCTCCAGGCGTTCAGTTGCACGTCGGGTTGGTTCTCAAACTCGCGCAAGGCCCCCTTTGGTCCGGCATAGCCGTTAAGGTCTTCGGCCAGCTCTGAAGCGCCCTCGCTAACCCAGGCATCCTCGTTGTTATCTTGGTGCCAGTGGATCATATGCTGGAACTCGTGGGCCAATACGGCCTCGTATTCCGGTGTCCCCGGCTCCAGTGCCCTAAGGTTCATGACGAACATCTCCTGTTCGTTGCTGTAGGGATGTACGAGGCCGGAGTATTGGTTCACGCTGGTAAAGTAACCGGCGGCTCCGCTGAAAAGGGCGTTGAGCACTACGAGGCGCGGATCGCCGTCAATGCCCGGCGTCCATTCCGAGCCAAAATAGCGGTGGTTGGTAGGATAAATGCGCTCCTCAAAGACCTTGGCCGAGCGCTCCAAGCCGCCCTGGTCCACGATGGCTTCCTCTTGCACCCACATCTGGAGGTGCTCCGTCTGCGCGCGGAGGGTTGCGGTGATCTGGTAATTGCGCGAGAGATCCAGATCACCAACCCAGAAACGCCTCTGATCTCCAATGCGGGAGGCCAAAGGGGTCTGGCGGACAATGCGGGGGATGGGCTCTCCGGAGCCACGCAGACTGCTGACGAACGCCACATCATCCCGAGGGGGCATTTGGTTTTGGGCTAGGCGTTCCAACAGCTCCGGCGTGGGGCTGGGCCTAGGGGTTGAGAGAAAAAAGAGGAATCGGCGAGCCGTTGCTGTGGCGTTTGACCGGGGCCCCACGGCGCAACCGACGATCGTGCTCGCCAACAAGATCACTAGGACGACAAGAAAGCCTGCTCGCACGCGGCCCATTTAGGTTTTCGTGATCTCCAACTGAGCGCCGCAATTGGGACATTTGCGCAGCGCCGTGCGCACGGGCAATTTGGTGCCACAATAGGGACAGACCTTTTCTACCATAGAGGGGAGCAACCCCTTGAAGACATACACCGTGCGCTCCCCGCGTTGTTCGCGCGTGCAGGTGCCCTCGGCGCACAGCTTCTCCAGGGTGTTGGTGGCCAACTCCTGGGGTATGCGATACTCCGCGCGAAGTTGGGCGACGGTCAGCTCACCCCCCAGGCGGCGGGCCATCTCCACCGCGCCGGTTTTGAGCGCCTCGGGGCTGATCTCTGCCAGCCTGCGCAGGCGCCTGATCCCGCTGACGAGCAGCACCGTGGCGATCGCCAGCAACACCAGGGCGATGGGGAAACGGCTTGCTTTGGTCGTGGCGGCGATCAGGAAGAGGACCCCCACGGTGTAGAAGGGGATAGATAAGAGCACTACGATGATGGCAACGAATTTCTTCATGATGTCGCTCCTGTGACAAGTCTATCGGGTAGGCCGATCAGCCCCAAGCGGCGGTAGCCTGGCTCAAGGCCTTGCCCAAGTGCTCAAAAAGGCCTTGGATGTTCGCGTCGGTTAGGCGGCCCTTGACATATTGGCTCACGATCTGGCTGAACTCCAGGGGATGTCTGCCCATCTGTTTCTCGTCTTTGACCTTGGCTTGTAGTTCCTTCCAGGTCTCGTTCAGCGTTACCGCCCACTGTGACACAGGAACCTGTACCTCCTTGAGGTTGTAGCGTCGCTGCTCCTGAAGGACGGTGGCCACGCTTTGCTGGAAGCGTTTCAGCCCCTCTCCCACACCCTTGGTCAGGCCAAGGATTTCGGCCACGGCACGCAGGCCCTCTTCGTAGGCGCGGCGCACCTGATTGCGCTGCGCGAGGTCCCTGAGCGCCTCTCCCAGCTCGCCGGGAATATCCGGAGGCTCGTTCAAGTTCTCCAATACTTTCTGTAAGGCTCCCTGCTCGGCGAGGGCTTCCAAGTTCGTCTGCAAATAGGCACGGCGGCTCTCGGCCTCGGCGACACGTACCCCGAGTTGTTCCCATTGCTGGCGTAACTCGGCCTGTTTCTCGCCCGCTTTCTGCACAGTGTCCAGCCATTCCTGGCGCACCTGGCGAAGCTGCATCAGCGCCTTGGCTTGTTCCTCTTTGGCCTGGCGCTGCGCTCGCTTGAGCTTGCTGATCCGCCCGGCGTGAATGAGCCAACCCAAGGGGAAGGTGTCCAGCTTCTCCAGTTCCTCAAAAGCCTCGGCGTACTGATCCTCTAGTTTGGCTATCAAGGCCTTGAGTGCTTCCTCGCGCTGGTCAAACTGGGGATTGGCCCGGCGCAAATCGCCGGTTGTGGCCTTTGCCTGGGCCAAAAGCTCGTCCATCTTGGCCCGTGACTCGCGGATCTCTTTCTCCAAGCCGGCGATCTCTGCTTGCAGGCGCGCGCGCTCCTCGGCCTCAGCGCGATCGATCAGCTGGGCGAAGGCCGGTGGCAACTCGCGGCGTCGTGCTGCCACACGGGGATAACAAAAGGCAAGCTTCTCTTTCCAAGCCTCCAGCTCGCGCTTAAAGATATCGTTAAACTGAAATTGGACCTCTTCAATCTCCTTATAGCAGGTCTCCAACTCGCGCCGTTTGTCATCCAGGTAGCGGTGGAACTCGGCCAGAGTCATCCGATAGACGCGTTCTGCGCCCTTGCCAGCCATGTCATCCCTCCATCATTTGGCGAGCTGCGACGTTCGGTTGTGAACGGATCGTTCCTCCCTTTACGGCTTAATGTTTCCGCAGGCCAACGCCCCATGTCCTTGCCCAAAGGGCCTTTTTGAGCCGCCAGACCAGCCCGGCCCATGGCGGCCCCCCAGGCGCTAACCCCGCGAGTTCACCGAATCCGCCGCGCTGATCCCAATAGAGCGGACAGGCGCCACAACAGATGTCCCTTATCTTGCAGCGCTGGCATACGGGAGGGACGAACTCCTTGCGGCGCCAATATCGCGCGGTGCGCGTGTACCACACAGAACGAAAGGGGCGGTGCACCAGGTCGCCAATGCCTCCCTCAAAGCTGGAGCAAGGGAGCAACTGTCCCGAAGGATCGACCGAGAGGAGGCCGTCTACGCAAGCGCACGACTTGCTGCCCAGTCCAGCTTGGACGGGGTTAAAGAGGCAATAGGGCAGAGGGGAATACCACACGAAGCGCAAGCCTTGCTCCTTTGCGCGCGCCTGGACGGAGCGGATCAGTGGGCCGATCTCCGTGTAGCGGATGTCGTCCGCCTCGTGTTTCAAGGCGGTGCCCGTACGGATGACCATGTTCATGGAGAAATACTCGGAGCGCAGCTCCTGGGCGATAAAGTCCACCAGCTCCAGCAGATGCTGGCGGTTGCCGCCGCAGATCGTCGTGTTCGTGTGGGTGTGGATACCCGCTGCGCGCAAGTTCTTTACCCCACGCACGGTTTGCTCCCACGAGCCGGGATGGCGAGTGATCGCGTCGTGCACGGCTGCCGAGCCCCCCTCCAGGCTCACCTGGGCGGAATCCAGGCCGGCCTCGGCGAGGGCGCGCGCATAGGCAGGGTCGGCGCATTTGAGGCCATTGGTAATCAGGTTGACGCGCATCCCCTTGGCCTTGGCGTAAGCGATCAGCTCGGGAAGATCTCGGCGCAAAGTGGGCTCCCCGCCGGTGAAAGAGACCGTGGGGCAGCGGGCCTCATCGAAGATGCGGTCAATGACGATCTTGACCTCGGCCGTGCTCATCTCGGGCACCTGGCGACCACGGTTGGGCGAGTCGGCGTAGCAGAAGGTACAACGGTTCTGGCAATCGTACGTTAAGGCGATCTCCGATAACACGGGCAATTCGCGCCGATGGCTGCCATAAGGCGTCTGCCTGATGCTGGGCGCTCCGCAGACGTTATCGTTGAGCAAGGCGGATACACTGATGAGGAGATTGCGCAGGTCCTCACGCACCCGCGCCTCATCAGCTTGATAGCGCTGGGCCACGAAACGCACCACAGCCTCAACATCCGGCCCCTTGGAGTTACTGTAGAGCATATCCAGCATCAGGGTGGCCGTCTCGTTCAAGTAGTGCAGCCGATTGGGGCGCAGGATGATCAGGCCATCCTCAGGGCGGATGTACACGTACTCCCGCGTGGAGTTCACCAGATCGGTAGCGAACCGCTGTAGATCAAAAGGCTGTGATGCTTCACTCATGTTTTATCCTGCTTAGAAACGGCTCACGCAGGCCGAGTGGCAGGCGCTATGGCAGGCGCTATGGCACACGCAGGCCGAATGACAGGCGCTGTGACAGGCATCGTGTACACAGGCACTATGGCAAGCGTCGTGTACGCAGGCCGAATGACATGCGCTATGGCAGGCCGAATGGCAGGCGTCGTAGCCGGCCTCGCCGGGCGCGCTTTTTTCGCCGCCCAAGATGCGGCTCACTCCCTGCTCAATGCGCTGTACCGTGCCGCTGATGGTCTGCTCCACGCCGCGCGTCAGCTCATCGGCCAAACGCTCCAGGGGCGCGACGGCCTCCTGAGCGGTGCGCACCAAGGGACCGGGCGCTCCGGCGGCCGCGGGAGCCACCCGCCGGCGGTCGCTCAAGATGATCCAGGGCAGGTAGTTTGGCATCGGCGCTTGGGGTGGCCGGGTGCGCCAATCTCGCTCATATTCTTCCCAGGCGGTATCAATCCGTCGCCGGTAGGTCTCCCGCGTGGCTGCCGGATCTGCATTCCACATCTTGGGCTGGACGCTGGCGGCTACTGCAGCGAGGATCGCGGGAATCTTGGTCTTGTCGAGCGTCCCATCCTCTTGGATGGCATCCAGCAGGGCCTTTTCATAACTGGCGAGCTGTGCATCGGGCTTGAGCACCTCCATCTGCAAGGGGACGCGATTGACCACGTTGATCACACCGCGCTGCTCAAGGGCCAGGACGATAAGGGTGATCGTCTTGGTTGAATCGCCCAGGTAGAAGGCCGCCTCAATGGCGTTCAGGTCGGGCACCACGCCGGGGGTTTGGAAAGTCTCTATGTCTATCTCGGGTGGCTCATAGGTTGGCTTGGGCTTGCGCGGGCGCGTGGCCAAGACCGTCAGGATCAGGACGGCGAGGGTGATGGGGATGCCAAAACAGAAGGCTCCTGTGCGCAGCGAACGCCATTCTGAGCTGGTAAAGCCCATGAATCCGGCCGGCTCTGTGGGAGCCGGTGTGGGCTGTTTCAAGGGGATGGCGGTCTCTTTTGTCGTGGTGATGAACTCACCAGGAATGTAGAACTTGGGCACCATCGTCTGGTTGGCCCGAAGGTTGTCCTTGCGAACGAAGAGGGAGAGCCAAACCTTGCCCGTCTGTTCATCAGGGGTAGGGAAGTAGACCCAACGATCGAAACGGCTCGTATCTTCTACCAGTAGCCCGGTGGCGTCAACGATCTCGTCTGTGACCTCCTCGGGCTGGGTGATGTTTGCGGGCAATTCAATGGGCAATACGTAGCGAATCTCTTGACGCACGATGGGCAGAGCCCACTGGAAAGGTGCCCAGCCGATGGCGCGATAGGGTTTCCCATTGACCGTCGTCTCATCAAAGACGGAGCTATCTACCGTGTAACGCACCAGGATCTCGTACTGTCCGCCGTTGCGGGTGGGCTTTTCAAAGTTGACCTGATAGGTCTCTGGCCCGCCTTGCAGGGTCACCGTAAAGACCCCATCGGGGCCTTTGCCGCTCGCGGAGACGATGGTATGCTCGCGGGGGAAGGGACCTAGCGCGCTGATCTTGCTGCGACCGCTCTCCAGCTCGGTGAAGGTTAAGGTATAGCGCACGTCTAGGCGCCCATCGTTGAGCACGACCACGTAGGCATCGACCTTATCTATCCTAACGGGGTCGGCCGCTGAGGCAACCAGGGGCAGTATGCCCCAGGTTACAGCCACGACGGCGATAACCAGAAGCGAGATCCTTACAATGCGATGCATGGTCATTCCCTCCCTGCGCCAAACAGGGCTTGACGCGCAACGAGATAGGCAAAGCGGGGCAGGGCTAACATCCGCCGCCAGCGCCGGGGTTGGTGCAACAGGCGGTGTAGCCATTCCAGCCCCATTTTGCGCATCCACCGGGGGGCGCGAACCGCGACCCCGGCGATAAAGTCCAACGTCCCCCCAACTCCCATACATACCGGCACCCCCAGCCGAGACAGGTTGCGATGGATCCACAAGTCTTGCCGAGGTGCCCCATAGGCTACGAACAAAAAGTCGGGCGATGCCTCGCGGATGCGGGCAATGATCCCTTCCTCTTCGGCAGGATCCGGAGACCCTGCGTAGGTCCCGACGATCTGCACTCCCGGATACTTCCGCCTCAGGGCCTCGGCAGCCTTTTCTGCCACACCGGGCGCTGCTCCTAACAAGTATAACCGATAACCCCGTCGTGCGCTCATCTCAGCGATCAAGGGCACGGTATCCGAGCCCGTCACCCTTTCAGGCAGCGGTTGGCCCAGCAATCGCGCGGCCCATAGCAAGCCGACCCCGTCGGGCAAAGCTAAATCGGCCTCTTCCAATGTTACGCGAAACTCGGGATTGCGTTGCGCTTCCATCACGAATTCGGGGTTAAGGGTGACGATCTGATGAGGGCGGCCCTCGGCGATAAAGCGTTCCATCGCCCCCAACGCCTGCTCGGTCGTCACCTTGTCCACCCTGACGCCCAGGATGCGCACCGACCCAAAGCGTACGTCACCCACCGCTACCGACGGCCTCTATCGCTGCGAGAACTTGGCGAGCGCAGCGTTGCCATGTGAAGGCCCGCGCGCGCTCACGACCTCGGGCGATCAATTCTTGCCGCAAGCCGTGATCTGTATAGACCCGTCGCATGGCCTCGGCTAAAGCCGACGCATCCGCCGGATTGACAAGCAGTGCGGCCTCACCGGCTACTTCGGGTAGAGAGGATACGTTAGAGCAGATCACCGGCGTATCACAGGACATGGCCTCCAATACGGGCAGGCCAAAGCCCTCATACCAACTGGGCAACACGTAGGCCAAGGCCCCGCTTAAAAGGGCAGGGAGATCCTCTTGAGCGACATATCCGGTGAATACCACGCGCTCTTGGATAGCCAATTTGTGAGCCATCTCTAGGATCTCTTTATACAACCATCCTCGTTTGCCTGCAAGCACGAGGCGCACATCATCCTCTATGGCTCGTTTAGCTATGAGGAGGGCAAAGGCCCGGATGAGCGTCGTCAGGTTCTTGCGGGGCTGCAGCGTGCCCACGTAAAGGAAGTAACGCTGCCCCGTGCCGTACTTGAGGCGCGCGGCTTCCAGGGCCTTGGGATCTGTCACCGGGGCAAAGCCCTCGGCGCCGGCGGGGTAGGCCAGGATGATCTTGGCCGGATCTAGGCCGTAGTATGAGATCAGGTCGGTTGCTGTCGCCTGCGAATCCACGATGACCCGGGCCGAGGCACGGGCGTTAAAGCGCGTGGCCCAATCTAGGTACCAGCGGGCCCAACGGGTATGAGCTTGGGGATAGTGAAGATAGCCTAGGTCGTGGACCGTGGCTAAACAGCGCTTGGGATGGAAGAGCGGCAACACATGTGCCGGGACATAGAGGACATCCGGTGGGTGTAGGGTCACCTCCCAGGCCAGCCGCACATGCGTCCAGAGCCTCGGGAAGGGGATGATCCGCCAGCTCACGCGTTCGTCGCGCACAAACAGGCCCTCGGGCGGGGCTTGGTTGAAGTAGAGGCGAAAGCGATGGGAACGGCCCTCTTGAATCAGGGCCCGGATCAGGTACAGTGAGTAGTGTTCTGTGCCCGTGCGTTGGGCTGCTACGGCCCGGCTGGCGTCAATGCCGATGAGCATCTTAACGGACAACCGTCTTGATCAGGGCCTGAGCCCCCGCAGCGCGAAGCGCGGAGGCCACCTCATCTTGAGTCTGCTCATCTACGAGGGCGATAAGGCAGCCCCCTCGGCCACTGCCGGAAAGCTTGGCGCCCTTGGCACCGGTATCCAGGGCCGCGAGGTAAAGTGTCTCTAGCTCCCGACACGATACCCCTAGCTCGCGTAGGAGGCCGTGGTTACGGTTCATAAGCTGCCCCAATTCTCGGAGCTTGCCCTCAGCAATGGCCTGCTTTCCGCTCTCTACGGTGGCCCCGATCTCGTCAAATAGGGCCTCGTAGCGCGGCCGGTCGGCCAGCCAAGCGCGGCGCACGTCCTCAACAGCCGCGCGGGTCTTGGAGGGGATGCCGGTATCGGCGATCAAGAGAGTAAACGGTTTCCCCACCCAGAAGATGTCCGCCCGCTGTCCCTTGACAAAATAAACCGGCTTCTCAAAGGCGATCACCGTGTTATCAATGCCGCTAGGGGTGCCATGGAAGATGGCCTCCGTCTGGTAGACCAGGTCGGATACCGCTCGGGCGGTGAGGTGGCGACCGTAGTGTTCCGCGAGCGCGCGCACCAGGGCCGTGGCGACGGCTGCGCCGCTGCCCATGCCCCTGGCAATGGGGATCTGGGAACGCACCACGATGCGCAACGCCTGGTCTTCGGAGATACCCAGGTATTGTAACGTGTTACGGACGGTCGTCTGAAGGGCGCGCGCTGCGTCGGACTCGTAATCCTCGTCCAGGCGGTAACTCTGGCCGATATCCTCGGCCACGATGATCACCCCGCTACCGGGGCTTTGGGAGGTGATCTCCACGGTGGCGCGCAGGTCGCTCACGGGTACGGCGATGGCTGGCCGGCCATAGACGACCGCATGCTCACCCAGGAGGATCACCTTGCCCGCAGCGGAACTCAAGGTGGAGCTCATCGTGACAGTGAAACGGCCGCTTTCTGGAGCAAGGGGCGGAATTTGTAATTGTAGAGGATGATCCCATCATCCCCTTCCTCGCGTATCTTGCGCGTGACCATCTCTACGGGCATGCCGATGTATACCTCGTCCTGCTCCACATCGGTGAGTTGAGCTGTTATCAGCGGTCCCTCCTCAAGCTTGATCAGGGCCACCACATAGGGGGCATATTTCTCAAAGCCTTTAGGGGCCGCGTACAGGGTGGAAAAGGAATAGACCACCCCCTTGCCGCTAAAGGTGAAGGGTTCCCTGGCCGGCCCGCTGCATTTGGGGCAGACGTCACGGGGCGGAAAGAGCTTGGCCCCGCAGTGGGGGCAGATCTCTCCGACCAGGCTCATGCGTTGCTTGCTCGTGCGCCAATAAGCTGCCAAACTCATAGCGTATCTCTCCCTCTAGATCCGTTCATTCTATTCGCTCCAAGATATGTGTGACCACGATGGCCCCACTGCCACCGATGTTCTGCGTCATCCCAATGCGACAGCCCTGAAGCTGATTGGCCCCCGCTTGGCCCCTCAGTTGCTGTACGGCCTCAACCACTTGATAGATACCCGTCGCCCCTACGGGGTGCCCGCGCGCCTTCAACCCGCCCATCGTGCAGATGGGGACGCGCCCCTCTAAGGTGATCTGGCCCTCCAAAGCGAGGCGCACCCCCTCGCCGCGCGCCGCAAAGCCCGCGGCCTCCAACGATAGGGCGGCCATGATGGTAAAGGCGTCATGGAGCTCAAAGAAATCAATATCGTTCGGCCCTATGCCGGCTTGGGCATAGGCTCGCCAGGCCGAATCCCTGGCCGCTTGCAGGGTTAGCGGGTCCTCGCGATCATGCAGCGCCACGGAATCGGTAGCTATAACAGAGGCCGCGATGCGCACCGGTACAAGGCCCTGGGCGCGGGCGAACTCGGTTGAGGCCACCACCACTGCCGCTGCGCCATCGGCGATCCCCGACGAATCCAGCAGGCTCACCGGATCGGCGATCATCCTGGCGCGCATAAAGGCTTCCAAGCTGATCGGCTTGCGAAACATGGCATTGGGGTTATTGACCGCGTTGCGATGGGCGTTCAGGGCAAAGCCGGCAAAGTCCTCCCGCTTATAGCCGAATTCGTGCATATAGCGGCGCATCAGCAAGGCGTTCAAGGCCACGAACGACAAGCCGTGTTCCGCTTCATAGGTGGCGTCCGCCGCCGAGGCCAAGGCCGTCGTGGTCTCCTCGGAAGTGGTATCCGTCATCTTTTCCACGCCGCAGGCCACGACGATATCGTGTATACCGCCTGCAACGGCCATATAGGCCAGGTGCAGGGCGACGGCCCCAGAGGCACAGGCTGCCTCAACCTTGAGGGCTTCTATGCCCCGCAAGCCGGCGTAATCGGCGATCAGCGCGCCCACGTTCTCCTGTCGCGATAGCTGTCCCGAGAGCATGTTCCCCACGTACAAGGCGTCCGGACGCTTGACATGGGCGTCTTCCAAAGCCGCACGTACTGCTTCAGTACTCAAGTCTCGTAGGGATCTTTCCCAGTGTTCCCCTACGGGCGTTTGCCCGATGCCGATGATGCTAACGTCTCTCACTCGCTCAGCGAACCTTCCAAGGCAAGTTGTCCTGCACTAGTGCAGGTGCAGTTTCTCGCGATAGCGCACGTAAAGGCCATAGTCGATCTCGTGGCGGCGGGCGATGTAATCCCGTGTTAAAGGAGCCAATTGGCGGCACGCCTTCAGACGTTCTGTGATGAGCCAGGAGAAGGCATCGCTCCCGGCGCCCGATCCGAAGGATACCTGAAGCACGCGCTGCCCTGGCTCGGCTATATCCAGTATGGCGCTGAAGCCGATCATGGAGGATCCGGCGTAGGTGTTACCGATCTCGTTGACCAGCAGCCCTGGGGCGATCTGTTCGCGGCTGAAGCCGAGCTCGGCGGCCAGGCGCAGTGGAAAACGGACGTTGGGCTGATGAAAAACGGCCCAGTCAAAATCGGCGGGCGTGTATCCCAGGGCTTTCATCAAGTGTTCCGCCGCGGCAATGGAATGTCGGAAATAGGCCGGCTCGCCGGTGAAGCGACCTCCATGACGCGGGTAACGTTGTTGCGGGCGCCGCCAAAAGTCGGGCGTATCGGTGACGAAAGAATAGGAGGCCTCCAGGCGGGCGATGCTCTGCTCTCCTGGACCGAGGATATATGCCGCACCTCCGGCGGCGGCGGTGTATTCCAGGTCATCCCCCGGCCGGCCCTGGGCCGTATCCATGCCGATGGCCATGGCGTAGTTGGCCATGCCCGAGCCGACCAAGGCGATGGCGGCCTGCATCGCCTCGGTGCCCGCCTTGCAGGCGAATTCCCAATCGGCTCCTTGGGCCTCAGGTCCAACGCCGATGGCCTCGGCGACGATGGCCGAAGTGGGCTTGACGGCGTAAGGATGCGATTCACTGCCCACCCAGACGGCACGGATCTCCTGAGGGTTAATCCCGGCGCGGGCCAGGGCATTGCGCGCGGCTTCAATGGACATGGTGACTGTGTCTTCGTCAAGGCCGGGCACGGCCTTCTCCGAGAGCGGCAAATCGTCCTCGCCGCCATGCCAGATGCGGCTGATCTCCCGGGCGGGCAAGCGATAGCGAGGCACGTAGGCCCCATAGCCCACGATGCCCACCTCGCGGATGGGCTTCATGACGGTCTGAGTTGCGCCTTTCTGCAAACTAGTTTGCATTTTGGGCTCCATCGGCTCTAAGCTCAGCCAAAATCGCCTCGGCGCGGTCCACCCTAATGGCACCCTCGGAGATCAACCGTTCGGCGAGGCGGTCAACCAACTCCCCTGTAGCCCCGGCAGCCATGGCCACCTGGCGGGCGTGGAGCTTCATATGTCCTTGTTGAATGCCCTCCATCGCCAGGGCGCGGAGAGCGGCCAGGTTTTGCCCTAGCCCCACCGCAGCCATGACTTCGGCGAGTTCCCGGGCAGTCGTCACGCCGAGGATCTTGAGTGCCAGGCGTGCCTTGGGGTGCACTTTGGTGGCTCCGCCGACGATCCCTACGGCCAGGGGAAGCTCAATGGAACCCACTAGGTTACCCTGCGCGTCGCGTTCCCAGGTGGAAAGGGGCAAATAGGCCCCAGAGCGGGCGGCATAAGCGTGCGCGCCGGCTTCAATCGCACGCCAATCGTTGCCCGTGGCGATCGCGACGGCATCTATGCCGTTCATGATTCCCTTGTTATGCGTGGCTGCACGGTAGGGGTCGGCTACAGCGAAGGCATGGGCCTCCAGCAATCGCTGCACGCCCTGTTCGGCGCTTAGCCCTTCCAGAGCCAACGCTTCTTTAGGAACCAGGCACCAAGCGCGAGCCAGCCTGCGGTCGGCTAGGTTGGAGAGGATGCGCAGGACAACGCGCCCGCCACTCACGCGCTCTACCGTCGGCGCCAGGGCTTCCACGGCGGTATTGACGACATTGGCCCCCATCGCATCGCGCACATCGTAGAGCAAGTGCACGACCAACATCGGCCCCACCGGACTGTTTGGGATCAGGCGTACCTCTATATCCTTGGCTCCGCCACCCAGCTTGACGATGACGGGATCTTGGGCGTTAGCGAGAGCCAGAAGCTCATCTTTGGCGGCCAAAAGCCGCTGGCGCGCTGCTGCGGGATCGGCCACATCCAGGACCTGGATCTGGCCGATCATGAGGGGCTCGTCCGAGGAGGTGTGAAACCCTCCCCCCTGGCGCACGAGCTTGGCGGCGTAGCTCAGCCCGGCAACAACCGAAGGTTCCTCTATGGCCATGGGGATCAAGTAATCGCGGCCATTGATGCGAAAGTTTGTGGCGATGCCCAGGGGGAGGCCATAGACACCCACTACGTTCTCAATCATGCGCTCGGCCTGGTCAAGGCTCAGTCCGCCTGTATCGCCCAGGAGGGCCAATTCAGCGTCGCTCAGCGAGGCGAAATCTTGCACACGCTGGGCGCGCTCGTGGGGCGTCAATTGAAAGAAGGCTGGGAGGCGTGAACTGCGTTCCACTTCCTTTCCTCGCCGATCTTATCTGAGCACGATGATACGATGCTAAGCAGTAAGATGATCTGAGAGTCACCGTGCCATCTTGGCACCCGAAAGACCTCTCATCGTACGTATAGGATGACCTAAATTATAACAACTGGGGACTGCCAAAAACTGTCAGTAGGTGTCAAAAAGCTGTCAGAAATGGGCTTGGCAAGGGACTCGGGTTAGAGGGGCGAGAGTAAACCGCCGTTTGGCCTTGAGGCCAGGACATACACTCACCGAATGGCCCTAGGACAGAGGCCAGGAAGCCCCTGCCCTAGGGTGGGGGAGAAAGAATGCGCTACGCTTGATCGGCAGGCTTGTCATCCTGGGGAGCCGAAAGGTCTCCTAAGGTGAGCTCGCCGTAGCTGGTGCCGCCGGAGGCAGAGGGCGCGGCCTGCATCTCTATTTGGCCTAACAGATGCGCGCAGACCAGAGTCGCCCAGAAAGTGGTGAAGAAGACGCCCACTCCGCATAGGATGCCGCCCGCTATGCCAGCTACCAGGAACGCGACCACGGTGAGCAACAGAGCGACGATGTAATCGCCCAAGTTCGCGCCGATGAAGCGGAATATCTCACCGAAACGGAAGAAACTGGCAAACTCGCCGCTTTTCGCGTACTTGACCACTGCTGCGGGCAAGATGATCCCCGCGGCCAAGGCCCACAGGGCGTAAAGACAGGAGAGCCCGACCGCACAGATCCCTGCCACGCTCTGGGCGTCTGACGATCCGCTGGCTCCCGCTATGGCCGATATCGCTGCAGAGAGGCCTTGCAGGATGAACATGGGGATGGCGTAGATCAGCCAGGCCACAAAGACCATCAGGCCCTTCATAAAGTCTCCACCCCAATCGTCCCATTCGGGCAGGGGCTTTTCCACGCCTTCGGAGACGTTCTTGAGCGTGCGCAAGGCGTAACCGCCGGGGATAAAGTTCAAGATGGGCACGATGTTCAATAGGCCGCCGATCGCCACCTTCTTGAGCCAATCCTTGTCCTCAAACACGTAGCTGAATGACTTGCCGATATCCATGATTCCTCCTTTGTTTGGTGCCGCTTTTGGGCGGCCTGATCTCTGGACTACGACTTATCCTACGCGATTATACACGAAAAGGTTGCTCCTCTTCAAGGGCGCGAGCATGCCGATTTGCGTGCCGGCAGGCCCGTGAGTAAGCTTGCGATATCAGCAGTGGGGGCGGAGATGCTGTCTGCGAAGGTATCCTGGGACACAGGAGTAGAGGGTGTATCGTCGTGTCATTGAGGCCTGGCTAGACGCGTTGCCGTTGCGTCGCCAGGTGGTTCACTATGTGCGTGCTCAAGGCGTGCGCGCCTATCTTGTCGGGGGGACGGTGCGCGACGCTTTGCTGGGCCGCCAAAGCTACGATTTGGACTTGGCCGTAGAGGGTCGGGCTATGGCTCTTGCTCGCCAAGTGGCCGACAGGTTTCGCGCGGCCTACGTGCCCCTGGATGTTGAGCGCGATGTGGCTAGGGTCGTGGTACGGATTACAGGAGGGGTTCATCACGTTGATTTCGCCGGCCTTCGCGCAGGGGATATTGAGGCCGACCTTTGGGCACGCGACTATACCATCAACGCGATGGCCGTGGACTTGCAAGATCCCTTAGGAGAGTTGCTCGACCCCACCGGAGGGCAGAGGGATCTCGCCGCCGGGTTGTTGCGCGTCGTTCGTGACGATGCCTTCAGAGAGGATCCGCTGCGCATTTTGCGCGGGGTGCGCCTACGGGGGGCTTTGGGGTTCGCTTGTACTCCGGAGACCGAGGCCCTGGCCCGAGCTTGGCTTCATGCCCTGGGGCGAGTCTCCCCGGAGCGCATTCGTGACGAATTGATGCAAATCTTGGCCCTCCACGATGCGGCTGGCAGCTTGGCCTATGCGCATTCCCTCGGCTTGTGGAGTGAATTGTTCCCAGAGTTTGCCGGGCAGAGCGTCTCTTTGAGTGAGCAGGCTGTGCGAGTCGTCGCCTCGCTGGAAAAGCTCTTCGGCCCCTGGACCTGTGGGCAAACATGCACGCCTTTATTGGCCTCTTTGCAGCGCTATCGGCCGGTATTGCTCCAGCGTTGGGCCGAGGAGCTATCTTCGGGGCGCACGCGGTGGGTTGTCCTGAAGCTGGCCGCATTGCTAAGCCCGCTCCCCGAGGCGTCTGCACAGGGAGGGCAAGTGGCACGCCGGCTACGTTATAGCGTGCGGGAGATCCATTTCGTGGAGACCGCTCTCAAGGCGAGCGAGCGCTTGCTGGCTTGGGGGTCGCCGACTCAGTTAGAGCCGGTGGACATATATCGCTATTTCCGCGAGCTGGACGAGGCAGGGGTAGATGGGGCGTTGCTCGCTTTGGCCGCCTATCATGCTCACAGGGGGGTAGAGGAGAGCGACAAAGCCTGGGCTGCCCTGTTGGAGCATGTAGAACAGTTGCTCAGGGCCTGGTTTGAGCAGCGGAACACCTTGGTTGAGCCTCCGCAACTGCTATCCGGACATGACCTCTTACAGCTCTTGGAGATGAGCCCCGGGCCAGATGTCGGACGATGGCTTCAGAGGTTGCGTGAGGCTCAAGTGCAAGGCTTGGTCCATACGCCTGAAGAGGCCTTGGATTATCTTCGCGCGCAGATCAAAGGCCGATCCGGGGGATCAGAGGGTCGGCATCGGCCGCAGGCCTCATCTGACACAGGCGCGCAAAGCTAGCACGAATGTCAAGGCCAGTAAGATCAGGAGGAATACCCCATAGTAGACCAGCCCTCGTCTCAAGAGCTTGTGTCCTTCTCGCAGCTCTTGGTGCCCTGAGGAGATGTTTTCCCGCCCTGATTTCAGCAGGCCTTTACCCCTCTTGCGTGCTTCGGCGGCACTGCGGTAAAAATGGTAGAGCAAAAGCACGGCCATGCAGAGGAAGGCAACCTCTAGTATGGACAAGGGTAAGGCCTCCGGCGGTTTTCGGATCACACTCGGATCCTATCCTGTCATATAGCACAATTTCCAACGAGGGGCAATCGCTATGGGGCGTTGCAGGGCGGAAGAACGCCGAACTTGCCGATTCCTTCATCGGCATAGGCGCAAGCGCGCAGCTCTTTTGACAAAGTGCATCGGCCATGTTAGCATCATCTGATAATCTATTTTACCGGTGGATATCCGATCTTGTTGAAGGGAGACCTTTTGGTTTCTGCTCCACATTCTTGGCCACCCTTGGGCCTGAGGCCGCTGCTTGGGGCTAACGGTACCCAGGCTATGAGGGCCTTGCTCGCCGATGGCGGGGCTGAATTGGTGGACTATCTCAAGGTGGGTCCCTTTATGGGCGAGGCGGCCATCGCGGAGCTGGCCCCTGCCTATCCCTTGATGCTCCACTTGGATGATACGCTCAGCGGGCATACTGCACCGTCTCGCGAGCTAGTGGAGCGTTTGGAGCGCTGGATCGCCTTGACCGGGACGCCCTGGACCTCTGAACATATCGGCTTCAGCGTCGCGGACGTGACCTTGGATGGGACGCTTATCACCCAACCGGCCTCGGCCTTGCTCTCGCGCCAAAGGGCGTTGGAGAACATCGCACGTAACGCTCGCGTTCTAGCTGCCAGCCTCACAGTGCCTCTGATCCTGGAGAACGTGCCCTTTTTCCCCAATCTGGCTCATATGCACATCACCGAGCCCGAGTTCATCACCGAGGTTATTGAACGCAGCGGGTGTGATTTGCTGTTAGACCTAGCCCACGCTCGGGTGAGCGCGAGCGTGTTAAGATGTGACGTCCGCGATTACTTGGCCCGATTGCCGCTCGCGCGCACGGTGGAATTGCATCTGAGCGGGCCTCGCCCCCTTAAGGAGTTGGACGCAAAGCGACGAGCTCTGGTTGAGGAGAACGCACGAAGTGTGGCGCATCTCATCTCTTTTGGGGAAGACGATCTGGTGGACGCTCACGCCCCCATGCAGGAAGAAGATTACGCTTTGCTTGAGTGGGTGTTGAGGCGCGCAGAGCCCAAGGCGATCTCCTTGGAGTATTTTCGCCAGCCTGAAGCCTTGCGAGAGCAGCTCTTGCGACTCAACAGCATCCTGGGGCGGTCCAAGTGAAACCCGCGGCAGCTCTGGAAGAGGAGTGGGATGGATGTCATTTCGGCGGCATAAGCGAGGGCGGGCTCATGGCGATCCACATCTGGCGGCGGGGCCGCTTCACCCAACATATGTCCCTCTAGATCGCCGAGCTAAGCCGCGCTATATCCTGGCAGCCATCTTAATGGCCGTCTTGGTCTTGCCGTTGCTCTTTTGGCTTTCATGGCCGCTCGGGTTCATCTTCAAAGCCAATCCGATCATCCTGGCCGGCCTGGTGGCTCTGATTGGTGTGGTTATCCTGGGCGCGCTTTGGGTGTGGCGGGCTGCTTCCACGCGGCAAGTCTTTCGGCGGGCACTTCTCACGGTGTCCGTCGTGGCTGTGCTCTTGCCGTTGAACGGCTTGCCCTTCCTCTTTTCCGAGGTGGGTCTGGCCCGGAGGGCGGTCACAAATCCCAACGTGCCGGCCTCGACCACAGGCGTGGCCATGGCGCTGATGATGACCCTTGAAGACGCGGTGGCGGGGATCGTGATCGCGGCGGTGGCCTTGGGGGTGCGTTGGGCATTACGGGCCAAAGGAGAACGGGGGCGCTCCCGAAGACAACGTCACGAGGCGGGGACGAAGGGCTCGCTACCGTAACGAGGATACGGCAAGGCGTATCCTCGTTACGGTCATTTGACATCCCTGCCCGTTCGGCTATACTTTTTGTTGTTGGGGGGCTGTAGCTCAGTTGGGAGAGCGCGTCAATCGCACTGATGAGGTCAGGGGTTCGAATCCCCTCAGCTCCACCACCTCAAGTGGCTTTTAGGGCCTAGATTGTGATCAACCTTCTGGGGCTGTAGCTCAGTTGGGAGAGCGCTTGAATGGCATTCAAGAGGTCAGGGGTTCGACTCCCCTCAGCTCCACTGTTTAGGTAGAGGCTAAAAAGGACCCCTTCAGCGGTTAGGAAGGGGTCCTTTTGTTCCGAGAACGGGCCTCGGTCAGTTGACAGGGGTTACCCTTGGTGGTACAAGTAGCCGATCTGCTGCTTGTTGCTCTGGTGGCAGAGTAGGGGATTTCGTCTCTTTTGCGGGGATATAGACTGGGTCTGAGCGACCTCATTCATGGAGGAGTGAGATGAAGAAGAGCCCGACGCGCAAGTACGTGCCAAGAGAGATTGAGGCCAAGTGGCAGAAGCGCTGGGAGGAGACCGGCCTATACAAGACCGTTGAGGATCCGACGCGGCCCAAGCATTATGCGTTGACGATGTTGCCTTATACGTCGGGGGATCTCCATATCGGCCATTGGTACGCCATGGCCCCTTCTGACGCGAGGGCGCGTTTCATGCGTATGAACGGCTATAATGTCTTTTTCCCCGTTGGGTTCGATGCCTTCGGCTTGCCGGCGGAGAACGCCGCCATCCAGCATGGCATCCACCCCAAGAAGTGGACCATGGACAACATCGAGCGCATGCGCAAGCAGCTTCGCTCCATGGGCGCTATGTGGGCTTGGGATCGTGAGGTGATCACGTGTTTGCCCGGCTATTACAAGTGGACGGAGTGGTTCTTCTTAAAGTTCTATGAGATGGGCCTGGCTTACAGGAAGAAAGCTCCGGTGGACTTTTGCCCCAAGTGCAACACCACACTGGCGCGCGAGCAGGTTTGGGGCGAGGATCGCCATTGTGAGCGCTGTGGCACGCCGGTGATTAAGAAGGAGCTGGAGCAGTGGTTCTTTCGCATCACCAAGTACGCCCAGGAGCTGTTGGATGGTCTAGATAAGATCGACTGGCCCGAGCGGGTCAAGGTCATGCAGCGCAACTGGATCGGGCGTAGCGAAGGCGCGCAGGTGACCTTCCGTTCGGAGATGGGCGACGAGATTGAGGTCTTTACCACACGCCCCGATACCCTTTGGGGGGCGACCTTCATGGTCTTGGCCCCTGAGCACCCCTTGGTGGACAAGCTGGCCGCGCCGGATTGCCGGGCGAGTGTGGAGGAGTACAAGTATCAGGCCGCACGGCAAAGCGAGATCGACCGCCTGTCTACGGAAAAGGAGAAGACGGGTGTCTTTATCGGGGCCTATGCCGTTAATCCCGTGAATGGAGCGCGCATCCCCATCTGGATCGCCGACTATGTGATGATGACGTATGGTACGGGCGCGATCATGGGCGTTCCGGCGCATGACGAACGCGATTTTGCGTTCGCTCTCAAATACGGCTTGCCGGTTATCCCGGTTATCGATCGCCCTGATGGCTTGGCCAAGAGCTTGGTGCTTAAGGAATCGGTTCAGCCGGACTTTGCCCAGCAGCTAGCGGCCATAGGCGTCGCCAGCGAGGAGGATGGCGTTTTCTGGTGCGTTACGTTACAGGGCGATGAACAGGTGGAGCGCTACGTGACCCTGGTGCGGCAACAGCTTAAGGACGGCTATTGGGTGGATGTCGTGGGCAGAAAGTGGCTGTTCATCTTTCGTGATGGCCTGATGAGCCTGGATTCGCCCGCCGCCGACGCGGCTATCCTAAAGCGTTGTCAACAGCTGGCCTCGGGGCTTGGAGAGGGCTTTGAGGGTGTGCGCCGCGCGCGCACGACGATGGAGATGCTCCATAGCGTAGCATGGTATCGCGACGTGTTGTTCCATGCCGAGTTCGGCACGATGGTCCATTCGGGTGAGTTTAGCGGCACTCCGGGCGATAAAGCCAAGGACGCGGTGACGCGCTGGCTGGAGCAGAAAGGGCTGGGGCATGCGGAGGTGAACTATCGGCTGCGCGACTGGCTGATCAGCCGGCAGCGTTACTGGGGTGCGCCGATCCCGATCATCTATTGTGATCGTTGTGGTATCGTCCCCGTCCCTTATGAGGACCTGCCGGTGCTTTTACCCGATGATGCCGAGTTCATGCCCACGGGTGAATCTCCGCTCAAATATCATCAGGGGTTCCTGAACACGACTTGTCCCAAGTGTGGGGGGCCGGCCAAGCGTGAGACCGATACCATGGATACCTTCATGTGCTCTTCCTGGTATCACTATGCTTACATTAGCCCTTATTACGAGGGCGACGTTCCTTTTGACCCTGTTAAGGGTAAATATTGGCTGCCTGTAGACCAGTACACCGGCGGCGTGGAGCACGCCACAATGCACCTGATTTACACTCGTTTCTTCACCAAGGTGATGCGCGATATGGGCTTGGTGGATTTCGACGAGCCGATGTTGCGCCTGTTCACCCAGGGGATCATCTTGGGCGAAGACAATGAGAAGATGAGCAAATCGCGGGGCAATGTGGTCAACCCCGATGACTATGTCTCCACCCTCGGCGCCGACTCGGTGCGGGCCTTCTTGATGTTCATCGGCCCTTGGGACATGGGAGGGAGTTGGAGTTCAACAGGGATCGAGGGGATCTATCGTTTTATCAACCGCATGTGGTCCTTGATCATGGAGAAACGCGAGCAGCCGACCGAGCCCGCGAGTGCCGAGGACCTTAAGGCGCTTCGCCGTATGACCCACAAGACGATCAAACGCGTGACGGCCGACTTGCAGGCTTTCAGGTTCAACACGGCACTGGCAGCTTTGATGGAGTTTAACAACTACCTGCTGAAGGCCAAGGGAAGCAATGTATTCGGCACAGAGGCATGGAATGAGGCGCTGCGTAGTTTGGTGCTCATGTGTGCGCCGATTATGCCCCATGTCTCGGAGGAGCTCTGGGAAGAGCTGGGGGGCGCTTATAGTGTGCACACGCAGGCTTGGCCTCGCTTTGACGAAGAACTGGCGGCTGATGAAATGGTCACGCTGGTAGTGCAAGTCAATGGCCGGGTCCGTGCGCGGCTGAACGTGCCGGTCGACATCGCAGCCGAGGAGGCCAAGGCGGCTGCGCTGGCGAGCCCTAACGTGAAGCAATACATCGCCGGCAAAGAGGTGCAGCAGCTCATCTATGTGCCGGGCCGGTTGGTCAACATCGTCGTACGATAGACAAGGCGCTTATGCTAGAGGGCACCGTGGCCACTTGAGTGACCACGGTGTTTTTTTGTTTTGCTTGACAAAAGGGGCAGGCGCCCTTAAAATGGGGTTAGAGTAGAGTTCCTCTTGAGAGATGAGCGGTGTTCAAGCAAAGGGTGTTGGGTAGGCTTGGGGCCTTTATCGGGATATCGGCCATCGTCTTGCTTGGCGCTGTGGGGTGCCTGCCGGGCCAGGCTAACCAGCCGCCTGATCGCTTGATTTATAAGCTGCCCACTGCGTTGACGATCCACGTTGGAGCCGCATTGCCCGGTACCGAGATTCGCTACGAGCGTATGGGCGAAGAGGGTGCCGAGGTGACCATCAAGGGCCAACAAGCGCTTAAGCGCAAGGGCGATTCGCTTGATTGGAGCGGAAGCCCCGTTCCAGGAGTGTCTGTTGATCTGCGGCAGCGTGTAGCTTGGTACACTGAAGAGGACTTGCATCTCGTGGGCACGGCCAAGATCGTTGTAGATGGCGTCAAGCCGCAGGCCACAACCCATTCCTCCACCTCCCCCATCAAGTATACCGGCCCCGTCGTTTACAGTGTGACCAAGGGAAAGTCCATACCGGGTTCAACGGTGATCTTTGAGGACCAGGGCCCGGATGGTGTTAAGCTTGGTGGCATCCAGGGATACCCTTATCGAAAGGCGGGCGATTCCATCTTTTGGGAGGGCACATTACGGGAAGGGGTCCATATTCGTCTTGATGTGCGGGTGTTACAATTTGATGCTAGGGCATTGCGGGTGGGGGGCTTAGTGACCCTTTGGATCGGCTCCTAGCGAGGGCCGGGGTTATTCGGCAAAATGAGCACAAGACAGCGCAATCAACAGCAGATTGTTCGCCTTCGTTATGACTTGCGTTTTGCATTGAAGGCGATATAATGAATTAACGTTCGGCAAGCCAAGGAGGACAGGGAGAGTGGAGGAACAGGAGATCACAACGTTGTCCAGGGAAGGAGGTGAGGGCAAAGAACAGTCTGGTAACCTATTAGCCGAGCTATTACAGGAGGAGGGCACACGGGTCTTGCCTGAGCGTGGGCAGGTTATGGAGGGGACGGTCGTCAGCATTAGCCCCACAGAGGTCCTGGTGGATGTGGGTTGCAAGTCGGAGGGCGTGGTTCCTGCGTGGGATTTGGAGCGTCTCGCGCCCGAGTTTCGCAACTCACTCCGGGTGGGCAGTAAGGTCTCGGTTTGCGTCGTGCGGCCTGAGGATGCGAGTGGGAATATCGTGTTATCCCTTGCGCGGGCTCAGTTGGAGGATGCTTGGCGAGAGGCGACAAAGCTCTTTGAGTCCAAGGCGATTTTTGAAGAGGAGGTCGCAGGTTGTAATAAGGGCGGCCTTATCGTCAATGTGGGGCGAGTACGGGGTTTTGTGCCCGCGTCGCAGGTGGTGAGCGTTAACCTGCCACGGGAAGGAGACGAGGCGGAGCGCGAGAAGCTGCTCGGGGAGTTGGTCGGGAAACGGCTGCGTTTCAAGATCATCGAGTTGGACCGACGACGCAATCGCCTGATTCTCTCCGAGAGGTTGGCACAGCGCGAGTGGCGTCAGGAGCGCAAAGAGCGGCTGCTTGATGAGTTGCGCGAGGGTGAGATACGGCATGGCAGGGTGAGCAGCCTGTGCGATTTTGGCGCTTTTATCGATTTGGGCGGGGCCGATGGTTTAGTGCACCTGTCCGAGCTTTCCTGGAGACATGTAGAGCATCCCAGTGAGGTGCTTCAGGTCGGGCAGGAGGTTGATGTGTATGTCCTGGAAGTGGATAGGGAGAAGCGCCGTATCGCCCTCAGCATCAAGCGGCTGCAAAAAGAGCCTTGGAGCACGGTGGAGGAGCGCTTCCGGATCGGTCAGCTGGTGACAGGTAAGATCACCAAACTGACCAATTTCGGGGCCTTTGCGCAGATCGATGAGGGCATCGAGGGGCTTATCCATATCTCGGAGCTGGCGGAGCGGCGGATTAGCCATCCCAGGGAGGTCGTCGCAGAGGGCCAAGAGTTGAGCTTGCGCATCATTCGCATTGATGCCAGCAGGCAACGCCTGGGCTTGAGTCTTCGGCGTGTGAGCGAGGAACAGTATTCCGGTGAGTATGACTGGCAGGGGTCCGATCAGCTCGCGAGCTTGGACTCTGGTGAAGATCGTGGCACTCGGTAGGCGAACAAGTCCTGGATGCGGGCTGATCGTCCAGCCACCGGCCCAGAGAGAGATGCTATCCTAGGGGGCAGAGAGGCCGGCATTTCCAGGTACGTGGATATCCGGGGCCGCCTTCGGATAGGGAGAAGGATATAACAGGGGGCCGGTGTCGGTAAGATACTGCCCCCTGTTTTGCATTATAGCCTTGGGTTGCTAGTGGAGAGACTGGCAACTTTTGGAGGCCAGAGGCGTAGAATATAATATAGATATAGAGAGTAAAGCAACTCTCAGGATCCTTGCCCGAGAGGGCAGGATATGGGTTATAGAAGGTTATTGATTGCATGAAAGTAAGGTGAACTATGGCTAGCAAACTTGATCGGTTTACGAAACGTGCACGTCAGTCCTTGATCATGGCTCAAGAGGAAGCTCGCAGGCTGAATCACAGCTATATCGGGACCGAGCATCTCCTCTTGGGGCTTTTGCGCGAGGAGGAGGGTATAGCCTCCCGCGTGCTGGTGGATTTGGGCTTGTCGGTGAATCAAGTGCGGCGTGCCGTTGAGCGCATATCGGGCCGAGGGGATCGGGTTATCACCAAACTGGAGCTAGCGGAGCAAACGAAGCAGGTTCTTGAGATGGCCGTAGACGAAGCCCGGAGGTTAGGCCATCATTACATCGGCACGGAGCATTTGTTGTTGGCCCTTGCCCAGGGCCAGGATACGGTCGCCTCGGCCGTCTTGCAGAGCTTGAACATCAATCGCGAGATCGTTCGTCGTAGGGTTCTAAGCTTGATGCGCCAGGAGTCGTCTCCGGCCGAGGCTCCCCAGCCCCCTCGGAACAGGGAAAAGTCGCT
>DAOTVR010000060.1:0-1818 GCA_034436315.1 Anaerolineae bacterium
CCAGCTATGCCGGCGTCGCGGCGATGATCATGGCCATCCACCTCACCGGGCGCTACATAGAGGCCAGCGCCAAGGGCCGCGCCTCGCAGGCCATCCGCAAGCTCCTGCAACTGGGGGCCAAGACGGCCCACATCCTGGTGGACGGCCAAGAGTACGAGGTGCCCCTGGCCCAGGTGAAGGTGGGCGACATCCTGCTCGTGCGCCCCGGCGACAAGATTCCCACCGACGGAGTGATCCTCTCCGGCGAGACCACGGTGGACGAATCCATGGCCACGGGGGAATCCATGCCCGTGCACAAGGGCGTGGGCGATGAGGTCATCGGGGCGACGATCAACCAGGGCGGCTTTATCCAGGTGGAGGCCCGGCGCGTGGGCGCGGATACCTTCCTGGCGCAGGTCATCCGCATGGTGGAGGAGGCCCAGGGGACCAAGGTGCCCATCCAGGAATTCGCCGACCGGGTGACGGGGGTTTTCGTCCCCGTGGTGTTGGGGATCGCCCTGCTCACCTTCTTCCTGTGGCTCGCCTTCGGCGGGGCGCTATCCGGCGTCCTAGAGGCCGCGCGGGGGATCCTGCCCTGGGTGGACCCCACGCTCTCGCGGGTTACGCTGGCCCTGGTGGCCACGATCTCGGTGCTGGTCATCGCCTGCCCTTGCGCCCTGGGGCTGGCCACGCCGACGGCCCTGATGGTCGGCAGCGGCCTGGGGGCGGAGAACGGCATCCTCATCCGCAACGGCGCGGCCATCCAGACCCTCCGCGAGGCGCGGATGATCGTCCTGGACAAGACGGGCACGCTCACCCTGGGCAAGCCGCAGGTGACGGACGTGGTGGGCCTCTCGCGGCAAGCCGCGCCCGTGGGGGAGGCGGAGCTACTCCGGATGGCGGCCTCGGCGGAGATGGGCAGCGAGCACCCCATCGGCCGGGCCATCGTGGAGGCGGCCCAGGCGCGCGGCCTCGGCCTGGAGGCGCCGACGGCGTTTTCCGCCGAGCGCGGCAAGGGGATCACGGCGCGGGTGGGGGAGGAGACGATCCTCGTGGGCAACACCCGCCTGCTGCAGGAGGCCGGCGTGGACACCGCCCCCGGCGAGGCCGAGCTGGCCAGGCTGGAAGCGGAGGCCAAGACGACGGTGATGGTGGCCCTCAACGGCCAACTGGTCGGCCTTTTGGCCGTGGCCGACCCGCTCAAGGAGGAGGCCCCCGCCGTGGTGCGCGCGCTGAAGGAGCTGGGGATCCAGGTGGCCCTCCTCAGCGGGGATAACCGCCGCACCGCCGAGGCCATCGCCCGGCAGGCGGGGATCGAGCACGTCGTCGCCGAGGTCTTGCCCGAGGGCAAGGTGGCCGAGATCAAGCGCCTCCAGGAGCGCTTCGGCGTGGTGGCCATGGTGGGCGACGGCATCAACGACGCCCCGGCCCTGACCCAGGCCAACGTGGGCATCGCCATCGGCACGGGCACGGACATCGCCATAGAGGCCGCGGATATCACCCTGGTGCGCGGCGACCTGTGGGGCGTGGTGAGCGCAGTCAAGCTCTCGCGGGCCACCTTCCGCAAGATCCAGCAGAACCTCTTCTGGGCCTTCTTCTACAACCTGGTGATGATCCCCCTGGCGGTGCTGGGGCTGATGCACCCCGCCCTGGCGGAGCTGGCCATGGCGACCAGCTCGGTGACGGTGGTGACGAACGCCAACCTGCTCAGGCGGGCGAAGATACGGGGGAGAGCGTAGGCGGGAATCCCCTACGGGGGCGCTGCCGAGGAGGTCCCGCACGCGGATCCCTTTCCCGGCGCCGACTTCCTTTACCGCGAGGGGTGCAAGTCAAGTTTTA
>DAOTVR010000061.1:0-4131 GCA_034436315.1 Anaerolineae bacterium
ATCTTTCAGGTGGTCCTCTCGCGGCGCATTCACCGCCGCACTTCGGCGCAGCCCTTTGACATCTACCGCGCCCTGCGACGCATCAACCCCTCGCCCTACATGTTCTACCTGGAGCTGCCCGAGGGCCTGCGGCTGATCGGCTCCTCGCCCGAGGTGTTGGTGCGCGTGGATCGCGGCCTGGTGGAGACGCGCCCCCTCGCGGGCACGCGCCGCCGAGGAGCCAGCCCCGCCGAGGATAAAGCCCTGGCCGAGGAACTGCTCGCCGATCCCAAGGAGCGCGCCGAGCACGTCATGCTGGTGGACCTCGCCCGCAACGACCTGGGCCGCGTGTGTCGCTTCGGCAGCGTCTCCACGCCCGTCCTGATGGAGGTGGAGCGCTATTCGCACGTGATGCACATCGTCTCCCAGGTGCAGGGCGAGCTCAGCCCCTCGCGCGACGCCTTTGACGTGCTGCGGGCTTGCTTCCCGGCGGGCACGGTCTCCGGCGCCCCCAAGGTGCGGGCCATGGAGATCATCGAGGAACTGGAGCCGGAGCGCCGCGGGCCCTACGCCGGCGCGGTGGGCTATTTCGGCTTCTCCGGCAACATGGATACCTGCATCACCATCCGCACGCTGGTCATGCGGGGGGATCGGGTTTACTTGCAGGCCGGCGCGGGGATCGTGGCCGATTCCGACCCTGGCCGGGAGTATGAGGAATCCGAGAACAAGCTGCGCGCGCTCGCCCAGGCCCTGACCCTGGCCGAGGGCGGCGAGCTATGACGTTTAAGGGGGTGGATCATGATCGTGGTCATCGATAACTATGATTCCTTTACCTACAACCTGGTGCAATACTTGGGTGAGTTGGGCGCCGAGCCTTGGGTCTTTCGCAACGACCGCATCACCCTCGGCGAGCTGGAGAACATGCGCCCCTCGCACATCGTCATCTCCCCTGGCCCGGGCACGCCGGAACACGACGCCGGGATCACCAACCGGGTGATCCGCCACTTTCACGGTCGGGTGCCCATCTTGGGGGTCTGCCTGGGGCACCAATGTATCGCCCATGTCTTTGGCGGGCGGGTGAGCCGGGCGCCGCGGCTGATGCACGGCAAGGTCTCGCGCATCGTGCATCAGGGCGGGCCGCTCTTCGCCGGCATCCCCACGCCCTTTGAGGCCACGCGCTACCACTCGCTCATCGTCCAGGAGCCGCTGCCGGATGAGTTGGAGGTCCTGGCGCGCACCCCCGAGGGCGAGGTCATGGCCCTGCGCCACCGTCAGGGGTTGACCTTCGGGGTACAATTCCACCCCGAATCCATCCTCACGCCCCACGGAAAGAGGTTATTGAAAAACTTTTTGGCCCTGCGCTACGGCCCGCTCTCCAAGGGTGAAGGAGAGCCATCAGCCGTCGGCTTTCAGCAGTCAGCGGGACCAGCTCTCCCTCTCCCGGCATCGGGAGAGGGTCGGGGTGAGGGCCTGATCCTAGACCTACCTCTGGCCCTTGAGCGCACCTTGGCCCGGGAGCATCTCTCCGCCGACGAGGCCGAGGCGGTGATGGCGCGGATCATGTCCGGCGAGGCCACGCCGGCGCAGATCGGCGCCTATTTGGCCGCCCTGCGGGCCAAGGGCGAGACCGTGGCCGAGATCGTCGGTTTCGCCTGGGCCATGCGCCAACACGCGACGCCCGTGCGCCCCACCCGTCGTCCCCTGGTGGATACCTGCGGCACCGGCGGGGATCGGGCCAACACCTTCAATATCTCCACCACCGCCGCCTTGGTGGTGGCCGGGGCGGGGGTGGCCGTGGCCAAACACGGCAACCGCTCGGTATCCAGTCGTTGCGGCAGCGCCGACGTTTTGGGGGCCTTGGGCGTCAAGCTGGACCTGGGGCCGGAGGCGATCGCCCGCTGCATCGACGAGGTGGGCTTTGGCTTCCTCTTCGCCCCTATGCTCCACCCGGCGATGAAGCACGCCATCGGCCCCCGGCGCGAGATGGGCGTGCGCACGGTGTTCAACATCCTGGGGCCGTTGACCAACCCCGCCGGGGCTTCGGTGCAGCTCATGGGCGTGTACGAGCCCAGCTTGCTCCTCCCCCTGGCCAACGTCCTGGCCGAGCTGGGCGCCGAGGCCGCCTATGTGGTGCACGGGGCCGATGGCCTGGACGAGCTTTCCACCACCGGGCTCAACCGGGTGGCCTGTTTACAGGATGGGAGGATCTCTTGCCAGGAGCTCGATCCGGCGGGTTATGGCCTGGAGCGCGCCAGCCTGGAGGCCCTTCGTGGGGGCGACGCGGCGGAGAACGCGCGCATCACCCGCGAGATCCTCTCCGGCGCCCGAGGCCCCCGGCGTGACGTGGTGCTGCTCAACGCTGGCCTGGCCCTGGTCGCCGCCAAGGTGGCCGCCGACCTGAGCGAGGGGATCGCCCGCGCTGCCGAGGCCATCGATAGCGGGCGCGCCGCGCGCGTGCTGGATGAGCTCATCCGCTTCACCCAGGGGGCCGCATGATCCTAGAGCAGATCGTCGCCGAGACGCGCCGGGCCTTGGCCGAGCGCAAGGCGGCGCTCCCCGAAGGGGCCTTGTGGGAGCGCCTGCGCGCGCTGCCCCCCGCGTTGGACCTGTGCGCCGCCTTACGCCAAGAGGGGGTGACGATCATCGCCGAGATCAAGCGCGCCTCGCCCTCGCGAGGGGCGATAAACCCCGGCCTGGAGCCGGCGCGCCTCGCGGCGGATTACGCTCAGGCCGGGGCAGGGGCGCTCTCGGTGTTGACGGAAGGCCCTCATTTCGGCGGCTCGCTGGATGATCTCGCCGAGGCCCGCCGGGGGCTGGCGGAGGCGGGCTTGGCGCGGCCCATCCTACGCAAGGATTTCATCGTGGATTCCTATCAGCTTTTAGAGGCCCGCGCCTGGGGTGCGGACGCGGTCCTGCTCATCGCCGCCATCCTGGATGATGCCGCCCTGGCCGGGCTTTACGAGCTCGCCCTGAGCCTCGGGCTCACGCCCCTGGTGGAGGTGCACGACGAGGCCGAGCTGGCCCGCGCCCTACGCCTTCGGCCACCCCTGGTGGGGATCAACAACCGCAACCTCAAGGACCTGACGGTGGATTTGGGGGTCACGCGCCGCCTGCGGCCCTTGATCCCGCCCTCCATCCGGGTGGTCGCGGAGAGCGGAATCCATGAGCCGGAGGAGATGCGCCACCTGAAGGCGCTCCGGGTGGATGCGGCGCTCATCGGCGAGGCCCTGCTGGCCGCCCCCGATCCGGCGGCCAAGTTGCGCCAGCTCAAGGAGGCCGGGCGATGACGGTGATCAAGATCTGCGGCCTGACCACCCTGGAGGATGCCCGTTGGGCGGCCCGTTGCGGGGCGGACCTCCTGGGCTTTGTCTTCGTGCCCTCCAGCCCACGCTATGTAACCCCAGACAAGGTGGCCGAGATCACCGGGGCCCTGGCCGCCGAAGGGTGTACGGCGCGCTTCGTGGGCGTGTTCGCCGACGAGCCGGCGGAGGCGGTGCGGCAGATAGCCACCGCTTGTGCGTTACACCTCGTGCAGCTGCACGGCCAGGAGAGCCCCCCATACGTCCGCTCGCTGGGGCTGCCGGCGATCGTCGCCCGGCGGGTGCAGGGGGCCATCCCCTGGGAGGAGCTGGCCTCCTTTCGCCCTTGGGCTTATCTCCTGGATAGCTACGATCCCCGGCGGCCGGGCGGCACGGGCCACCCCTGGCCCTGGGAGCTACTGGCCGAGGGCGGGCGGAGGTTGGGCCGGGTGATCCTCGCCGGCGGGCTGAGGCCGGAGAACGTCGGCGAGGCCCTGCGCCGGGCCAGGCCCTGGGGGGTGGACGTCTCCTCCGGGGTGGAGGCCAGCCCGGGGCGCAAGGACCCGGATAAGGTGGCGCGCTTTATCCGTCAGGTCAGGGAGGCTTCAGAATCGTTGCCCCCTGCTGGTAGTGACGCCATCAGGCGTTCATGCCCTGACGGGCACGCTACAAACGGCTTGTAGTGGTGCCGTCAGGCGCTTGAGATGCCCTTACGGGCACACGACGAACGCTTGTAGTGGCGCCGTCGGGCGCTTAGGATGCCCTCACGGGCACGCGACGAACGCTTGTAGTGGCGCCGTCAGGCGCTTGAGATGCCCTCACGGGCACGCGACGAACGCTTGTAGTGGCGCCG
>DAOTVR010000062.1:0-9564 GCA_034436315.1 Anaerolineae bacterium
GTACGTGGACATGTTCGAGCGGGGGATCATCGATCCCTGCAAGGTGACCCGCTCGGCGGTGGAGAACGCCGCCTCGATCGCGGCGATGATCCTCTCCACCGAGGCCCTGGTCACGGATATCCCCGAACCGCCCAAGCCCGCGGCTCCTTCTGGCCCTCAGGGTGACATGTACTAGAGATAGGGTTGGCCTTAGCCCTTTGATAGCTCAGAGACGGCGTCCTATAGCGGGCGCCGTCTCTGGCTTTTCTGTAAGGTCAAGATCTTGGCAAATGGAGACCTTTTATGAGCGCAACGCCGGAACGATATAGATCTGAAGACAGATGATGGAGAGGATCGCCATGCCCGAGTAGAGCAAAGCCATGGGCACACCGGAGCGCAGGCGCTCCAGCCATCGGCACGCTGTATACCCTATAGCGGCCAGGCCCACCAGGGCGATGCTGTACCACTTGATATCTCTCGCCGCCAAGCCCCAGATGAGCAAGGCCCCGGCGAGCAATCCCAGCAGGGCCAGGGGGAGGGCCGGACGGCTATGAAAAAGCTCACGCAACCCCAGTGTAAATCCCAATCCCCAAGGGACGATGGCGAAGAAGAGGTAGCGCCCCTGATGTTGTACGTACTTGGTATTGTAGCCGATATAGCCCGCAACGGTCAGAAGGGCCCAGACCGCTAGCAGCGCCAGGCCTCGTTTGGCCTGAGGAGATATCCTCTTGGTACCTCGGATCACTCGTATTCCGTATAACGCCAGCCCGGAGAAGGCCAACAGGCTAAGTAGGGCCAGGGCCAGATAGATGCGTTCATCCAGCAAGACGCCCATCCAGCCAAACTGGCCCCAGAAGCTGCGAAAGCTGGTCAGGAGGAAGTCTCGCAGCAGCGCTTGTAGACCGTGTTGGGCGATATACTGTCTCGTGGTGAGCTGGCCGGCGACGACTTGGTCGTGGCGCGCCAGTCCCAGGGGATCCCTTGGACCGTAGACCATCGCGTTGTGCGCGAGCCAGGGCGAAGCGATCAATGCCGCGACGCCCAACATGAGGCCAGCGCACTGGAGTGCCCGCCGCCAGGTTAAGGGCGCGCCCGAATGCCTGGATTGCCATGCATCCCAAAAAAGGGCAAAGATCGCTACACCGCCCGCGATATAGGCCCATATCTTGGCCAAGAAAGCCAGCCCTAATAGGGCTCCAAGGCCGAAGGTTCTGCGTGTCGTCCAGTCGTTGGGCCCCATGGCCACGAGCCGGCCGATGATCAGGGTTACCAGCAGCTCGACGAGCACATCGTTGTTGACCCCTGCAGTGATGGCCACGTGCATGGGCAGTGTGGCGGCGAAGGCGACTGTGCCCAAGGCCAGAATAGGTTCCTCCGGGTAAATGGCCCGAACAAGCCGATAGCTCACCATGAGCGTAGCGGCGCCGAGCAACAGGGAAAAGGCGCGCAGAGTTAGGGGCATGGGCCAAGCGAAGAGCGCGCGCGTCACACTGTAGACCAAAGCGGCTAGCATGTAATAAAGGGGCGGCTGATACGACTCGTAGCGAATGGGCTCTATGGACATAGTTGGCGGGAAACGCCGTGCCTTGAGCTCTTCCAAATATGCCTGGGGGTAGTCGCCCAAGCGCAACTCGGGCATGCGGCGGTTCTCCGCGACATACGTGACATAGTTGAAATGAGCGGGCTCATCGGGAACTTGCCATGCGGGGGTCAATGTCGCATAGAGCGCGCCCAAGACGAGGTAAATGATCACGATCAGGCGCAAAACGAGCTCGCCGGTCTGGTCGCTCGGTTTAGCTCTTGATGTGTTCCCCATGACCTCAGCTCCCGAGGGGGGTCTAGCCCCCGTGGCCTAATCGGGCCAACTCCTGCTCGACGATCTCTTCATCCAGCTTGCGGAAGAGGGGTTGAGGTTGACGCAAAGGCTGCCCTGGCCGGAGCTTGCTGGGCTTCCATAGGTCTCCCTGCTTGTCGTAGCGGTAAGTGAGGCCGAGATGTTTATGGCTGTTTTCCTGAAACTCCTGTACCTGTTGCTCACCTACAAGGCTGGTGTCGTACCCCAGGGCCTCGTGGAGCTTTTGTGAAGAGAAGGGAAGGAAGGGCGTGAAAAGCATCTTCAGCGAGTCGATCGCCCACAGCGCGACATAAGTGCTCGTCGCTGCTCGCTGGGGATCGCTTTTGAGGATCTTCCAAGGCGCGGCAGCATCCAGGTAGCGATTGGCCTCGCGCGCCAGGCTCATCACTTGCCCAAGGGCGGCGCGAAACTGACAGGCATTGATCGCCTGTCCCACCGGCTCAAACGCGTCCTCGATCAGCCGGATGAGCGCCTCATCTTGCGCGTTGAATGTCCCCGGTGTGGGCACCCGACCCTCATAGTTTTTGAAGGCAAAGGTGAGCATGCGATGGGCCAAGTTGCCCCATGTGCCCACGAGCTCGTTGTTGTTGCGCTCCAGGTAGCCTTGCCAGGTAAAATCCGAGTCGGCCGATTCGGGGGCATGAGCCGTCAGATAGTAGCGCAGCGGATCCGGATCATAACGGGAGAGATAGTCCGGCGCCCAGACGGCCCAATTGCGGCTTGAGGAGAGCTTGCGGCCCTCAAGGGTCAGATATTCGTTGGCCGGCACGTCGTAGGGCAATTGACGGCCCCCATAGCCCATGAGCATCGCCGGCCAGATCAGCGTGTGGAAAAAGATGTTGTCTTTGCCGATAAAGTAATAGCTGCGGGCCGGTTTATCCAGGTCCCACCAATCGTGCCAGGCCTCCGGTAGGCCGCAGTTATGCGCCCATTCTATGCTGGCAGAAAGGTAGCCGATGACGGCATCAAACCAGACATAGATGCGTTTGTCCGAGAAGCCTTCCACAGGCACGGGGATGCCCCAGTCAATGTCGCGGGTGATGGCACGCCCCCGCAAACCCTCGTTCAGCAGGTTCAGGGTAAAGTTCAGCACGTTCGGCCGCCAATGGGTTTGCTTGGCGACCCAGGCTTTCAGGGGCTCGTTGAATTGCGCCAGATCCAAGAAAAAGTGCTCGGTCTCGCGCACTTCTGGCGTATGCGCACAGAACTTGCAGCGGGGCTTGATCAGCTCCAGGGCGTCTAGAGGCTTGCCGCAACGGTCGCATTGATCGCCGCGCGCGTCCTCAAAGCCGCAGAAGGGGCAGATGCCCTCCACGTACCGATCTGCCAAGAAGCGACGATCGTGCACGCAGTAGAGAGCCTGCATCTTGGCCTTGTAGATATAGCCCTTCTCCAGCAGGCGAAGGAACATATCCGTCGTGACCTGCCAGTGGTTCTCGGTATTGGTGTGGGTGAAGAGGTCAAAGGAGATGCCCAGCCCAACGAAGGATTCAATGAAGCTGGTATGGTAGCGCTGTACCACCTCCTCAGCCGTGATGCCCAATTGCTCCGCCGTCACGGTGATGGGTGTGCCGTGCGTATCGGAGCCTGAGACCATCAACACATCGTTCCCCCGCAGGCGGTGATAACGGGCAAAGATATCCGGCGGAATATAAGCCCCCGCCAGGTGGCCCAGATGTAAAGGCGAATTCGCATAAGGCCAGGCGACGCCGACCAGGATCTTCTCGTTCATGATACTCCTTCGTTTGGGAAATGCCCCAACCTCTATAAGGGATGTACTCGGTTGAAAGAAGAGAGGCTAAAAAAAGATCTATTGTAAGAGGTTATCATCTTTGGGGGAGGAGGCCCCCCATATGGCCTTTGGCAGCGGAAGCTTGGCGATACGCGCTAGGTGAGAGCTGAAGCTGCGCATCGCTTCCGTCGTTCAGGAGCCCAGGGAGGTCATTGGGAAGGATCGCTCCGTCCTTCCATATGGGAGTCCACTTCAAGATGAGTCCTCCTCGGTAGCACACTTTGTCGTAATATTACACCGACTATCGGGACTCGTCAACTGGTCGGATCAGGCTCTTTCGTTTGTCGTTTTATCCCAGGGAGTCGGCGGCCGCGGCTATTTTACGAAGGGAGGACCCGGGGGCTTTTGGGCAGGTCTCGGAAGCTGTATATACTCATTGGGACGAGACATAGGCGTTTTAAGGTAGAGGGTATGAGCTCACGTTTGCGCGGTCAAGAGCAGAGGCTCATTTATCTTGCTTTCCACAAGCCCTATCGGGTGCTGAGCTGCTTTACCGATCCCGAGGGGCGACCTACCCTCGCCGATTACATCCCGATCAAGGGCGTGTATGCCGCCGGTCGGCTGGATTACGATAGCGAGGGCTTGATGATCCTCAGCAACGATGGCGAGCTCTTGCACCTTTTGACCCACCCGCGCTACCAGCACCCCAAAACCTATCTGGTGCAAGTGGAACGCATCCCCGATGAGAAGGACCTGGAAGCCCTACGTCGCGGGGTCGTGGTCAAGGGCCGACGCACACGCCCGGCGGAGGTTGAGCTTCTTACGGGCCCGGATGAACCTCAGCTTCCGCCGCGCTCTGTGCCGATTCGCTATCGCCTCAATGTGCCCACGGCCTGGCTGCGGGTGACGCTGCGCGAGGGGCGCAAAAGGCAGCTGCGACACATGACCGCAGCCATCGGCCACCCTACCCTGCGCTTGGTGCGCGTGGCGATCGGCCCCATCCAATTGGGAGATCTGCCTCCCGGTCAATGGCGGGAGCTAACCCAAGAGGAGCTCAGGGCTCTATCGGCGATGCTCCGCTGGCCCAGGAGGCAAGCCTCCACAAACGAAGCCCCGGCTGTGACTTGCCAGGATGACGAGGGAAACCGAGAAGCTCGTTCACACGCTGCCCTCTAAAGCTCAACGACCTTTAGGGGGCAGATAGTCGCACATTCCCGGCCACCACCTCTCAATCCGCGTTAGGAGGGCGGGATCTATGCCTAGCGAGCTGATGGCGTGAGGCGCCAGCGCCACCCCGCCGAGGGCGTATCGTAACGAGAGGGCTAGCCCGCCTATGGCAAGGTAAAGCGCCAAGGCCAGCCCGCCTACGGCGAATACCCCGACGGTGATGCCGCCAAAGGAGAGCAAACCCAAGGTCAGGCCGCCGAAGGTCAGGCCGCCCAGGGCCACTCCACCGAAGGCCACTACGCCCATAGCGCAGCTGCCGATGGCGATGATCCCTTTGGCCACACGAGGCAAGCCCGTCTGAAGGTCAAAACCATAGGCGATATGCACCAGTGGCCAGCCGAATAGCTCCTGCTTGGAACGATACTCCCAGCCCCAATAGTAATAGAGACCCGCTTGGAGCGCACCCATGGGGAGGCCAGGGCGCGCCCGCCCGTCGAGGAATTCCCCACAGTAGCGACATTTGATAGCCTCGTCGCGAATTTCCTCCGCACAGAAGGGGCAGGTTTTCATCTCACGCCTCCCGTTTGATCGAGCGACCGACAAACGCTGGCAACTCAGTTGAGAAGCAGGATACGCTCATAGTTCACTTGAGCTGCGCGCAGGGCTGTAGCCACTTTTCCCCGATCACTCCACTCAAAACAAAGCGCCAGGCCACAATCTGAGCTCAGATGTCGCGGCACGGGGATTAGCCGACAGGAGATCCCCGCCGCGTTGAGCACCTTCTCCGCCCGTATAGCATGACTGGTGGAAGGCAACAAGACGATGCCGTATTGGCGCGTGGCATCGTCTTGTTTGGTCACCATGTCTCACCTTCTGCGCGTATCACTGGGTCTTGGCCTTCTTGCTTCGGCGCACCAGGTAAACGATCAACCAGATGACCACCAGCGGCACCAGGACCAAGGGCGAGAAGATCACCAGGACGATGATAATATCTACCAACTTCTGCAAGACGAGCACAAAGGCCCGCAGAGCGTTGTTGAGGGTGATCAGTGGGCTCCACTTGTATTTCTCTACCACCGGCTTGGGGGCCTCTTTGGGGCGGATCGTCAGGTTGATGGTCGCCAGGGCGGTCATCCGCTCCAGGTATTGCATGCGTCCCTTCAGGGATTCAATCTGGGCGCGGATCTCGGTCAGCTCCCGATAGATGGCCAGGATGTCCTCGGCCTTGCCCCGGTTCTCCCGCACCTCGGTGAGCAGGGCCAATAGTTCCTTCTCGGTGGCCTCCAGGTTGCGCAGCCGTGCCCCGAGATCGGTGTATTCCTCGGTGACGTCCTGCCCGCTCCTGTTCTCTGTCTCCACCTTCAGCACCAGGCCATAGATCTTGCCCATCACCTCGTTCAGCGACTCGGCGGGCACGCGCAAGGTGACGTTGGCATAGGTCTGGTTATCCTGGATCCACTTGCGCGACGCGGAGATATATCCCTTGTAACTGGCGACCAGGGCATTCAGTTCCCCGACGACCTTGTCCGTGTCCTCTACGGTGACGACCATGTCTATGGTCTGGATGATCATCCGCTCGGTGGCGGTTCCTACTGCATAGGCCGGGCGCTCGGCCGTATCCGCAGCGCGACCCTCACTTGGTGGGGCCGGGGTGGGCACAGCTGGCTTCTCTACCACAACGGCCCTCTCCACGACCACGGGCTCCCTAGAGACCTTGGGCGCACAGCCGGCGATCAAGGTCAGCACGATACACAAGGCGATCATCACGGTCATCCTACGTTTCATTGTAGCCTCCTTGGAGCATTGCTAGAGACCAAGCATTGGCGCCGAGCCGTTTCATGCTCTTTCCTCGCCCGCGCTTTGCCTCGCCGGTTTGTACCTCGCATTTTAGACGCGCCCGCAGTGGCGCATGTTCCACACGCCTACCAGCCGACCTCAAGGCGCAGGATCAAACGCTTGGGCAACTCCACCGCCCGCATTTTCCTTTGGGTCTCGGCGATATCGTAGCCCACGCGGCGGTGCTCGAAAGTGCGCTGCTCGGTATCCAGCAAAAGGTAGGCTGCGCGCGGGTCACCGTCGCGCGGCTGCCCGACGCTCCCTGGGTTAATGATCTCCCGCTCCTGGCCCAAGGGGATCGTCTCGCCCTCCTGAGGGAGGATCACTTGGCACAAATTGCCGGGCAGGTCGCGGAAGCGCACCGGGATGTGGGTGTGTCCCACCAGGCAGACCGAGGTCTGGAAATAATCAAAGTTGGCCTTTGCTGCGCCGGGCGAAAGCAAGTACTCCCAAATCGGACTGCGGGGGCTGCCGTGGGCCAGGGTAAAGTCGCCTTCCACCAGGACCTCAGAGAGCGCCTGGAGATAGGCTAGCGAGAGGGGATTCAATTGCTCGCGTGTCCAGAGGATGGCCCGCCGAGCGTCGTGATTGAAATCCTCCAGCTCCAGCTTGCCCAAGACGGCCCAATCGTGGTTGCCGGCGATGGCCAAGTGCTTTTCCGCACTCAGGCGGGCGATACACTCGTTGGGTTCCGGCCCATAGCCGACGATATCCCCCAGCGACCAGATGACGTCCCAATGGCCCGCATCGGCCAAGACGGCCTCCAAGGCCGCAAGGTTAGCGTGTACGTCCGAGATCACCAGCACGCGCATGGGCTAAAAACTTTCACCTCCTGCCGGAGTATACCACAGGGAGAGGTGAGAACCAAGCGCAACGTGGGTTGACCACGGGCGTTGGGGAGTGCTATGATGTTGGGCGTCAAATCCTCGCCCGCTCGGCTTTGGAAGGGGTTCGGCGTTGGGCTGCTGATGCGATGGCGAGCGGCCCCGGAGAGCTCGTCCCTGAAGCGGGTTCGAAGCTCGGTCAACCCGTTGGTGACTTTCGGTTTCTAAAAGGGGGGAGTGTGGCTCAAATCGTGACGATCGGCGAAGCGTTGGTTGAGATCATGCGCACGTCCCGCGACCAGCCTCTGGATCAGCCGGCCGAGTTCTCCGGCCCCTATCCCAGTGGTGCGCCGGCCATCTTTGCCAGCGCCGCTGCCCGGCTGGGGGCCTCGGTGGGCTTTGTGGGTACCGTGGGCGATGACCCCTTCGGCCATTGTCTCCTGCGGCGCCTCTTGGCCGATGGCGTTGATTGTTCGGCCCTCCGCCAGACGCGGGAACGCCTCACGGGGATCGCTTTTGTGGCCTATAGGTCCGGTGGCAGCCGCTCTTTTATCTTTCACCTGAGCCAATCGGCCGCGGCTCTGGTGGACGTGGATCAGCTCCCTCAGGGTTACCTGGATGAGACCCGTTACCTGCATATCATGGGCTCGGCTCTGACCTTGAGCGAGGGGATGCGCCGAGCTTGCTACCACGCCGCCGAGGTAGTGCATGCCCAAGGCGGCACGGTGAGCCTGGATCCTAACCTGCGTCCGGAACTGATGTCGGTGGAACGCATCCGCACCGTCTGCGAGCCGGTGCTTCGGCTGGCGCGAATCGTCTTGCCCAGCGGCCCCGAGCTTACTGCGCTTACCGGAGCGGCCACGCCCGAGGAGGGAGCCAAGAGGTTGCTGGATGCCGGCGTGAGCCTGGTAGCCCTGAAGCAGGGGGAGCTCGGTTCCACGCTCTATACTTCCCAAGGGATGACCTATATCCCGGCCTACCACGTGACCGAGGTAGATCCCACCGGAGCAGGGGATTGTTACGATGCCGCCCTCTTGGTGGGGCTGTCTGAGGGCTGGTCGCCGGAGATGGCCGGGCTTTTCGCCAACGCCGTAGGCGCCCTGGCCACGACGCGCCTAGGGCCTATGGAGGGCACCTTCAGCCGCCAGGAGGTACTGGCCTTCATGGCCGCTCAAGGGCGACCCCTCAAATAGACTTGGGGAAAGGGGGTGCCTAGGCCCTTCCCCGGAAAGCAGCGTTGCCCGTCTGGATCTTTGCATGAAAGGGCTTATGGTGTAGACTGTAACCATTCGTCTCATCTCCATTGAGCTACTGAGCCTTGCTTTATAGGAGAAGTCCATGAGGCAAAACCAGCGTCAGATCGTGTATAGGACCCTCCTGGCAGCTTTGCTGCTTGCCTCGCTTGCGGGTTGTAGCCTGATAGATCGCTTGCAAAGGGAGCTTTACCCCACGGCTACGGTGACATCCGCCCCGACCGAGGCCCCAGGGGGTACAGAGTCCCCTCCGTCCCCTACCTGGGAGCCAACCTCCGCGCCGCCCACCGTGACCCTTACCGCGACGGTGGCCCCGCCGGAGCCGACGGATACCGCGCGGCCTGAGCCAACTTTCACCCTCACGCCTTCACCGAGCCCAGCGGTGGCCCAGCACCTGGTCTATGCGCGCGGCGGAAGCCTCTACCGGGGAGATTACTTTGGTGCGGAGTCTGTTGAGGTGGCCATCGTGCCCGAGATGGAGGCTATGGACTTTTATCAGGGGGTATTGGTCGCTGCCCAGGGACGGAACGTGAATATCGTCAACCTCCGTCAGGGCACCCTGAGCACTTTCCAAATCCCGATAACCGCAACCGTGGATTACGCTGAAGTACATTGGGGGGCCTCAGGCAGGGGCTTGCTTTACCTCGCGCTCGTGCCCGATCCCTCTGCCGAGACCTTTGAACGAAGCGTTGAATTGCGCTTCCTATCCCCTCAGGATGGTGCGGAGAAGGGCCGCATCCTCGTGCCCGACGTGGCCGGCGTGAGCGTCCTTCATTATGACGATGTACTTGGGCGCATCATGCTGATCCCCCGCGGCCCCGAGATCTCCTTCGCCGAAATCGAGATATACGATACCCGAAGCGGCCAACTCGTTGGGGCCTTCCCCGCCCAAGGCGATGGTGAGGCCGCTGTCTCGGC
>DAOTVR010000063.1:0-1890 GCA_034436315.1 Anaerolineae bacterium
ATCGGCGGACTTGATCGCCTTATAGGCTACTTTGAGCAGTTTGACGAGTGCGCTGGGATCAGGGATTTTGCCGCCCCACTCACGGGCTAAGTTAGGCTCGTTCCACACTTCGTAGGCCCGAATGCGCCCTTTGTAACGGCTTACCAAGGCGGTGAGGAAGTCGGTCAGGTCCTGCAGGTTATCTGGGGGACCATTGGTGGGGAAGCCGCCTCCGGCCCAAGCGGGTTGGTGGTCTATGCGCACAACCAGGTCAATCCCCTCATGGGCAGCCTGTTCCACGATGCGATCGGTGCGCGACCAATCAAAGGCTCCCTTGCCCGCCCCCTCAATATCGCGCCAGGCAAAGTTCACCTTGCACCAGGTAAACCCCGCCTCGCGGATCATTTGCAAGTCACGACTGGCCACCTCAGGACGCCACCATAGAAAGGCTTGAATGCCATACTCCGGCGATCTCATGCGCCCTTTGGCCTGTGAGCGACGCGTAGCCGTTGGAAGAGCGGGAGAGGGCGTCAGAGTCGCCGTGGCGCGTTCTTGCTTGGCCACAAGGGACGCGGTGGGAGAGCTAGGGTTTGTCATAGGGGCATCAGCCGTGGGAGAGGAGGCCTTTTGAGGAGTGAGTGTCGGCGCGAGGGTTTGCGTGGGCTTGGGAATGGAGGTGAAGGTGGGCCTGGGCGTCCGCGAGACCATCACGTTGGGCGTGGCACTTGTAACCGGTATCCTTTTAGGACTGCAGCCGGCCCCGAGGCCGAGGACAAGCAGCAGCGCAAGGCTTGTGAAAACTAGAATCCTCCCCATGATCATCCCTTTTCCTCAAAAGATGGTGATGTGCTTTCCTCAGGACGCCCCCTTGCCCCTGCAAGTTCCCGGCCCCAGAAAAACGACGACGTAAAGCACAGGAACGCGCTTTACATCGTCGTCAGTCGGCCAACGCTTTGCCGAGCTATTTAGGCATGTCACGCAAGGCGGCGAAGGCCGGCCTTGGGCTCCAGTCCTCACGCACGATGCCAAAGGCAGCCTTCTCATCAGCCTTGCCAGCGACAGGAGCAAAGTTCAGGTTCCAGAGGAACATCACGCCCACGAAGCCATAAGCCTTGCCCATCTGGTAGGCGCGGACGATGAATTGGGCTTGTTCGGCTTCGGTGTTATCGGCAGCGTATTCATAGCCCTTGGCCGGCGGTGCGCCGAGGTTCTCCACAGAGGCCCAACCGAACTCGGTAACCCAAAGCCGTTTGTGGCCGTCGCCGTACTTGACCATGATATTGCGATAGCTCTCTATCATGCCCCGGAAGAACGCACTAGGATGTCCCTTGTAGCTGGGAGCGGAGGGATCGCTCCAAGTGCGCCAGTCGGCATCGGGCGGGTTGTTATAACCACTGGGATGGATACCCACGGCGTCACAGTAGCGGGCCAAGCCGGCCTGGTACATCTGTTCCAGATAAAGTCGGTCGTCAATGGCTATGTCCCCGTCGTTCCAACCCGTTGGCGTGGGTGCGCTGCTCACGACGATCGCCCCGGGATCAACGGACTTGATCGCGTTGTAAGCCACCTTGAGCAGCTCCACGTAGCGGGCAGCGTTAAGTTTGTGTCCTCGCCCACCCCATTCGTACCACAGGTTCTGTTCGTTCCAGATCTCGTAGGCCTTTACCCGGCCCTTATAGCGGGCAGCCATCTCGCGGAGGAAGGTGCCGAAAGTGTTGAAGTCGGCCGGAGGCCCTGGCTCCGTGTCTCCGGGCGGTTGGGCCCATTTGGGGGCCTTGACCACACTGAAGAGTATGTTGATCCCATTGGCATTGCAGGAATCTACGATGCGATCCAGCGGCCCCCAATCATACACGCCGGGCGCCGGATTGTAACGGAACCATTCCACTTGCTGCTTGACCCAGGTAAAAC
>DAOTVR010000064.1:0-4674 GCA_034436315.1 Anaerolineae bacterium
ATGCGGGTCCAGCGGCTCCCAGATGCCGGCGATCTTGACCGACAAAGGCTCGATCTCCTTGTGCCAAGGGATGCTCAGATCGTAGCTCTCCCCCGCCTGTACGGCCAGGCTGTCGGCATATTTGCGCTCTATCCAGGCAACGAACTGATCGCTCGTCCCGACCTCCCCAAAGGGGTCACCGGCCACGATGCGGATGTGCTGCTCGATGTCCTCTACCAACACGGGCTGTGCCACGCCGAGGATTTTCCGATCGTAACGGGTATCCCCCGGCTTCGGCTGAAGATACAGCACGCGGCCCTCTTTTTGGGTGTAAACCAACTTCACGGGCAGGCCCGTTTCCCTGACAAGAGCGTCTCTGAGCCAATCCCGGGCATAGGCCGCATCTTCAAGGGACATCTTGTCACCCACATTAGCCCCGGGCATGGCGTAAAAGCGCACCGCGAACGGGGGACACCCTTGTGTCTTGGTCTTTTGCTCGATCTCCTCTTGCAAGACCTGTTTGGATATGGCGTCGGCGAACACCGGCACGCAGACCACCATCCCAACGGTCAAGGCATAGCTAAGGATCAATAAAGACGTAAGGCCGGCCCGATACTTCAGTCGTTTGCCGGCGAGGGAAAGGAAAGCTAAAAAGCGCAAGGCGAGACCTCCCCTAGACAGAGATGGACACAGGTCGCCCCAACTGGGCGCTCTCAATGGCCCCAAAGACCATCGCCAGGCTCTTGATGTTGTCCGTACAGATCGTCTCGGGGGTCTCGCCCGTCCGGATGCAATGCACGAAATCGCGGATAGCCCCGGCATGGCCATCCACCTTATTGCCGGCGTCGTAGGGGGGTAGCTCTACATCCTGCAGCTCGGAGAAGAAGGAGCCGGTCTTGACCACCACCTGCGCCTGAAAGAGATCAGCGCCGTTCCAACGCACGCTGCCCTTCTCGCCGATGATGCGCCAATCGCTTTCCCAGGTGGTATTCAACCCCTCGGCGCACCAACTGCCGCGATAGGTGTAGACGATCCCGTCGGTCATATCAAAGATAGCCACTGCCGAAGCGTCATCATCGTACCATGAGCCAGAGGGGTTCCACTCCTTGCAATAGACCGCCAGAGGATCAGCGCCGGTGATGAAGCGCGCGGCGTCAAAGGTATGGATGGCCATATCCATCAGCAAGACATGCCTCATATGGTCGCGAAAGCCGCCAAAGTGCGCGCCGATGAAAAAGTCACAATGCACTGTGGTGATGGGGCCAATGGCTCCCGAGGCGAGAAAATGCCTCAAACGGCGGATGCGCGCGTCATAACGGCGGTTTTGCATCACCGCAAAGACCTTGCCCGCTTCCTGGGCCGCTGCGACCATCTTGCGCGCGCTTTCCATGGAATCAGCTAGGGGCTTTTCGCCCAAGACGTGACAACCATGCCGCAGAGCCTCCAAGGTTATGCTCAGATGTGCCTCGGGCACGGCACAATCAAAGACCACATCGGGGGCAGTGCGCTCCAGGACTTCTTTGAGATCAGTGCCCACGATGGCGTGAGGTAAGTCAAACTGTTTGGCCCTGTTGATGGCAGCCTCCAAATGGATGTCCACCAGCCCAACGATTTCCAGATCAGCGATCTCCTTGGCCGGCTTTAGCCAGGCTTGGCTGATGCCCCCGCAGCCGGCCAAAACCACACGAATCTTGCTCATCTTAGCTCATCACCTCTGCGTGCTTTTGTAATGAAACCGCCAAACGATGTAACCCAAAAGCCCATTATACGCCGTCAGTGGTTAGAACATAAAATGAGCCTTCAGGCTTGCGCGAAGCCCCATTTCATCCTAAACTTCCCTTATCCTGAGGAGGAGCCGGCGCATGACCTGTTCATCGGGGATATTGCCCGCGCGCTTTGAAACCGTAGAAGCCCTAGAGGAATTCCTCTCGCGGCCGAGGGAGGACGTGATCCAGGCCCTTCGCGGCCTAGAGGGAGACCTCATGATCCTGGGCGTCGGCGGCAAGATGGGGCCGACCCTGGCCGCCCTCGCCAAACGCTCTAGTGACGAGGCCGGCCTGGGCAAACGCGTCATTGGCGTCTCGCGCTTCTCCACGCCCGGCCTGAGGGAGGAGCTGGAGCGTTGGGGCGTGGAGACGATCCCCTGCGACCTATTGGACGAGGACGCGCTGCGCGCCCTGCCTCAGACGCCCAATATCATCTACATGGCGGGGATGAAGTTCGGGGCTACCGGGCGTGAGCCGCAGACCTGGGCCATGAACGCCTATCTGCCGGGGATGGTGGCCCGCCACTTTCGTCATTCCCGCGTGGTGCTCTTCTCTAGTGGCAATGTCTATCCCTTCGCGCCGGTGATCCATGGCGGCTGCACCGAGGACACTCCGCCGGCGCCCGTTGGCGAGTACGCCCAAAGCGTGCTGGGGCGCGAGCGAGTCTTTGAACATTTCGCCCTTCAATATGACCTACCTAGCGTGTTATTTCGCCTGAATTATGCCGTAGAGCTGCGCTATGGCGTGCTTCTGGATATCGCCCGCCAGGTCTGGAAAGGCGAGCCAATTGACCTCAGCATGGGGCACTTTAATTGCATCTGGCAAGGGGACGCCAACGCTTACGCCCTCCGCGCCCTGAGCCTGGCCGAGGTCCCCCCGCGCATCCTAAACGTCACCGGGCCGGAGACGATCTCGGTGCGCAGTGTGGCCTTGCATTTCGGCGCCCTTTTGGGTAAGGAGCCGACCTTTATGGGCCAAGAATCGCCGGATGCCCTGCTGAGCAACGCCGGCCTGGCGCACAGGCTCTTCGGCTACCCCCAAGTGCCGCTGGGGGCGGTCATAGAATGGGTGGCCGATTGGGTGCGCTCCGGTGGGCCAACATGGGATAAGCCGACCAAATACCAGGTGCGCGATGGGAAGTTCTAGCGGTCGTCCATTAGTAATCAGCCGTTAACCAGAACGGCCGACGGCTGATAGCTGACAGCTGATTGCTTGGAAAGGGAGAACTCATGTCATTAGAAGATAGCTCAGTAACCAGCTTGCGCGGGAAATTGCGGCGTGGCCTGGTGATCCCCGCTTGTCCCCTGGCCCTGACCGGCGAGCGGCGCTTGGACGAGCGCCATCAACGCGCTCTGGTGCGCTATTACCTCGCGGCGGGAGCCGAAGGGTTGGCCGTCGGTGTACATACCACTCAGTTTGCCATCCACGATCCCCGGGTAGGCCTCTACAAGCCCGTGTTGGAGCTGGCCGCGGAGACGATCCACGAGCGCGGCGGAGAGATGGTGAAAGTGGCCGGCCTCGTGGGCCAAACCGACCAAGCTATACGCGAGGCCGAGCTGGCCCTATCTCTGGGCTATGATTGTGGCCTTTTAAGCTTGGGAGCCTTTCGCGAGGCCGACGAAGAAGAGATCCTCGCTCACTGCCGAGCAGTGGCCCGCGTGATGCCCCTTTTCGGTTTCTACCTTCAGCCCGCCGCCGGGGGGCGCATCCTCTCTTATCGTTTCTGGCGGCGCTTTGCGGAGATCGAGCGCGTCGTAGCCATCAAGATCGCCCCCTTCAACCGTTACCAGACCCTTGACGTCGTGCGCGCCGTGGCCGAAGCGGGACGCGGGGAAGAGATCGCCCTCTACACGGGCAACGACGACCACATCGTGGAAGACCTCCTGATCGCCTATCGCTTCGGCGAAGGTGCCCCCAGCTTGCGCATCGTGGGTGGGCTGCTGGGACACTGGGCCGTTTGGACGCGCAAGGCCGTGGAGATCCTAGAGGCCTGCAAGGCGACTTGGACAAGCGAGCATGTGCCCGCCGAGCTTCTGACCCTTGGCGCCCAGGTGACCGATTGCAACGCGGCCTTCTTCGACGCGGCCAATGGCTACGCGGGTTGCGTCGCCGGCCTCCACGAGGTGCTGCGGCGGCAGGGCCTCATGGCCGGACGCTGGTGCTTGGACCCTCGGGAGGATCTCTCGCCGGGCCAAAAGGAGGAGATCGACCGCGTCTATACGGCGTATCCCCACCTTCATGACGACGCATTCGTCGCCGAGCACCTGGACGAATGGCTGGCTTAGGCGAGGTCTTTTTCACCCTGTGGCCGTGAAGGCCCTGATCACCTCCCAGATCTCGTCGCTGATGCTGTTCAGGATATAGGTCAATGGGGCTACTTTACCAGATGAACATGATGGACAAAAGGAAAAGCCATCGCCAATTACTCCCCAACACAGCAACCAAGCTTCTCGAAATGGTACACGATGGTTAACATCGACAGAATGTTGCGATAAAAATGAGAAGTCCCATGCGTTGCGGGAGTAGACCTCTACCTTCGGTGGGTTCCCTCCCTTCGCGTTGGAACTTGCGGTCAACCAAGGCCACTATTACCCTTGAACCGGGCAATCAGAGGGTGAAAGAAAGCGTCGTGGAGACTGACTACTGTATACGTCTCCCCTACGATCAGCCTGAAGCGGTTGACCATGAAGGCGAGCTGGCCGCCCATGATCTGGGGTAAGCTGGACTGGCCCTTCCGGGCAACTTGCTTCTGGCTGCGCCCCTCCCGCACTGGGTGCTGGTCCTAATGGCTGTGAGATGCTCCTGAATACTACTTGCGCAGCAGAGGCGTTTGCCTTTGGGGAGCCCGCGTGCGTACCATTAAGAGCGGGAGGCGGAAATCCGACGCACTCACAAAGATGATGGTGCCCCTCGCGCTATGTGGGCTTCT
>DAOTVR010000065.1:0-5803 GCA_034436315.1 Anaerolineae bacterium
CTCAACAAGTCCTTGGCGCGGTTCTCCACCGTACAGCTCAACATCTCTTGTCGGAGATCAGATAGCCCCTTCTCATCTGTGCCCAGCAAGGCCAATTCCAGGGCATAGGTCCGCGTGTAATCATAACGATTGCAGTAAGGTGGCGAGGTAATGATCGCATCGTAGGCGCTCTCTGCCAACGTGGGCATGATCTGCAAACACGAACCTTTATAAAGCCTGATCTCACCTTGAACAGTAGGGGCCGGAAAGAGGCTCGCCTGTCTGGGAGCGGGCTGTGAATCCTCAAGGATCTCGTTGATCTTCCCCGCTATAGCTTGTTCAAAACTGAGGATCTCCCCCTTGATATGAAGGGCTTTTTCCCTTGTCGGCGCCCAGAACGATAATCCCAGCGCAGATACTGGCCATCCTTGCGCGTGTAACTGATGGACTCCAGGACGCACAACAACGCAAAGCGCAAGACGGCCTGCACGCGGCTATTTTCTCGCTGGCACGCACCCAAGTACCTTTCAATAGCCTCTTGTGTCTGCTGTGGATACGCCCCTTTCGTAATACGTAGCTCCATCAAAGGGGCCCGCTCTACAGATTGCTCCCAAACTCGTAGCTGCGCCCAGTTTCGTAACGTCTAGAAATCCTCGGTGGTGAATTCAGTCTCAAGCAGCCTCTTGGTCGCGATGATCTGTTGCCCTATCGGCAACAGCTCGATGCCATCGCAATCCAACCCCAGCGCACTCGCCGCAAAGAGAGCTGTTCCGCTGCCGGCAAAGGGGTCAAGAATCCGGCCCCCGGTGATCCCATACTTTTGTAACAAGTGCTCAACAAGGGCAGCAGAAAAAGCCTCTTTGTATTTGTACCAACGGTAAACGGGCCGGGCCTTATTGGCCTGGAAACTGACCAGGGCACGAGTGAGAGACGGCCCAAGCTGCAACTTGCTCCGAAAGTGTTCCTGTAGCTCCTTATCAAGACGCTCAATTGCGTCTAGAGAGAAGCTCTGGACACACGTTTGGGTCAAAAAAGCCAGATCAGCCACCACACTGCCCCTTATATTTCTGATCTTTGGGAACCCGATATGTAAAGTATAACCTCAACGCTGCAGTAGGTCAAGCAAGAGATCGTTTCATCTCCATAATTCCACAGGCTGGAGCCCAATAGAGCCCCTCAAGCTGGCCGTGTCTATCTAGAAAGCTATGATGTGCTCGTTGATAGAGACGCTGGATTTGACTCCGCCAACGGCTTGAGAGAGAATGTCCGCGATCTGATATCCGGCGCAGCCTTAGTTGGCAGGTCAGCATGTAAGGTGCTTTCAGGAGGTGCTGATGCAGATTCGCGTCGCCGGAGCGCAGCTACCGGTCACCAGGAATATTGAGGCGAACGTCGCCCAAATTACCCGCGCCATTGAGTACGCCGCCGACGAAAAGGCCGATATCCTGCTCACGCCCGAGGGCTCGCTCAGCGGCTACACCCACGAGTTCGATGCCTCGGCCGTGCGCGAGGCCCTTGCCAGGGTGATCGCCATCGCCAGGGAGGCCGGGGTCGGCTTGGCTCTGGGCACCTGTTTCGTCGAGCCCGACGACGGCAAGTGTTACAATCAAATCCGCTTCTACACCCCTGAGGGCCTCTACCTCGGCTTCCACTCCAAGACGCTCACCTGCGGCACTTGGGATGACCCTCCACAGGGGGAGATCCGTCACTATGCCGTTCGCCCGCTGCGGACCTTTGACTTTCGGGGCTTGACCATCGGAGGGTTGATCTGTAACGACCTATGGGCTAACCCAAGTTGTACTCCTATGCCCGATCCTCACCTGACGCAGCAGCTAGCCCGCATGGGCGCACGGGTGATCTTTCACGCCGTCAACGGCGGGCGCGACGGAAGCGCATGGTCGGACGTGGCCTGGCAGTACCATGAATCCAACCTGCGCATGCGCGCACGAGCGGGGAGATTGTGGATCGTGACGGTGGATAGCTGTTATCCCTTAGAGCTGCGTTGCTCGGCCCCGTCGGGAGTGATCAACCCCGATGGCCAATGGGTCTGCCGCGCCGAGTCGCAAGGGGTGCAGTACTTTGTGCATACGATCACAGAGTGCCTCACACCTTGACACACAGCGGGCAGATGGTAGCATGGTTTCTAGAGAAGTTTGAAGGGGGAAGACGATGAAGCTCAGACATGACATGCTCACGCATGGTGTTTATATCGTTACCGCACAACACGAGGGAAAGCGCGGCGGCCTGGCTGTGGCCTGGGCCACCCAAGTGTCTATAAACCGCATCCTGATCTGCATAGGCAAGCAATCGGCCACCCGCGAACTGATCTTGGCCTCCAAGGCGTTCGGCGTGTGCGCGCTCACACGGGAACAGCTTGACCTTGCTCGCTCCTTTGGCACCCGTTCAAGCCGCAACGTAGACAAATTTGCCGGCCTGGCCATCCATACCGCCGAGACCGGCTCGCCGCTACTAAACGACTGCGCGGCGACATGGGATTGTCGCGTAGAAGCCGTGTTTGACCTGGATAGCGAGAAGCTAATCGTGGGACGGATCGTCGCCTATGAGCGCTTCAAGGAACATTACGAGCCGCTCCTCTACCGAGAGGAAGATTATCACCACTAGAGGTAGGGGATGAAGCGCCCGGCGTTAGCGAGGCCCTCTCGTGGCACTCTGCCCGAAAGAAAAATCGCTTCTAGCGACTTGCATCATCGGGTGGCCTGTGATATAATATGGCTGCTAATGGGTGCGTGGCTCAGCTGGTTAGAGCGCACGGTTCACATCCGTGAGGTCACAGGTTCGAATCCTGTCGCGCCCACTTGGCAGGTTGCCGAGCAGCAGAGAACATCTGCGCGCTCGGCAATTTCATTTCGCGAGCCGGGGCCTCGCGTCGTTTTCTCGCGCCCGGCCCGATAGTATGCGAGGGAAACCGGAAAAAATCACGGATGAGCCGTTGGCCCTTTGTAAAATCCCCGTAGCTCATTGAGCTTGATCTTGAGCACCTGGGCGGCCATTTCTTTGGATTCTGTGAAGTAACTTTTGCCCTTGCCCGAGGCCACATCGCGGTCTGCCCAGGCTACGGTGACCTCCGCAATGCGATAGCCTCGGCGTTCTACCAAAAAGAGCAGTTCCACATCAAAGGCGGTCACCTTCCACCCTTTCACTTGGGCGGGCCGCCGGATAGCCTCTAACTGCGGAAAGACCTCTCGCGCCACGGCGCTGCGCATGGCCTTGAAGCCACATTGCGTGTCGGAGATGTTACGAAGCAAAAGCAAGCGACGAAAGGCGCGGAAAACGGCCGAGCCGAGCCGCCGATAGAGGGGAAAGTTCTCCCGCATCAGCCCTCGGGAGCCAATAACCACGTCAAAACCCTGGTTGAACAAAGGAAGTAGCTTATCCAACTCGTTGATGGGAGTGGATTGATCCATATCGGTGAAGAGGACAATCTGGCCTCGTGCGGCTTGGATGCCATGCCAAACGGCCAGGGGCTTGCCACCGTGAGGATTCTCTAAAAGCCGAAACGTGGGCTTGCCTTGGAGATGCTGTCTGACGATCTCGCGGCTATCGTCACTGCTACCGTCATCTGAGATCAAGACCTCATAGGGCAGGCCTTTTTTGCTCAGATACTCATACATCTCTTCCAAAACGCCGCGACGTAGGTTCTCGCTCTCGTTGTAACAAGGGACAACGACTGAAAGATAAGGTTGATCCACGCCCTTCTCCAATCCAACTCCAAGAGTACCAGAAACCGCTCAAGCCACGTTAGCCCAAGGTCAAGGCTCGTCCTTTGGAGCGAGGAAATAGTCCTCAAGGGCCTGCCGCCAATCGCGCATGACAATGCCCAGCTCGGCGGCACAGAAATTGCGTAACTCAACGTGCTTTGGCACGCGCGCCGGCCGCTGATAATTCGTGCTAGGGACGAGTTCCACATCGTTGCGGCCTGCCAGGTGAAGGATCTCTTTGGCCCACTCGTAACGCGAGCATGTGCCCGAATTGGGGAGGTGATAAATGCCATATGCCGGCAAACGGATCAGTTGGGAAATCGCCCGGGCAACATCTGGCGCATAGGTGGGCGAGCCTATCTCATCGGTGACCATGGTGATGCGCCCCCGCTCCTGAGAGAGGCGAAGGACCGTCTTAACAAAGTTGTTGTAGGCTCCTCTGGCATAGAGCCAGGCGACGCGCACGACATAATGTCGGCAAACAAGACTGCGGGTGAGTTCCTCACCGATCCATTTGGTGCGACCATAAACGCTCAAGGGACGAGGATCATCATATTCCCAATAGGGCTCACCTTTCATCCCATCAAAGACATAGTCTGTGCTGATATAGACCATCGCTGCGCCGCTCTGTTGTGCAGCAACGGCCACGTTCCGCGTCCCCAGCACATTGACCCGATAAGCAGTTTCGGGGTCTCGCTCACAGCCATCCACGTTGGTCATGGCAGCACAATGGATCACCACATCAGGGCAGAAAACCCTAATGGCTTCCGTTGCTGCTTTGAGATCCGTGAGGTCGTACTCTGGAAGATCCATGAGGAGAAGCTCCTCCGTCCCAAGGACCTGTTGTAAGGAACTGCCCAATTGTCCCTTGCTGCCTGTGATGACGATGCGCATAACGACCTCTGAGAAAGGACTTGCTACAAACATTATAGATATGCCGGCTATGGGAAACAAATCACCATTCCCCCTTGTATCTTGTCCTGTACTATGACATAATATAAACGAACCCGGAAGAAGGGAGGCGAACCTTGGACAAGAGGAGGGAAACGACTCTGCTGATCATTGATGACGATGCGAGCCTCGTTGCGACGCTGTGCATTTACTTTAGCAAGCTCGGCTATGCCGTCCTTTATGCTTACGATGGACGATCCGGCTTGAAACAGCTTTTTGAGCATCGTCCCGATCTGGTCTTACTGGACGTGATGATGCCCGATATGGATGGCTGGGAGACGTGCCAACGCATACGAGAGCTCTCCAATGTCCCCATCATGTTGATCACCGCGTGCGATCAGGAAACAGATAAAGTGAGAGGGCTCAGGCTCGGGGCCGACGATTATATCAGCAAGCCTTTCGGCATGAAGGAGCTCGCCGCAAGGCTAGAGGCATTGCTGCGTCGCACCAAGATGGAAAGGCGGTTTAATGAACCGGCATCGTTCGCCGATGAGAACCTGCTTATTGACGCTCAACGCTGGGAAGTGCGTCGCAAGGGTGAGCTTCTCAATCTGACCCCCACAGAATTGCGCCTCCTCTTTTTCCTGGTTCAAAATGCGAATCGCGTGCTCTCGCACGAGCAGATACTCGCCTATGTATGGGGCGCCGAGTACCGTAGTGAGCTTTCTTATGCCAAACTGTTCGTCTGGCGGTTAAGGCAAAAAATCGAGCCCGACCCCAAACATCCCCGCTATATCCTGACGGAAAGGGGCATCGGCTACCGCTTCTGCACTGAGCCATGAGCTCACCAGCTCAAAGGCCCGGCTAGATGCTGAAACTGAGACTTTCCTGAGACCAGGCTGTTACCCCGTTGAAACCCTGCCATGCTATAATCTCAAAAGAACGCCCTCTTAGGTGGGGCCTGCGATCTAATGGAGCGCGGTTTACGTGCGCGGTCTTGGAAGTACAATTTACCGACTTGTCGCTACACTTTGCCTCGTGGTACTTCTGGCGTCCCCTGGCGATGCTACCTATCATGCCGATTTAGCGGAAATCTACGGCTATGTATGGCATGATGTGGATGAAAACGGCCTCTGGGATGCGGGGGAACCGGCCCTTAGCGGCGTGCTGATCGTTCTGACCGATCATGCGGGCGTATTATTACGCCTCACCTA
>DAOTVR010000066.1:0-4044 GCA_034436315.1 Anaerolineae bacterium
CGGGGCATGAGCACTACCGTTGGTTTTGTCTTTCAGGATCCCGAGGCGCAGTTTGTGGTGGACACGGTTGAGGCTGAGCTGGCCTTTGCGATGGAGAACCATGCCCTGCCGCAGGCCACGATGCGCAAGCGCATTGAGGAGGTGCTCGATCAACTGAGCATCGCTCACCTTCGTGACCGGCGCATTAACACCCTTTCCGGGGGTGAGAAACAGCGCGTGGCCATTGCCTCCGTGTTGACCCTGGAGCCCAAGATCCTCGTCCTAGATGAGCCGACCTCGCAATTGGATCCCCAGGCTGCGGAGGAGGTGCTTACTGCGCTGCAGAAGTTGAACACCGACTTGGGGCTGACGATCGTTCTCTCGGAGCACCGTTTGGAGCGCGTCGTACAATATGCTGATCGCATCATCTACCTTCCCGGCGAGGGCCAGCCCCCGATAGAAGGTGCCCCTCAGGATGTGTTGCCCCAGCTCGATCTGGTGCCACCGTTGATCAAGCTGGGCAAAGCGCTCGGCTGGAAACCCCTGCCGCTGACCGTCAAAGATGCCCGCCGCAAGGCGCTGGAGCTCCCTTTGCGCCCGGCTCCCTTGACGGAACGCTGTGCGCGCTCTTCGGATGCTCCCGTGGAGATCCTTGTCGAGGACCTTTGGTACGCCTACGACGGCCACATGGCCCTTAAAGGCGTGCACTTGGAGATACGCCGGGGGGAGTTCGTGGCCATCATGGGGCGCAACGGGTCGGGCAAGACCACGTTGCTCAAGCATCTTGTCGGTTTGCTTCGGCCTCGGCGAGGGGCTGTTCAGGTGCATGGGATGGATACGCGGCGCGTGCCCCTGGAGGAGATCATCTCTGTTGTGGGCTATGTGCCTCAGAACCCCAATGCCTTGCTCTTTGCGGAGACGGTGCGCGAGGAATTGGCCTTTACCCGACGCAGCCATGGGTTGCCTCTTGAGGGCGGGGAAGCGCTGCTTGAGCCGTTGGGCCTTGCCGATCATGCCGAGCGCTACCCCCGCGACCTGAGCGTGGGCGAGCGCCAGAGGGTCTCGCTGGCGGCCATCCTCGCGGCCGAGCCGCTGATCATCCTCCTGGATGAACCCACGCGAGGCCTTGACTATGCTCAGAAGCAAGCCCTGATGCGTGCCCTGCGGGCGGAACAAAGCAAAGGACACACGGTGATCCTCGCGACTCATGATGTAGAGTTAGTCGCTGCCAGTGCCGATAGGGTGATCATCCTAGGAGATGGTGAGGTGGTTGTGGATGGAAGCGTGCGCGAGGTGATGACGCATTCGCTGATCTTTTCCTCGCAGATGAACAAGCTGTTCCGTGACGATCGTTATCTTACTGTAGAGGATGTCCTAGGGAGCCTGTCGTGAAGCTGACGCGCGCTCTGGATAGGCTGATCCTTGCCCTGGCCAGCCTTATAGGGATCGTGGCCTTTCTCTACCCGTTTTTCATCCCCACCCTGCCTCAGGCGCCCGTGCAAAACGCAGCGCACGCGCAGGATGCTCCCCTGATGACGATCTTGATCGTCGTCTTTTGCTTGGGGGCCATCTTGGCCACACAGGGCACCGGGGAGATGAATCCCAAGACGGTGGCCATCCTCGGCGTATTAACCGCCGTGAATGCGGTGATCCGAGCGGTACCCGGTCCGGCGGGTTTTTCCCTGGTCTTTATTTTGCCGATCCTCTGTGGTTATGTGTATGGGGCCACCTTCGGTTTCTTGCTAGGCGCTTTGTCTATCTTGGCCTCGGCGCTAATCGGGGGAGGGGTCGGCCCCTGGTTGCCTTATCAGATGCTCACCACCGGCTGGGTTGGTCTGACCTCCTCTTGGCTTCCCGATATGCGTCGCTGGGGCAAGGGCGAGGCGCTGGTCTTGGGGTTTTGGGGAGTAGTGTGGGGATTCGTTTTCGGGCTCATCATGAACATCTGGTTTTGGCCCTACGTTTATCAGCCACAGCAAGCCCAGATCTATTGGCAACCGGGGATGTCTCTAGGGCAGACGTTGCGCCATTATGCCCTCTTTTACGTCCTGACATCCTTCTGGTGGGATGTAGGACGGGCCGCAGCCAACGCCCTGCTGATCTGGTTATTTGGCCCGGCCATCCTCAAGCTGCTGCGCCGCTTTCAGGCGCGTTTTCACTTTGTGATGCTTCCCTCGCCATAGGGTTCAGGCCGCTTCCTTGGCTCTCACCCCGATGGCGGCGATCACCCCTTCGCCGGCATGGCAGGATAACACCGCACCCGGCTCACCGACGAAGATCTGTTCGCGGGCGATATGGGTGAAGCGAGAGAGCTCGTCGGCCAATTGCCTGGCAAGGGCCTCGCGGCGCGTGTGCATGACCGCCACACGCTCCAGCGGACACAGGCGAACGATCTCTTCCCGAATGCGCTGAACTCCTTTTTGGTAGGAACGAGCTACGCCCAAGAGCCTTAACTCGCCCTCTACGAAGGTGACCAGGGGTTTGATCTGCAAGGCTTGCACCAGGCGGTCAATAGCCGGCATGATCCTGGACGCGCGCCCTCCGCGGCGGAGGTACTCCACCGTATCCAACTGAATGACGAGGTGCATGCGCTCCCTGAGGGAGCGAAGGGCTTCCAGGATCCGCTCCATCGTCGCGCCCTGCAGGGCCATCTTGGCGGCTTCTATGGCTTGCCATCCCAAGCCCCAGGAGAGGGATTGTGAATCCACCACCGTCACCCGGCCGCCGAAGGCCTGGGCAGTGCTCCAAGCCGTGCTAAAGGTGCCGCTATGCCGGCCGGTGAGCGTGAGGCAGAGGACTCGGTAGCCCTCGTCTACCCAGCGTTGAAACACCTGCCGAAAGATACCCGGTGCCGGTTGCGAAGTCTTGGGCGCGCCAACCTCTCGGGCCAAGCGCCAGAACTCCTCGCGCGAGAGCGACAGGTCATCATAGGATTGCTGGCCAAAGATCACCAGCAGGGGGATGATCGTGATCCCTAACGCCTGGGCTATGTCGGTGGGGATATCTGCCGCACTGTCGGTGACCACTTTGATGCGTTCCATGGCCCCACTCCTGGCGCCATCGGTCACTCGCTTAATCGCTTTTGGGTTTGGTCGGCAGGTCGTAGAGACGATACCGGCGATAGATCTTGCCGCCGAGCATCTCAATGCCGCGCCTGACGTTGTAGTTGTCTTCCAAGATCCAGGACATCTCCACCCATTTGTAGCCTTTGGACGCGGCCACGCGAGCGGCCTCTTGGTAGAAGAGGGCTTCGATGCCCTTGAGCCGGTGTTCCTCCAGCACGCCCATGATCAACACGCGTATCCCGTCGATCTTGCGTTTATACCATAGTAACTTGATCCAGCCGACGGGGAATAGACGACCGTTCAGATGGTAAGCGACTTGATTATAGTCCGGCAAAGCCACGAAGCAGCCCACGGGCTGCCCGTCTATGAGCGCTAGGTACACCAGGTCCGGGTCGGCGATCTGGCGCAGGTTGTTCGCCAAATAGGTGAATTCGGCATCAGTCATGGGGATCGCCCCCCAATTCTTCGCCCAGGCCTTCCGATAGACCGGCTTGATCAGCTCCACCTCCTCCCAGAAGTGCTTCATGTCCAGGCGGCGCATTTGCACATGATGGCGTTCCTGAGCGATGCGCGCAGCCCGCATCACGCGTTCGGGGAGGATCACTGTGTTAGAGGCATCCCGGCGGATTTCCGTTTTGTAGGCGTAGAGATCCTTGGCCTTGACGAAGCCGTAGCGTTCCATGAAAGTTTGGTAATAAGGGGGATTATAGGTCATCATGATCACCGGGGGGCCATCGAAACCTTCAATAAGCAGGCCAATCTCCTCGTTGATGTTCATGTTCATCGGACCGCGCATGATCTCTCGGCCTCGGGAGGCCAGCCAGTCGCGGGCGGCGGTGAACAATGCGGCGGCCACCTCATAATCCTCAACCACATCAAACTCCCCGAAGAAGCCCACTGGCTCGTTCCAGATCTTGGGATGCATTTGATCGTCTATGGCGGCGATGGTACCTACGGTCTTGTTGCCACGAACGGCGCGAAAGAGTTGGACTTGGGCGTG
>DAOTVR010000067.1:0-11260 GCA_034436315.1 Anaerolineae bacterium
AGAGGAGTTCGGACACGAGCGCATCCTGGATACGCCCATCTCGGAGACGGCCATCGCCGGCGTGGCCATCGGCGCTGCCATGGCGGGAATGCGTCCTATCGCCGACGTGCAGTACGGTGATTTTCTGTTTTGTATGATGGACCAGTTGGCCAATCAAGCGGCCAAGATGCGCTACATGTCGGGGGGACAGGTCTCCGTGCCCTTGGTGATGCGCGCGCCAGTGGGGGCCACCTCGCGCGGAGCACAACATGCCCAAAGCCTGGAGGCTTTCTTCACCCATATCCCCGGGCTGAAGGTCGTGGCCCCGGCCACAGCTTACGATGCCAAGGGGTTGCTCAAAAGCGCCGTGCGCGATGAGAACCCGGTGATCGTCTTTGAACACAAGCTCCTTTACGGTTCCAAAGGCGCTCGTGCCGAGCGGGGAGCACTGAGCCCCGTTGGCGAGGTGCCAGAGGAAGAATACTTGGTGCCTATCGGCAAGGGGATCGTGCGCCGCGAGGGGAAGGATGTGACCATCGTGGCCAAGCTGCTCACCCTCTATCGTGCGCTGGCTGCCGCGGAGAAGCTGGCCGCAGAGGGGATTGAGGCCGAAGTGATTGACCCTCGCACCCTTGTGCCCTTGGACAAGGAGCTGATCTTGGCCTCGGTGCGCAAGACGGGCCGGTTGGTGATCGTGGAAGAAGATAACCTGACGGGCGGCTGGGCGGCGGAGATTGCCGCCATCGTCGCCGAAGAGGCCTTTGACTATCTTGATGCGCCCATCAAGCGTGTCTCCGCGCCCGACGTGCCTCCACCTTTCGCGCCCATCCTGGAGCGCGAATATGTGCCGGACGAGGGCAAAATCATCCGCGCAGTGCGTGCTCTATTCTGAGCTAGCCGCCGCTTTCCCCCTAGCCTCGGCTTTTTCCATGAAGCGCGCCACTTCAACGATATAGCGCTGGTGCTCCCCTTCGCCGATTTTGCCCACCTCGTCGTAAGCTACCACGCGAAAGCTCAGTTTGCGCCCATCTATAGCGACCAGTTCCGCGCACGCCGTCACCTTGAGGCCCATGGGGGTCGCTGCTAGATGGCTGATGGTGGCCTGAATGCCCACCGTTTGATAGCCTGGGGGAAGCAGGGGGTCCACGGCGTCTACTGCGGCGCCCTCCATGAGAGCCAACATCTGTGGGGTGGAGAAAACCTTGAGCGCCCCGCTCCCCCAACGGGCTGCAGTGTGCTCCTCGGCCACCACTAAGGAACGCTCTGCCCTGGCTCCCACTTTGATCTCGTCAAACATGGCCCTCCTCAAAAACGAGGCCGAGTGCTCAACTCGGCCTCATTCGTTTTAGCTTGTAGGTCCTTATCAGTTCGTGACGGCAATGCCCTCTGCGGCATTGACCACGGCTTGCAATTCGGCAGCGTCAATGGTCTCTTTCTCCATGAGCAAGTTGGCGATAGCATCAAGCGCCGGGCGATGGGTTATCAAGATCTGTTTGGCTCGCTCATAGGCGCGGTCAATAATCGCCTTGATCTCGCGGTCGATCTGCGAGGCGGTTTCTTCCGAATAGTCGCGTTGCTCGGCGATCTCACGGCCTAGGAAGATGAGCTCCTCTTTTTGGCCAAAGGTGCGCTGCCCAAGGCTCTCGGACATGCCATACTCTGTGACCATAGCTCGGGCGATCTCTGTAGCCTGTCGCAGGTCCATGCTGGCGCCCGTGGTAATATCGCCCAGCACCAACTCCTCGGCCGCACGCCCTCCCAAAGCCCCGGCCAATTTATCCTCAAATTGCGACTTGAAGGTCACTCGCCGATCATCCTTAGGCAGCTCTAACGTGTAGCCCCCGGCCATGCCTCGGGGGATGATGGTCACCTTATGCACCGGATCGGCATGAGGAAGCTTGAGCAGAACCAACGCATGCCCTCCCTCATGATAGGCGGTGATGCGTTTCTCTTCTTCGGTGATCAAGCGGCTGCGACGCTCCGGGCCCATAGCCACGCGCTCAATGGCCTCCTGAAACTCCTCCATGCTGATGGAACGCTTGTTGCGTCGTGCAGCCAGGATCGCCGCCTCGTTGACCAAGTTCTCGATGTCGGCGCCTGTAAAGCCGGGTGTTTGCTTGGCCAAGACGGATAAATCCACATCCGGCGCCAGGGGCTTGCCACGTACGTGGACGGCCAGGATCGCCTCACGCCCCCTACGATCGGGGCGATCTAGGACCACGCGCCGATCGAAACGCCCGGGGCGTAGTAAAGCCGGGTCGAGGATATCCGGGCGGTTGGTGGCAGCGAGTACGATGACCTTGGTATCGGTATCAAAACCGTCCATCTCTACCAGGATTTGGTTGAGGGTCTGCTCGCGTTCATCGTGGCTGCCGCCCAAGCCGGCGCCTCGCTGGCGGCCCACAGCGTCGATCTCATCCACAAAGACGATGCAGGGGCTGTTGCGCTTGGCCTGGTCAAAGAGGTCGCGCACGCGGCTGGCACCGACACCTACGAACATCTCCACGAACTCGGAGCCACTGATGCTGAAGAAGGGCACGCCGGCCTCACCGGCCACCGCCCTCGCCAGGAGCGTCTTGCCCGTGCCTGGCGCACCCACCAAAAGCACTCCCTTGGGGATCCGCGCCCCCAGGGCCGTGAACTTGGCCGGATCACGCAGGAATTCGACGACTTCCTGCAGCTCTTGCTTGGCCTCGTCGGCTCCGGCCACGTCATCAAAGGTGCTGGTCGGCCTATCGCCGGTGAACATCCGCGCCCGGCTTTTGCCGAAGGATAAGGCCTGGTTATTGCCGGTTTGGGCTTGTCGCAGCATAAAGACCAGGAACAAGCCGATCAGGAGAAACGGGACGACCTGGATCAGGACAAGGCCCCAATTCTCCCAGATGCTGGGACGCAGGTTGATCAGCTCCCCAATGGTTTGCATGTGTTCGGGTTTCACGCCCAGGTTGATCAAGGTCTCCCCGATCCCCACCGAGGGCTCCTTACGCGAGGTGTACTTGACCTCCTGGGAACCCTCACGAACGATCACCGTGATCACCCCATCATTGCCCACGGCGAGGCGCTTGACTTTGCCCTCTTTGACGAACTCGGCTACCTTGTTGATGGGGATCTCGCGCACATTCTCGCTGGGCAGGAAGCTATAGAAGAGGGCGATTGAAGCGACTAGGATAAGCAGATAGACAAACGCATTTCTAGGCCAAGAAGGTCTCACTTTATCCTCCAGACAGCGCCTTTACGGCGAGCACACTATTCTCTCCATGCACACATTTATCCTTGTCATAACCATTCTACCACAGATGTCGGTAAAAGAAAAGTTCTCCAAAATCTAGGTGAGCTGCGCGCGTTTCCCCGGCTCCTTAACGGGGAAGAGGTAAAATAGGCTGGCCCCTATACAGCGTAGCGCGCCCCCGATGAGCAATGTGGGCACTATGCCCAAGCGGTCGGCGAGGGCGACTCCGATCAGCGGGCAGACGAACGCTCCAAGGTTCATCACCGCGCTATAGACGGCTGTTGAACTGTGTTTCTTGCCCTCTGGGAGTAGCTCCAAGAACATCACGCTGTGGCTGAGGTCCACGCCAGGGCCGATTGTGTTCACCAGGAAGTCGGCGAAGAGGATAAAGGTTAGATGCGGCACAAGGGCGATCATGATAGCGTAGGCCGATACGATGGGTAAGGCGATTAATAGCGATCTGGCTTCGCCGATGCGCCGGACGATCCGCCGCCACAGCGCGTAGCCCAAGATCACGCCGATGTACGTTACGGCCCCTCGGAGCCCAAGCCAGCCATCCGTGGCTCCCAGTTGGCGAACGAAGAAGATGATGTAAAGCGGGCCCACCATCCACGCGCCGAGGTTAAAAAGCAAGGTGTTCATCACGATGCGCGTGAACCCGGCATGGCCCCGAAAGACCGACTTGAGAGCCTCGCTCCAGCGCTCTTTGGGGGGCTGGGGGTCCTCTCCGTTCAGCGTTTCCTGAGCTGGGGCGGGTTTCATGCGGATGCGCGAGACCAGATAGACGCTATAGGCCCCGGCCAAGAAGCCGACCAAGTACAGCCATTGATAGTTGGCGGGGAACATGCCGTAGTCAAGCCAACGCCCGGCCAAGTAGATCAGCGGAGCGATCGTGCAACTGCTCAGGATGCTGCGCCAAGAGAGCACGGTCGCCCTGAAGCGCGCCGGGATCACCTCAGAGAGCATGGGGCTCCAGGCCGTGGAGAAAACCACCGAGGGAATGGTCATGGCGATCAAGATGCCCACGGTAACCTCGGCGAGATGGTGGTGATTCAGAAAAAGCGGCAGAAGCGCGAGTAAGAGATACCCTAGGCGCGATAGGAATAGGCTCCCCACGATCCAAGGCATCTGCTGTGACTGTCTCTCCAAGACACGTGCAGAGGGTATGTAGAGACATGTAGCCACGAGCGCGGGGATAGAGGAGAGCAGCCCTATAAGCGTGTTTGAGCCGCCCGCGCGCAGGATGAAGGCCGCATTGAAGGAGCCGGCTACTGAAAGGATTGAGGCAAAGACGATCTCCACGTAGAGGAAGTAGATGTTGCGCTCATCCTGGGTGCGCGGCGGGACGAAAATGGCATGCAGGAGAGCCCGTAGGCCTTGGAGGAACTTGACGCGTTGCTCCACTTGTTTTCTCCAATCGCTGAGCGTTAAAGGGGAATTTTATGGTGAACCTTGCCGAAGCCGAGGCTCTTTGCAAAACACACTGGGCGCTGGACGAACCGCTTCGGCTAACTGGCATAATGCGGCAAATCGGCATACAATCCGTTTAGTATTCGGTTTTATTATCCTCAAAAGGGGCCGGCTTTCCAATTCGGCTCAGAGGACGAAAGCTGGGGCAGTCTATTTCGGTTGGGGGGCAAGACGAAGATGAACGTGCAATGTTGGCTACAAAGCTCGCTACAGCGCCTTTTTCCCGCTTCGCCGGCGGGCCAAGCTGAGCGTTTGGAACTTTTCGCCGCGCGCAACGAGCAGGTCTCGTTCCAAGCCTGTTTGCGGAACCTGTCGTCGGAAGCGCTCAGCTCTCGGGTCGCCGTATCCAATGTGGATGATCTGGGCGTTCGCATACGGCGAGTGGGCTATGTTCCCATGGCCCATCATAATACCGAGACACCAATAGAAGAGTTGGACGGCGTGGGGCATATCCCCGGCTACGTGCCCGATCCTCTATTTCCCGAGGACACTGCCATCGTGGGGCCGTTGGAGAGCCATGCTTTTTGGATCACGGTGACGATACCGGAGGAGGCCCGGCCCGGCCCACGAGAGCTTGAGGTGCGCTTGGTCTCCGGCGAGGAGACCATTGGCAAGCTCACAGTGAGCCTTGAGGTGTGCCCGCTGGTGAGCCACCTACCTCAAGACTTGCCCGTGACGCATTGGTTCTACGCCGATGCCCTTTGCGATTGGTACCATGTGGAGCCCTTTGAGGAGCGCTTCTGGACCATTGTCCAGCCTTATATGCGCGATGTCGTTGAACATGGGGGGAGCTCGCTCTATGTACCCCTCTTCACACCTCCCACCGATGGGGTGAAGCGCCCCACGCAGCTTTTGCGCGTCTCTACACCCTCGCCCGGTCAGTATGCCTTTGACTTCGGCGATGTAAAGCGCTGGACGGACTTGGGGCGGGCTGCAGGCGCCCGATACTTTGAATGGACTCATCTCTTCACCCAGTGGGGGGTCAAATACGCTCTGCGCATTTACCGGAGCAACGCCGATCGCGAATCCCTGCTCTGGCCGCCGGAGACTCCGGCGACCTCGGAGGTTTACCGCAACTTCTTGGCCCAGTTTCTGCCCGCTTTTTATGAATTCCTGCGTTCTGAGAACCTGCTGGAGAGGTCTTTCTTCCATGTATCCGACGAGCCACACGGCGACGAACATCTAGAGGCCTATCGGCGCGCGCGAGCCATGCTCAAGGAACTGGCTCCGTGGATGAAGGTCATGGACGCGATGAGCGACATCCGCTATGGGCGAGAAGGGCTGACCGATATCCCCATCCCCTCTATCAGCACGGCGCACGAATACGCCGAGGCGGGGATCCCCTCATGGGTTTATTTCTGTTGTGGTCCCCGGGGCAGGTATCTGAATCGCTTGATGGATACGCCCTTGGCTAAAATCCGCATGGCCGGATGGCTCTTCTACCGCTTGGGAGCCAAAGGGTTTCTACACTGGGGCTATAACTACTGGTACAAATCGCAAACCCAGCAGCTCATTGATCCCTTCACCGAGCAGGCGGGGTTGGCCTGGCCTGGATGGGCTTATGGCGACCCCTTTGTGGTTTATCCGGGGGAGCAAGGGCCGGTTGATTCGCTCCGCTGGGAGGTCTTTGCCGAGTCATTGCGCGATTATGGTCTTTTGGAGGCTGCCGGGATCGATCCCGGTGACCCACTTCTGGCTGAGATCAAGGGCTATGCGGACTTTCCCAAGACGGAAAGCTGGATCCTGGAAGCCCGGAAGGCGATCCTGAAGCGCTAGATCCGTGGGGGCTTGCCGTGCCCGATCGCGTGAGGTGTCCACGTTGCGGTGGGGTTAGGCTGATTACCCGTTCCTTTGTCGTGCCCGACCCCACCTGGAGAAAAGTGCCCTTGTCTCTTTATCTACGCTATAGGCTGGCCCGTCGTAAGGGCCAGCCGGTCGTCATTTGTCAGCAGCACGTTTGTGAGTTATGCACCCACCAGTGGGCCGGTTTTGAGCTCGTTTACCGTTCGGATTGACTCACCAGTTGGTGTGCGAGCCATCGCGGCGGTGCAGATGAGGGAACTCGGCGAACTTGAAGGGCCGCTTCTTGGCCAGCTCCTCGTTGAACTCCACTCCCAAGCCCGGCGTGGAGGGCACAGGATACCACGAGCCCTCCAATTTGTGGTGCACGGGGAATAACTCTGGATCGTCAAAACCCCAATCCTCGGTGGGCGAGCTGCGCGCCTCCAGCCAGGCGAAGTTGGGCACGGCGGCGGCGAGGTGAATGCTCGCTGCCGTGCAGATCGGCCCCAAAGGATTGTGAGGCATAAGGTCAATGTAATGCGCCTCACACCAGCCGGCCACCTTCATGGCCTCCGTCAAGCCGCCCACGTTGCAGACATCAATGCGTGCGAAGTTGGTGATCCCCCGCTCAATGTAGGGTAAGAAGGCCCATTTGCTGGAAAACTCCTCGCCGATGGCGAAGGGCACGTCGGTCATCTTGCGCAGAGCCTCGTAGGCCTCGGGGGTCTCGTCGCGGATCGGTTCCTCAATGAAATCAAGCGTCCCGGAGGGCATCCTCTGGCAGAACGAGGCCGCCTCGGCCACACTCAACCGATGGTGATAATCAATGCCCAACACCGGCCCCGGGCCTACTTCCTCTCTGAGCCTGGTCAGCCATTCGGCAGTGAGACCGATGGATTCGCGTGGCTCAAAGAGGTGAGGATCGCCGCCTGTATCAGGATGCCCCGGTACGGTGCGGATGACGTTCCAGCCCTTTTCCAAGAGCAGCTTGACGTCCTCAAGCAGCCTGGGCCCCATCGGCGCGCCTGTCGTGGCAAAACAGGGGACGTAATCGCGCTGTTTGCCACCTAGAAGCTGATAAACCGGCACCCCCAAGGCTTTGCCGACGATGTCGTGGAGGGCGATATCAATGGCCGAGATGGCACTGGTGAGTACTCGCCCGCCCTCAAAGTATTGGCTGCGATACATCTCCTGCCAGAGGGCGCCAATGCGCATAGGGTCACGGCCGATCAGCCATTCGCGATAATGTTGGACTGCGCCAGCTATCGCCAGGTCGCGCGTAGAGAGCCCCCCTTCGCCCAAACCATAAAGCCCTTCATCGGTCTCCACCTTGACCACAAATTGGTTCTTACCCCCAACCCATACAGGGTAGCATTTTATATCCGTGATCTTCATAGTTCTCCTTTGATGCTTAGAGGTATTTGCGGAAGAAAGCCACCGATTTATTGCCTCCCCAGGCATGTTCGCCGACGAAGAGGTCCAGCTCCAGGCGCTCGGGAACACCCGCGGCCTTGTAGATGCGCTCAAGCTGGCGATAGCAAGCCAGGGCAGTATCTACAAAGAAACAGGTGTCATAGGTGCCGATATCAATGAGTAACGGTCGCGGGGCGATCAGCCCTTGGAGATCGGGCAAATCCACCAGCTTGTAGAGGCCCGGGGCCACCTGCATCCCGCAATAGTTCAGGTCGCGGAAGCCGAAATAGGCCCAGAGGTCACTGTAGCAGATGATCTCCGCGGCCTTGAAGCGCTCATCGCAGAGGGCGCTCCAGACGGTCATCGTCCCCCCGCCGCTCAGGCCCATCACGCCGAGGCGGTTCGCGTCCACGAAGGGGAAAGTGCAGGCGAAATCCGTAGCTGCCATGCCGTGAGTGACGTTAATGGAGATGGAGGTCATCCCCAACATGGTGGCGTTAAGGTAATAGAGGTTGCACCAATCGCGGGTGCCATTCTGGGTGCGGAAGTGTGGCTTGTGGTTGTCGTTGCGCTCGCCACAGCCAATCCAGTCGATGCCGAAGGTCACAAAGCCCGCTTTGGCCATCTGCCGGCCATAGTCGTAGTTGTGCATCTTGATGGAGGCGCGCAGCTCCTCGGAGGAGTCGTTACCCATCACGGGCTCCTTGCCGTAAGGGCCGTGGCCGTGCCAGCAGAGGATCGCGGGACGCTTCTCCCCCGGCTGGATATCTTTAGGGATGTTGATGATGAACGTGGCCGAGATGTATTTGCCGACATCGATGATCCAGCGCTGCTTGTGCAAGCCATCCTGTTCCCATTCGGCGAGGAGTTGCGGGTTCAAGGGCACCTTAGGAGGAAAATCGCCCAGAGTGGCCAGCACCTTGGGCAGGGCAGCAGCCTTCCATTCTAGGAAATCTTTCTCCGTGTTCCCGGAGAACCTATACAAGGGCACATGCTCCAAGGCCAGCTTCTCGAACATCTGCTGGGGGCTAAGGTTGCGGATGGTCATAGGCGCTCCTTTCTCTTGATACGTGGCTTTCATAGGCAGAGAGTTGGGGACATTGAACGCCTTTCCGAGGTTCATGTCAAGTATCATTGGACGTGTGCCCTCTTAAGATGTATCCTACGCAAAGGCTGAGCTTTTGGTCTGGCCATTCTCCCTGTTGGGGAGCTTTGTCATGAGCGAGCTCCAAACGCAAAGGGCTTATATCCGCGAGCTGGCGCGCCAAGTGGCCGAGATCGCCGCGAGCCGGGAGAATGCACTCATCCAGCGTCGCTGGCGCGATGTGAACGCCTTGCGCCGACCGGATCGCGCGCCGGTATGGTGCCGGCCGGTGGGCGCGTGGAGTGAGCTGCTTCCTGAGGAATCTCTGCACTGCACCGATCCCTGGCTGCGCTCCGTTGAGGTTGATTTTCGTCGGACGCTGATCAAGCATGAGATCGGCGACGATTCTCCCGTGGAGCCTTATTTTCCCGTGCCGGCGATATGGGATTGTGATCCGCCCACTATCTGGGGGATGGAAATCAAGCGTCGCCGACCCGATGAGCCTAAGGGCGCTTGGGCCTTTGATCCGCCGCTGAAAGAGCCTGCCGATTACGCACGACTACAGCTACCTCGCTTCACCTACAATGAATCCAAGACGCAGGAGGCCCTTTCCAGGGCGCATGACCTCTTGGGAGATATCCTGCCCGTGAGGCGCGTCTGCGGCGCGCCCTTGGACGCCATCCTGGGGACGACGGCCGCCGAGCTGCGCGGTCTAGAGCAGATGATGCTAGACATGGTGGATCGTCCGGCGCTCATGCACCGGCTGATGGCCCACCTGCGCGACGGCGTGCTGGGAGCCATGCAACAGGTGGAGGAGAGTGGGCTGCTCACGCCCAACAATAGTGGCCCGATGATCTGTAGCGACCCCTTTGGCCCTCCGCCGACCGATGGGCGCTATACCTACAAGAACCTCTGGGTGATGAGCAACAGCCAGGAATTCGATCAGGTCTCGCCGGCAATGTGGCGGGAGTTCTGCCTGAACTATCAAATGCCCATCCTTCAGCGCTTTGGCCTCGTCGCCTATGGTTGCTGCGAGAACTTGACGCATAAGATTGAGGGCGTGCTGACCATCCCCAACTTACGCATCTTTGTCGCTAGCGCCTGGACCGATTTGGATCGGGTCGTTGAGCGTGTTGGGGATCGTTACGTGATCATGTGGCGCCAAAAGGCCAGCGATGTCGTCTTCGCCGAGGACCTTGCCACTCTGAGGCGTGGCCTTGAGGAGGGCATGCGGCGCTTACGTGGCTGCTATGTGCAGATCGTGCTACGCGAGCTACAGACCCTGGCCGGGCATCTGGACCGGCTGCATGTATGGACGCGATTGGCTCAGGAAGTAGCGGCGAAGTACGCCTAAGGATACCTGGGGAGGCTGGTTATGGACGCGATTCGCCTGATCATCGTCGGTTGTGGCGGTGGGCGGGGAGCCTGGTTCACGCAACAGGCGGCTCAACATCCCGGCTATCGCTTGGTGGCCTTGGTGGACGCGCTTCCTGCAGCAGCCAAGGTTGTGGCCCAAGAATATGGCCTGCAAGATGTGCCCATCTTTGCGGACACGCAACAGGCTCTAGAAGCGGTTCCCTGTGATGCCGTGCTGGTGGCGACCCCTGATGGGCAGCATACTGAGCCGGTCTTGCAGGCCCTGGCTGCGGGCAAGTATGTCTATGCCGAAAAGCCCCTGGCGATTACCCTAGAGGATTGCCTGACTATCGTCCGGGCCGACCAGGCCGCCGGCGGACACACCATGGTGGGCTTTAACCTACGCTATGCGCCACTCTATCGCCGTCTCCGACGCATGATCGGCGAGGGTGTAGTGGGTCGGGTGCTCACTATCCAAGCTGACGAGTTCTACTATGGCGGGCGCACCTACTTCCGCCGCTGGAACCGCTTGCGCCGCTTCAGCGGGGGGCTATGGATCACCAAGGCTTGTCATGATTTTGACATGCTCTACTGGCTGGCGGGGGCGTTACCCTTACATCTCAGCGCCGATGCTTACCTGACCCATTACGTCCCCAAACCGGAAGCGGGCGAGCGTTGCAGTGCCTGTCCCATTGAGCCAGAATGCCCCGATTCGCACTTGCGGGCCATGAAGGACGCTTCACCGCTGCGGCTTCAGCTTCAGGCGATCCGCGAGGCCGCCGGCTGGCCCCCAGCAGACCTTTGCCTCTACAACTCGGAAAAGGACACCTTTGATCACGGTATGGCCCAGGTAGCCTTTGAGGGGGAGGCTTTGGGCACCTATACCTGTAACGTTGTTGCGCCCTTCACCGATCGGCGCATTCGCGTGGGCGGCACAGCGGGGACCC
>DAOTVR010000068.1:0-3251 GCA_034436315.1 Anaerolineae bacterium
GACCGACGACTTGGTCATTAATGACCGCCACAGGCGAGAGCCCACACGAACCCAGACAGTAGACGACCTCTAGGGTCACACGGTAATCGGGAGTTGTCTCGCCCGCCTTAATGCCCAGCTCTTTCTCCAACTCGGAGATGATCTTGGCCGCACCGCGCACATGGCAAGCGGTGCCGTCGCAGCAGCGCACCGTATTGCGCCCTCTGCGGGTAAGGTAGAACTGAGCGTAGAATGTGGCCACGCCATAAACGCGACTAAGGGGGACGTTCAGCCCCTTAGCGATGTGCTTGAGCACCTCCATGGGCAAATAGCCATAAATGGCCTGGGCTCTCTGCAATACAGGGATGATAGCTCCAGGCTCAGAGCGATATTCCTCAATCACCTTATCCAGTGGAGCCAAGTCCAAGGCTTCTTCAACTGCGACTTGCGTCTCTGCAACCACGTAAACCCTCCCCAAGCGGTAATGAAATTCGCTATTTCAGAGCGCGATCAAGGCAATAATTTGACCTTGCGGCCCGCTTTGTCCTGCAAAGCCCACTCCAACTCACGCACGGAGGGCTCGCCACAGGTGATCAGGGTATGCACACACATCTCACTCAAGCGATGTGCGTCGCCCGAAACGACCAATGGCCAGCCCCGCAACTGCGGGTAGCGAGTTAAAGCTTCCTCTAGCGGCGTCAGCCGCGATAGTTCCAGCGCTGCTAGGGCCAGGCCGGATGGGATGAAACCCAGGTTGGCCAGCAAACTGTATGCTTGGCGATCCACGTGAGCGGCAATACATAACCCGCCCAAGGCACGGACCCCTGAAACAACCTCCTCAACCGACAGACTGCTGGAAGCCAATAAGAGGCGCTCGTTCGTGTGGCGATAGTCGCCCGTTTCATCCACCACGAACTGAGCGCCGAATACTTCCTCTCGATTTTTAAGCGGCGGCAGGCTCGCGTAGACGGTTTCCTGCCAAGCCAAAGCCTGTTCGGCCGTATCAAAGAGGCATAGGATGTGCGCCTCTTCTCGCGTTTGCACCTCCATCCCCGCTAAAACCGCGACCCCACTACCCCTTGCGGCTCGCTGAACGGCCTCAACGTTCTCCGCGCTATTATGGTCGGTGATGGCAATCAGCCCCAAACCAAGCTCTCTGGCCCGCCGAACGATCAGTGGCGGGATCATCTCCACTTCGGCGCAAGGCGAGAGGACGGTATGAACGTGCAAATCCACCCAAATTGGGCGCAAGGCCGCATCCGTCCCCTGCATGGCCGGGTCAGCTCGCTCTACTTGACGCCGCGAACGCCCAACTGCCAGAGCCTGCCCACTACGGTGAAGGTGCTCTCTTTGGATAAAAGGGTGGGAATGCTCTTCTCGTTAGCCCTAACCAAGGTCTCCTCACTGGGGCGCATCCCCTCGGTGATGATGACCCCCGCCAGATTGAGCAACTCGGCCACGGCAATGACGTTAGTATGAGCCTGCAAGGTCACCCAGATAGTGCCCGCTTTAGCCCCGGCCATCACACAACTGAGCAGATCCGAGGCATATCCGCCGGTGACCTCACCATCCAGGCGATCAGCGCCTGCAACGACCTCAAGTCCGAGTGCGGAGACGATCTCTTGAAGGGTCAACTGGACTCTCCTTTGTCATCCTACTGCAATTTGAAGATCAATTCAAGTCGCGTTCCGACGCCTACCTCGGAGGTCAACTTCATCTCATCGGCACAGGCCTTGATGTTGTTGAGCCCCATGCCCGCGCCAAAGCCCAGCTCGCGAATCCAGTCCGGGGCAGTGGAAAACCCGGGCTGCATCGCCTTCTCTATATCGGGTATGCCCGGGCCATTATCGATCACCGTGATCTTCATGCGCTCGGGGCGCACTTCGGCGATCATCTCTCCACCATAGGTGTGGATGATGACGTTCATCTCGGCTTCATACGCTGCCACGGCCACGCGGCGTACGATCCGAGGATGTCCCCCCAAACGCTCTAAGGCTTTTTTGATCTTACTGGAGGCTTCACCGCCGCGGACGAAATCGTGGGGCTTGATGAAATAGCGCAGGATCAATCCGGTCTGATCCGACTCAATATCCTCAAAGATGTGGCTGGCACGATAGCGATGGATTTCCTCAGCGTGCCACTGGACCTCCATTTGGCGCAAAAGCCCGCGCACGATATCGCCCTGGGTCAAGATGCCTACCAGCTTGCCCTCGGCATCCACAACGGGAAATCGCCCGTAGCCGAAGCGAGCGAAAAGGTTCACCGCGCTGACCACCGACTCGTCGGCCCGCACGGTTTGTACCTGAGTGGTCATCTTCTCGCCGACGGTCGCCGAGAGCTCGCCTCGCTCCAGGCTTTTGATCAGTCCCTCAATGCTAATGATGCCGACTAGCTTATCGCCTTCAACGACGGGAACCCCGGAGATGCGCTTGACGCGCAAGATCTCTTTAAGCTCCCGAATCGTGCAATCCGGCGTAACGGTGATGACGTTCTTGGTCATCACCTGCTCGATCTTGAGCTCATACACCAGCTCTTGTACTCTGGTGAGCTCGGTTGGCGTCTTATTCACAGATCAACTCCCCATTGAGTTGAGGAGAAACAGATGAAACGCCTTACTGCTCAGAGGGTTCCTCCCCAAAGGCCTCGCGCCATGTCTTTAAAGCCAACTCAAAGATGCCGCAACTCGGCAGATCGGCCTTGTACAGCCGCCCACAGGTCTCGTACATCGTGTACCGAGAGGCTAATAGGGGGATGTTCTTTTCCTCCGCCAAAGCGATGGTCTCAGGAGGGGGGTATTTGCCCCGAACGAAAACGATCGCCTTGATGCCCGCCATCTCCGCAGTGCGCACTACCTGGGGATTAGTCAAACCGGTCAAGAGCAAGGTTCCGGCGTGGGTGAAGGCCAAGACGTCGCTCATGAGATCCGCTCCACAGGCCATGTTCACCTGCGTTTGCAGATCCACATTGCGGGAGATCACCTTGCCGTCAATGATCGCCAGCACTTCTTCTAAGGTCATGAAGATCCTCTCTTGCGCAAACGATGCCTGGCCGGCAAACAAAATGAGATGCTACGGTCAAGCACCTACCCATAACTTGGCGATTATAGGCGAGAATAGAGGGCTGTCAAACTCGACAAGGCAAAGCGCTGCTCAACGGACGGCCAAGGAGCCGATATAGTAGATGGCAAGATCTAGGGGATCGTCCGCGCCGGGTCGGTCCGGCTCTAGGTGGTGATCGGATTCTGGTGTCGGTTGGCGGCGCTCGGGGCCGGT
>DAOTVR010000069.1:0-18211 GCA_034436315.1 Anaerolineae bacterium
TACAGCGGGGCGTGGCTCCTCGGCCGATGCCAATTGCACCAGTTGATCTGCGACGCGGTAATCTGGATAGAGCCCCACCCCTACCCCACCGGCAATGGCCGCACCAAGCGAGGTGGCCTCTACCGAAAGCTCGGGACGAAGCAAGGGCACACCGCATATGTCGGCGATGATCTGCCGCCAAACAGCCGAGCGCGCCCCGCCACCGATCAGCCGCAAGGCGTTAATCCCAACTCCTAACTCCTTGAAGACATCAAGGATCAGGCGCAGATGAAAGGCCACCCCTTCCAATACCGCCCTGGCCATCTCCGCGCGACCGTGGGCCATGCTCAAACCCACAAAAGCCGCCCGCGCACGAGGATTCCAATACGGGCTGCGCTCGCCGATCAGATAAGGTAGGAAGATGAGCCCTTTCGCCCCCGGCTCCACAGCGGCAACGAGATGCTCTAACTGCTGATAAAGATGCCCCGGTTCATCGCCTCTGAGGATGCGCTCCAACCAATCGTAAGCGCCTCCCGCAGCCTGCATAGAGCCTGTAGGAAAGACATAGGCGGGATCAGGATGAGCAAAGTTTCCCAGCCTGCACAAAGGATCCGCCAATGGCTCATGGCTTACCGACGAGATCCACGCCGACGAGCCGATGTACCCATAGGCGATCCCAGGATGCACCGCGCCCGCTCCCACCGTCGCACAGGCACCATCGCCTCCCCCGATGATCACGGGGGTTCTGGGGATCAAGCCCGTTGCCTCGGCCGCGGCCCGCGTCACATCACCTACAACCGTGGCCGATGGCACTGCTATAGGAAGCAGCTCTGGGGCAATCTCAAGCGTCGAGAGGATCTCATTCGACCAACGCCGGCTGCGAAGGTCAAAGAGGTTTGTGCCAGAGGCATCGGAGTAGTCTGTGGCAAAGACGCCGGTCAACTTCCAGACCACATAGTCTTTGGCTTGCAATACCTTGAACGTGCGCGCATACAGCTCGGGCTGTTTGGCTCGCACCCAAAGCAACTTAGCGGCCGTATAACTGGCGCTAAGACGATGGCCCGTGATGGTATAACCCTCAGCCGCGCCTAGTCGCTCGGCCATCCATGACGCCTCGGCCTCAGCGCGCTGATCGGCCCAGATGATCGCCTTGCGCAAAGGCAAGCCCTCCGCACTTACCGGTAGGCAGCTCATCATCTGTCCCGAGAAGCTGACCACGGCGATATCCTTGGGGCTACACCCTGATTCAGCGAGCACCTTTTGTGTAGAATAGCAGACCGCGCGCCACCAATCGGCTGGATCCTGCTCGGCCCAGCCGGGTTGAGGGTAATCCGTTGGATAGCCCTCAAATGCGCTGGCTAACAAACCTCCCTCGGCATCAAAGAGCAAGGCCTTGTTACCTGTCGTGCCCAAATCGTGGGCTAGGATGAGCTTTGGCATGGAGAATCCTCACCCCCTGCCCTCTTCCTCTTGATGAGTCCCTGCGCCTCTAGAAGGTCCACGACGCCTGAGGCGTCCGTACTACTAAAGCATCTAACGTCCGCGCTCATCGTCTTTTCCGGCTCATCTACGATCAGGGCCAATAGCTCCTTTGAGGCGGCTATGCGTCCTTCTCCTATCCCCTTACGAAGGACTTCTATCTTGGGAACTGTGGCTCGCTTGTATCCCTCCAGCACAACGAGATCCAGATCATCAGGCAGCCGTTTGACGATCTCCTCCAAACTCATCTCCCTTGCCCGTCGCTCAATAAATGCAATTTTATGTTGAGCTGAGATCGCCACGACATCACTACCTGCCTGGGCATAACGAAAGGTGTCCGTCCCCGGGCGGTCCAGCTCAAAATCCTCACGCGAGTGTTTGATAGTGGCCACGCGGAGACCACGTCGTTTGAGCTCTTTCAACAAGTGCTCAATGAACGTGGTCTTGCCCGCGTTATGCCAGCCTATAACAGAGATCATGGGTACTGTCATACGAGAAGCTCGCTATTACTATACGAAAACAGTATCTAGCCACGCCCTAACCGATGCAGCAGGTACGACATATACTCACAATACCGCGCCCAGGAGATATCCGGCGGCGCGCTGTGATCCAGTTCGGGCAAATAACCCCCATCCTCTACCAGCGGCATAACCCGATCCACTGCACGACGCATCTCCTCTCCCCCCATGGCCACAGCGCGCTTAGGGATGCCACCACCGATGGCCAAATCATGCCCATAGAGACGGCGAATCTCCAGCACGTCCATCCCTGCCTGCACCTCAAAGGGCCACAACCCATTGATCCCCGCATCCAGCCATATGGGGATCAACTCACGGATATCCCCATCGCTATCTAGCCAGATATGTTTGATGCCCCGTCCCCGAAGCCAATCGCAGACGCGGCGATAGTGAGGAAGAGCAAAACGTCGGAACATGCGCGGATCAATCAGAGATCCGCCGTTGTAAGCCATATCCTCCCAAAACCAAAAGGTCTCAAAGTCCGTGTACTCCAAGATCTTGTCCGTTATCGCGATGATGACCTCAGCCCTCTGAGCCATCATGCGCTCAACCAGCTTTGGTTGGTCATAGAAAGCCATACAAAGGCCCTCCAATCCCATGAGGTTACGCAGAGGGCCAAAGAAGCCGCCCCAACGATCAGCCCAACACTGGCGTGGCAAGCCCGATTCCCTCCAAGCGATCACTTGCCGCTTCCATTCCTCCGAAAAACGGGCGCTCTCATTCAGTCCGAGGCGCTCGGTCGCCAGCCGCTCAAAGTCTTGCTCATTTTCTACAGGGAACTTGATGAATTGAGGCATGCTCGTATCCCTGTGCTCCTTGAACTCACGCATCACGATCCCCTCGTGGTTCACATAGGTGCGTGTTCGCTCGTCCTCCTCCAGCACTTCGTAAGCAAACTGCGGGGCCGGCCCGTAATAAACGTCCACGCGCAAAAGGGGATCGGTTCCAAATATCTCATCCAACGGCCGTCCATCCCAACCCTGCTGTCGCCATTGATCCAGGGTCTCTTGCCAAGCGAAACCACTTCTCACAAAAGGCGGGTCGGCGGGCTGGAAGTCAAGGGTTCTAAGAAACCGTTCGCGTGCCGTCATCATTCAGATCGCCTCCTCACCCTTCTTAACCCAATTTCCCCGTAGAGCGCATCTGGGCCCCATACTCCTCAAGGCGCTGCCTTTCTTCAGCTTCTAACGTGTGACGTTCCGCCAGAGCCTGAGCAATCCTCTGAAAAAGGCTCACATCTCTTAGGCCCATCAATGTCACATGCACCGCCTCGTGGCTCAAAACGTAACGATAAAAATCGGCCGGATCAGGGCCCTCCGGGCCACCGAATAGTTTCTCGTTCCGTGAGGCGTTCATGATCACCACCCCCGTGCCGTGGGTTAATGCGTGAGGGAACACAAGCTGTTCCGGCTCCTTCATGGCGCAATTATACCAACAGAGGACGGTATCAAAGAGCCCTGTGGCCACGGCCTTACCTATTTCTACCCAGTCATGGCCGGTGACGCCAATGAAACGGATCAGCCCTTCCTCGCGAGCCTTTAGCGCAGCCTCATACGCTCCACCAGGGCCTAGGGCCCTGCTGCGCTCGGCCTCTGTGTTGAGATGATGAAGCTGCCATATATCTACATAATCGGTCCTCAAACACGTGAGAGAGGTCTCCAAATCGCGCCTCGCGGACGATGCATCGCGTTGAAGCGTCTTGGTAGCCAAGACAAGCTTATCCCGCTGGCCCACAATAGCCTGGCCGATGATCTCTTCATCCTTACCGTCTTGATAGGCACGTGCGGTATCTACATAATTGACACCGCAATCCAGAGCGGCTCGGTAGCCCTCAACAGTCCGACAATAAGCCCCGCCGACCCCCAATCGTGTAACCGAAAGCCCCGTGCGCCCTAGGATCGTTCGAGGAAGATTATAACGCATAAGAACTCCTTTCACTCTTCACCAAACCATAACCTCCCCGGCGTATACGCCAGTATCTCTTGTTTTTCTCCTTCGCTTAAACCGAGAGCCTGAGTAAACAGCGTCAAGTGTTGAGCATAAGTGGCCTTTGGCGTCCACAACTCGCAGGGGAAATCGCTACCCCATACACAACGCTCCGGACCGTAGGCTCGAATGACAGCCCACAACAAGGGGTAAGTGTCTGTAAAGGGATAGTCCGTATCCGAGCTATCCACCAGCCAGGTGAGTTTGGCGTAAAGATTCGGGTAACGCGCAAGATATAGAACACGTTGAATGGTCTCACCTTGAAGGCCCTCTTTCCCCCGGGGGTACATACAATGGTCCAGTACAACGCGCAGATCGGGGTGTCGCCTCAACATTGTTTCCAGTTCATCCGCCATATCCACGCGAATAAGGACGTTAACGGTAATGCCCAACTCTTCAGCGGTGGCCCACAAGGCCTCAACACCCGGGTGATCAAGGTGCTTTTGTATCTCTTCCGGCTCAGATGCGGTCTGTGTTCCAACGAGAGAGGGTTTGGTCTTGACCTCTGCCGGATAACTTCGTAAGCCACGCACGTTGAACTCATGGACATACCGTCTAAGCAGGCTGGGGCTTGAAGGATCCGTCGGGTCCAAGGTACACACGCCCACCATCCAGGAGCTGTTGGCTTTGGCCGAGTCTACCAGGAAGCGATTGTCCCACCCATAAGCCGTAGTCGTCTGGATAGCCACTACGCGCTTCACGCCATTGGCAGCCATTTCGCGCCGCAAATGTTCAATGGTGCCCGTACCCTTCGGGGGGCGTAGAGGTTTTTCAACCATGGGATAGCGCTCTTCATCGGGGCTATAGATGTGTGCATGCGTATCCGTTACAAGCATCAAGGACTAACCTCCTTCAGGTCCGATCCCACAAGACTCTTTTCCACGGCTATTCTAACGGTCGGGTAAGGCGTGTCAAACAAAAAACGGAAGCAAACAAAAAAGGCAAGCTGATCAGCTTGCCCATTAACTTACGCCAAGTTTAGCTCACAGCCTCTTTGTCCGCCGACGACGAGATTCTAGCCGCGCCTTCTCAAGAGCCACCTCAAAAGCGGTGGGAATGTGTTCCTCTGGCTTCGCCTTTTCGCTCGCGGCCTCCTTAGCGCCCTCCTCCAGGTCTCTCATCGTTAGGGAAACACGGCGCTTACGCACATCTACCTCATTAATGCGCACCCGAATTTCGTCCCCAACCTTTAGGACCTGGGAGGGATGGTTCACATACCCTCCTATCTGCGAGACGTGCAGAAGAGCGTCTACTTGAGCCCCAATGTCTACAAAAGCTCCAAAATCCACCAAGCGCACAACCTTTCCCGTGACGACGCTTCCCACACGCAATTCGCGCAGTGGGATCTTGGCTTCTTTAGGGAGGGGTATGATCAAACTGATGCGATGCTCTTCAGGATCAACGCGCCGTACTGCGACCTCAATCTCGTCCCCAACCTTAATCGTTTTGTCTACCCCGGCCTTTTTGAGTGACGAAACATGTACGAGGCCATCGCGGCCTACCCCGATATCAACGAAAGCGCCAAACTCAACGACGCTGCGCACTTTACCCTTGACCTGCATGCCGGGTTTGAGAGCCTCAAGAGTCAAACGCTGCTTTTCCTTCTCGGTGGTCTCTGATTTGCTAACAGTTTCGGGAACGGCTTCGCCAGCAGTACTGGCTGCCTCCGGCGGCTCCACCGTAGGCTGAACTTGCGCCTGTACCGCAGTTGAAACTTCGTCTTGCATTGTCCCCGATCTCCCTATACCAAAATATGATACAAGCTATTATGACACAGTAAAGTGAGTTCGTCAAAACTTCGCTTGCGCCGTAAGCTCATTCTATGCTAAACTGTTCGCATCGTGAGCCAAGAGCCATCTCAACCTCTCTAGGGGGCATACCATGAGCGTAACGATGAAAGCAGCCCTATGGACCGGACCGGAAACCATTGAGTACACCCAGATCAAACAGCCCATCCCTCGCCCTGGCGAAGCTCTGGTGAAAGTGGCCTATGCGGGGATCTGTGGCACTGACATTATGATCTATTTAGGCAAGCACATGCGCGCCAAAGCCCCTCTGGTGATGAGTCACGAATTCGCAGGCACAGTTACACAAGCGGAAAGTGGCCCTTTTCCTGTGGGAACTCCTGTGGTCATCAATCCCCTTATAACCTGTGGCACCTGTTATGCGTGCCGCAATGGGCTATCCCATGTTTGTAGCACCCTGAAATTGGTGGGAATAGATCGGGATGGGGGCTTTGCTGAATACGCTGTCGTCCCGCTACACACGCTGCGGCCCCTTCCCACCTTGCTCCCCCTCGTTCAGGCAGCACTGATCGAACCTTTAGCCGTGGGAGTCCATGCTGTGCGCGCCTCAGAACTTAAAGTGGGTGACTTAACAGCTGTCCTAGGAGCCGGACCAGTGGGCATTATGACAGCTCAAGTGGCACGCTTGGCCGGCGCCCGCATCGTATTTGTCTCCGAACGTAGTCCCAAACGCCTGGCTATTGCTCGCGAGCTAGGGTTTGAGGTCATAGACACCACGACACAGGATGTAGTCAAGACGATCATGGACGCCACAGATGGCACCGGCCTGCCCGTCGTATTCGAGACCGCTGGCGTGCAAGCTACGATCACCGAAGCGGCCAAGTTAGCTCGTCCAGGGGGCCAGATCTTGCAGGTCGGCATGCCCAAAACCCCGCCAATAGTGGACGTGACCGCGTTACTCTTCCGCGAGATTAAGATGACACCCATTCGGGTCTACCGCGAGGAGGACTTTAGCCAAGCCATCGCCATCGCCGCCGCGGGTAAGGTCGACCTGATCAAGCCGGTAACGCATATTTTGCCACTGGACAGACTGGGAGAGGCGATGGAAATCGCCCATCAAGCGAGCGACGCCTGTAAGATCCTTATTGCCCCTGGCGCCTAGAAGGAACCGACTCTATCTCCCTATTAAGAGGCGCCCAAGCCAGGGGCGGTGCAGTTCCACCGCCTCTTCGGGGCAGAGCTCATGGCAGCAATAGCAGCGGATACATTTTCGCGTATCCATGTGAGCCTTGCCATCCACGATCTCAATGGCCCCTACAGGGCAGCTTTTAGCACACTGTCCACAGCCAATACACTTGTCGCCTGCGCCGGGCACGACCACCAACTGGCGCGAAAGCCAGCCATAGGCAAGTCGCCCAAACCATCCTTGTCTCGGCCGAGACTGGCCCTCGGCCGCTTCCGCCGAGACATCGCTCTCACCAGCGAGTGCCAGAAGCCCACGTGGCAAAAGGCCAGGATCAATGGCCGTCGCGGCCCCAGGGCGAAAATCGGTCACACGCAGGGCCTCAAAGGGATCACCGACCAACTCCAGATCCTCTAGCCGGCCAGTAGTTAGGCCTCGGGCAGCCGCCATGCGTGTGGTCAGGATGCTAAGCGGATCAAAGCCCACCAGGGCAGCCGAGACGACGTCTACGGCAAAGGGATCAACGCCGGCAATGATCACTCCTAGCTGGCGCAGGTCCCCTCCTGAAGGGCCATTGCCCTCCATGGCGACGACCGCATCTACGATATTCAATGTGGGCTTCACGTAAGTGGCGATGTCGTTCAGTCCTTCGGAAAAGCGCCGGGCATCCTGTAGCTTGGCATGGTAACTCATCTTGAGCAGGCCGGGGACCAAGCCAAAGAGGTTCTTGACGGCTACAGTTAATTTGGTGAGGTTATGGGTTTTCAGCTTGGGCAGGTTGATCACCGCATCAGCCTCAACGGCCGGTTTGACCAGATCAAGCCGCCGTAGCACGTATCCCTTCGGATGAGAGACCTGAACACTCTCCACACTATAGTTAAGCTCTGCCCCGCCGACCTCCGCTGCCCAGAGCATCCCCGTTTTGCGATAGGTCAGCTTCAGGAGGGCAGGAGAGAACGGTCCGCCAGGGGATTCTACGATGACGGGATGCGCACCGGCCTCGTTAACCAACTTGGCTACTGCCGCCACAACGGTGGGATGAGTGGAGACGCCCCTATCCTGCGACGCAGGGCGTAAGAGATTGGGCTTGAGCAACACGCGTTGGCCCGGCTTGATGAAGGCACTAACTCCACCCAAGAGATCAATGCTACGCCGAATGGCCGCATACACGCTGTCAAGGTCATACTCAGGGCACCGCACTAGCGAGATGATACGCCGTTCTGTCAACCGTTTTCCCTCTCGATGTGATGATAATTACCATATCGCATGAACGCTCGGCAGGCCACGTCCTGCCAATAAGGATCAAGTCCTATTGAAGCGTTGTCTCCATAGTAGCCGGCGATGAATCCACCCTCTGGCCCACCGAGTTTCTCGACCAACTCTTTGGCCTCCGCTACAATAAGCGCCTCATCGCGTGTTTGCAATGTCACCTGAATATCCACCGGGCACCAAAAGGTAACCCTCCCATGAAACTGCGCCAGGTTATCAAGACCGTGCAGACGCGGTTGATCAAACTGTAAGACATCTATCCCTGCCTCAATGAGATCGGGGATGATATCGGTGATCTTGCCACAGGAGTGCATAAAGACTTTGATCCCCTGCTCGTGAGCTACACGGCAAAGGCGCACAAATCCCGGCTTAAAAACCTCACGCCAAGTTTTGGGATGAATCATCAGGCTGTTCTGAGTTCCCCAATCTTCACAGAAGAAAACCGCATCAACTCCCGCCCGAGCATATTGAACGATCACCTCGGCGAGCAAGTCCTCAATGCGCCTGAGCAGCACCGCCACCTTTTCGGGCGAGAGCAAGATGTCTGCCAGGAACTCCTCCAAGCGTCGCATGTACCGCGCGATATTAAAGGGGAACCCCGGCAAACCGCCCAGCCGAAAACGCTCGTTGGCCGGGTCAAGACAAACCTCACGTACGCGCTCAAAGTTAGCCGGATTGGCCAGGTCGGGCAAGCGCAACGTATCCAGGTCTGACCAATCCTCCAATACCCCATGAACGACTTCCCCCTTGCTGGTTTTATCAAGGCGCGCCCAAGTATTGCCCCACTCATCCACATACTCCTGGCGACCGGGGCCAACCTCTTGCCAAGAACGATCATGATCCTTCAAGATATAGGTCGTATGGCAGAAGTCATTCCAGTAAGGATGAGGCAAACTGGCCGCCAAACGCTCAGGACCGCGGTATTCCAAGGTCCGCCAAACGATCTCTCGCGAATTCATTCTCATTCTCCAGCCCGTATACAGGCCAATGATAGCATCTCCAAACTAAAGGGGCAAATAGGAAACACTCCCGTCCAAAACCAAGAGCAGCCTTTGACGCAACGGTAAATCTATGCTATAAGGCCTAAAAAGGAGGTCCCCTTGCTTCAAAAGGATGGCTGGGAGCAATCTCTGGCGCGTTGGCGCGCCTTCTGGGGAGGAGAGGTAGCTGACCGCCCTCCCGTGCTCATCTATCAAATGGCGAGCTTTTCCTCGGATATCTCCCCTGAAACCGCAACCGAGATTTCAAGCCCTAATACGATCTTGGCGCGACAACTAGCTTATTACGACCCGACAAAGAACACCGCACTTTTGGAACAAGCAGAACAGAGTTTAGCTGCCCGCTCTCAGTGGCCCGACGATATGCCCCCGGCCCTTGCGGCTGGAGGCGGGGTGCACTTTACGGGAGCCATCTTTGGCGCTCCGGTGCGAGCTACAGCTAATATGCTCACCTCCGAGCCACTTATCGCAGATTGGGCCCAAGCGGAGGCGATCCGCTACAATCCTAATAATGAGTGGGTTCGCCGTGCCCTCGGGCTGGCCCGACAGTTAGTCGCGCGTAGCGCGGGACGCTACGCGGTCATCCCGGGGCTGATTGAGGGCCCAAGTGATATCTGCGCGGCCCTTAGGGGCATCACCCAACTCGCCGGAGATCTTTACGAGCACCCTCAAGCGGTCATGCGCCTCGCCACCAAGGGCGCAGAAGCGTGGTTAGCGTTCGCCCGCGATCTCTTTGCGATCATTCCCCTTTACGACGGCGGCACGGTGACACAATGGAACCTATGGGCACCTGGGCGCGCCGCCGCCCTTCAAGAGGATTTCTGCACGATCGTCTCTCCTCGCCAATACCGTGAGTTCTTCTTACCACTAGATCGGGAACTCGCACAAAGTGTGGATCTTCTCTGGGTACATGTCCATGCCGGCGCCATCCATCTGGTGGACGAGCTGCTGACCGTGGAGGAGATTCGGGGCATTCAGATCGTCAACGATGGCATTGCCAGTCCACCTTTGCAGCGTGTGCTCTCCATGATGCGTCGTATACAAGAGCGCGGAAAATGCCTGATCGTGCGCAAGTACTCGCCCGAGGAATTGGAATCCATCCTCCCCTATCTCTCTCCCCGCGGACTAGCTATTGACACCTATTGTCCCACACTGACAGACGCCCAAAGCTGGCTGGAGCGTCTAACCCAATGGCCCTTCGCCCGAGAACGCTAGAAAAGGGAAACAGGGCGATTTGACCCTCTACCCTCCGCGTGGTACAATTTTTGCGTTATCCGGTGCCCCCATCGTCTAGAGGCCTAGGACACAGCCCTTTCAAGGCTGCGACAGGGATTCGAATTCCCTTGGGGGCATAGTCCTTTTAATGCGTTGGCTGATAAATCTGCTCTCCGCTATCTCTTTCAATCCTCTTGGTCTGCCGCCTAATCCAAGAGATGGGAGCCGGTTCGTGGGCGCGGACCAACAACACGGAGCATTGGACTCGCTCCACGATCCAATCATCTATAGAGCCAAAGAGCCGCGTCTTCAAGGCCCACTCCTCGGAAGCCCCCATGACAACAAGGTCATAGGGGCGGCGCGTAGTTTCTGTCAAGATCCCCTTAGGCACAGAATCCGCGCAAGCTATTCGCGTCGCGATGTGTGGGGGGACGTTCCCCAACTCATCTTCTATGATCTCACGCAGTAACAAGAGCTGATCTTCCATCTCCTCAATCTCACTAACCCCACACAAGCAACGAAAAGCAGTTACCTCAGCCCGCTCTTGCTCAGCGACCTCAAAGGCAACGCGCACGGCCAGTCGAGAGTGCGGCCCGCCCCCAACCGGCACCAGTATATTCCGCACAGTGCTAAGGCCCCGATCCAAAAGCACGGCAACATTCATAGGCGCCCTCTGTAGTACTACCTTAACTGGGTTCTCAGCCAGACTCCTTCCGTTCAGTGGGCCGGGCCAGCCCATAATGATCAGTTTCACCGCACCACGGGCCCGCACTTCTTCCAGGATCCCCTCGGCTACGCTGGGAGCGGTTCGAAACTTGGTGTAAAAGGGGATATTTTTCCGTTGAACCTCTGCCGCCAAATGGCTGAGCAAAGCCCTTTGACGAGTCCCCAAACGCTCCGCAAGGCGGGCCGCAATCCCTTTAGACAAGCGAGAAGAAGGCACAATCGTCAACACACAGATGCTCGTATCCTCGCTCGCTTGGGCGACCATGCTGGCCAGATGGACCAAGCTCTCGGCGGTACGTGGATTGGCCACCGGCACAAGGAGGCAATCCTTGGCCACCCCAAGTGCCTTTGTCCGTTTCGCAAACAAGCGAGTGACAGGGCGATAGGTATAGTAATAAACGGTACAGGCTGCAAGAACGCCCACACCAAACAGTATAGACTGGAGACTAGCGAAGCTGATCACCACAAAGCAGGCCAAGATGGCCACAAGAGGTGTGAGCGGAAAGAGCGGCGCCCTGAACGGCCGCACCGCGTTAGGGTAGAGCTTGCGCAGACGAACCATGGCCAGATTGGACCAGAACAACACGAACAGAAAGCCAGAACTGGAGACATAGCTCAGGAAATCCACCAGGCCCACGGCAGCGACTAGGCAGCTGATCCCACCGATCACCCAGCAAGCCAGATGGGGTGTACGGAAGCGGCTCAATCGCGACATAAAGCGAGGCCAGAGGCCTGTACGTGCCAGAGTAAAGGCTTCGCGTATTCCGCTCAGCAAAGCGGCATTCACCGATGTGAGCGTAGCGATTATCCCTGCTACCACCATCATTGGCACGCCCCAACGAGGCAAGAAATGAACCACCACGTCAGTCAGAGCAGTCTCCGAACCTGCTACCTGCCGCCAGGACACCGTCCCCAAGGTCACCAGAGTAGTCAGCACGTACACGGCCGCACACAGCGTTATACTGACCAGGATTGCTATTGGGAGGTTGCGACTAGGGTTTTCTGCCTCCTCTGCATCATGGGCGATGACCTCGTAGCCAATGTAGGAACAGTAAACCAGCGCAATCGTGTTCAGGATCTTGGCAGTGTTGGTGCCGAAACCACGATGGATAAAGAACCCACCCTCGGTGAACGTGGACCACTTGAACCCGCCGGGTAGAACGAACCCCCCAACGATGAATACTCCAAGACACAACAACAGGATGCTGCCCAGAACGATCTGCACATTGCCAACGTTGCTGACGTCCAGGATATTCAGCAAGATAAAGACCATTATCGTCACGAGCGCCGTTGGCACAACAGGCAGCGCCGGGATGAATACCTTGAGCGAATAGGCAAAACCAACCGCCGATAGCGCAGCGTAGAAGGTGCTCGACAGACAGTCAAGGGAGCCTACCAGGAACGTCAGCAGGTTGGATCCCCATGCTTCGCGCACATAGGTCACTCCGCCACCCGTCACGGGGTACATCGTCGCCAATTCACAGTAGTTCAGCGCGATGCTGTAGCTGAACAGGCCCGCGATGATCATCGCCAGGACGGCAGCGGGCCCCACCAGCGCGGCAGCATGACCAGTCAGTACAAAAATCTCGGCGGCGATCGTCCCGGCTGTGCCCAACATCACGAGCTGAAGCAAATTGAGCTTTCTTTTCAGTTTTCGCTTGCTCATATACCATCCGCCCTTCTCCCCACAAATCAAAACCGATTATAAGGCGCTGAGCGGTCCCCGTCAAAGGGGTGTTACCTTTAGAGGCGAAGCGGTGACTGGCTTCCAGCAGATAAGCAGAGTCACAACCGCTCGCGAGGGCGAGCGGTTGTGACATCTGAGGATGAAACCTTCACCTTACCGAGCCAATACGGCCCTTATGGCCGCACCAAGGTCCCGTCAGCCCGACGGTCTGTGGACATAGTCCATCCTCGCCGCCTTCCAACTAGGTCAGCGTTCAACAGCTTGGCCGCCTTATCTTCATCGATGTCAATCCCCAGGCCGGGCTTGTCGTTAACATAGAGGTAGCCTCCCTCCAGGACGGCATGCCCCGGGAAGACCTCTAACTCCTCAGGGCGAAAGTGATTCTCCTCCTGGATGCCAAAGTTCCAGATGGCCATATCCAGATGCGCGGCAGCGACCTGGTTGACGGGATCGTTATCCCCTCCCTCCTGGAAGGCGGTGTTGATGCCGAAGCACTCACATAAGGCCGCGATCTTGCGACATTGGGTAATCCCACAAGCCTTAGAGACGCGCACGCGGATAAAGTCAATCAGCCTCTCCGTGATCAACGGCGTCCACTCATGGGGATTGATGAAAAGCTCGCCCATGGCCTGTGGCGTGGTGCACTGCTCGCGAATCAGCCGATACCAGCCTATTTGTTCCGGCGAAAGCGCATCCTCTAGGAAGAAGAGGCGATAAGGCTCCAGCAGCTTGGCCAGGGTTACGGCGTTTTGCGGGCGCAGGTGTTCGTGGACATCGTGGGTCAGCTTGGGCCCAAAACCGATCTTGGAGCGAAGATAGTCAAACATCTTGGGGATGTTCTCCAAATAAGCCTCGTCGTCAAAGACCTGTTTCTGCCCCCAATGGTTCTTGGGCAATCGGGCCTCCTCGGCGCTGATGAAACCACCGCCGCCGTAGGGACCGAGCTGGCAGCGAATGTGCGTATAGCCCTCCTCCATATAGCGGCGCACATCTTCCTCCAGTTCGACGAGGTCATTGCCTCCCGCATGGGCATAGCAGGGCACCGCAGAGCGACAAGGCCCGCCCAAAAGCTGATACACGGGCATCCCCGCCTCTTTGCCCTTGATATCCCACAGGGCCATATCGATCCCGCCCAGGGCCGTATTCAGGATCGAGCCGTTGCGCCAGTAGTTGCTGGTGAAGATGGATTGCCAGGTATCCTCAATACGGCTGGCATCCAGGCCAATGAGCCGCGGACCGATCACCTCCTCAATCGCCGTGATCACCGTCGGAGCGTGGAAATAATCGCTGGCCGAGCCGATGCCATAGAGCCCTGGCTGGTCGGTGAGGATTTTGACAATGACCCAGCTCCCATCAGCGCGCGTACGAATGCAGCGAACCTCTTTGATTTTGGCCATCCTAGGATCTCCTCATGATCTTAATGAGCGGTTAATCTCCGGCAGGTTATTTGCTCAAGCACCTCACGATCTCGCCCAGGTACATGCGGTGATAGTCTTTTTTCGGGTAGTTGTCGGCAATCTCGGGAACAAGAAAATGACGCGGATCGATATCATGGATATAGATCTTTTTGCACTCGATCACCAGACGCGCCTCGGCGAAATAGACGGCGCCCGACTCGGTCTGAGCTGGCGTCAGGCCGCTTGCGGCCACTTTATCGGTATCCCTGCCCGATCTGGTACCGCAGATGTTCAATGCCTCGCGGTAACGCTCCTCAAAGAAAGAGAGGGTAAAACGCTCCGAGGCCTCCATGAACTGATAGGTATAGCGATGAGGTCTGATGACGCACCAACAGATTTCCTTGCCCCACAGGATGCCCATTCCACCCCAACTGGCGGTCATCGTGTTAAAGCGCTCCGGCGTCCCCGCCGTGATCAGCATCCAATCCTCGCCGATCAGCTTAAAGACGTTATCCGAAATTTGCTGCGGCTTGATCACGCTAAAACCGTCCTTCATTTTCAACCCTCCGAGCTGGTCTTCTGATACGCAAGTGAGAGAATGTGCGCTATGCTACTCTATCCGTGGCACGAGTGCAAGTGAACTTTTTCTTTTTCACCCACTCCGAGTACACTTACAACAAAACATCCCAGGAGGGCGCTTATGCCAGCCTACAAATATGTTATCATCGGTGGTGGGATCGCCGCCAGCAGGGCTTGTGAGAGCATCCGCAGGCTGGACGCGCAGGGCACCATCGCTCTGGTTAGCGCCGAACGCCATCCACCTTATCAGCGCCCGCCCCTCTCCAAGGGCTATCTGGCAGGCAAAGAGGGGCTGGACAAAGTGTATCTAAGAGAAAGCGCCTACTATGCCCAGAACCAAGTTGAGCTTATCAGCGGCGTGCGTGCGAGCCAACTGGACCCCACCAAGCGGATCGTCACCCTAGAGGATGGACGCGCACTGACTTACGAGAAGCTCTTACTCGCCACAGGCGGCTCGGCCCTTCGCCTCCAGCTCCCCGGTGCCGAGTTGCCAGGAGTCTTCAGCTTGAGGACGATTGAAGATGCTGATGCCATCCGTCATTTAGCCAAGCCCGGTGCACGGGCGCTGATCATCGGGGGCAGCTTCATCGGCTCTGAGGTAGCTGCAACGCTTGCACAACTTGGGGTAGCCGTTACCATGGTTTTCCCCGAGGAACGGCTTATCCAACGCGTGGTCCCTCCTGAGTTGAGCGCTTTCCTCAAGGCCAAGTACGAGGCCCATGGGGTGCGAATCCTTTCTGGCCGAAAGCCCAAGAGTCTAGAAGGTCGCGAGAAGGTGGAACAAGCCGTACTAGATAACGGCGAGAGATTGGCCGTTGATCTGGTCGTCATGGGGGTAGGAATCAGGCTTAACACAGAGCTAGCCCGCGACGCCGGCCTCCAGCTGGATGAAAGGGGCGCGGTCATCGTAGACGAGTACTTGCGCACGAGCGATCCTTCTATCTACGCCGCCGGCGATATCGCCTCTTGGCCCGATCCCACCTTCGGCAAGCGCTTACGCGTAGAGCATTGGGACGTCGCCCGACAACAGGGCCTACGGGCCGGGCGTAACATGGCCGGAGAGGGCAAACCCTACACTGCTCTACCTTACTTCTTCTCCGATCTCTTTGACCTCAGCTTTGAGGTCTGGGGTGACCTGACCGCTTGGGATCAAACCGTCCTACGAGGAAACCTGGAGGGCACCTTCATCCTCTTCTATTTCAACCAGGGCACGATGGTCGGTGCAATGGCCGTCAGCCCGTCCGATGAAACGCGCAAACAACTCCCAGCCCTCGTCAAGGCTCGCCCGGCATATCAGGCCGTGGTCGACAAACTGTCCGATGAACATGCTGATCTAAGCGCACTGGCTCAATAAGAACGGAAAGCATCGGCCTAAAATGAAGGAAGAGCGCGGTGGCTCACATGATAGAGGGAAACGGACTCACCGCGCTCTTTACACGCTGCACGAGGCCTCCAGAAGCTCATTCCTGTGGAGGCCGTATCGGAAAGTACACTGTGTAGCGTTCATCGGTGATCTCATAAAGCGGCTTGAAGCGCAGGCCCCGTTCTTGGTTCACCGTCCGATATCCACCAAGCCAGCTAGCCCACTCCCGCTCATTATCTGGGATGAGTATCGTTTCCGGGTGCTCTCTGTCGCCGTAGAGCGTCCTCTCCTCAGCACACAGACCGGCCAGCACCACCGGCCCATCCATGATCGCCACCGTGTCCAGCTTATCCGGCAAGGGGCAACTGGTTAAGCGTTTAGGCAGCTCCACATGGACCTTATCCTTCTGCCACATGCGGTGAATGCTCCAATAAGTTGAGGGAGCAAAGCGAGCCTCTTGCTGCACACCGTTGAGAGTGACCATCGGCTCAGCGCTCAGCCACCATGGGAGCCTGATCTTCAGAGTAAACTCCACAGGAACAGCGCACGTGATGCTCAGATCAAAGGCCAAGCAACTCGGTCGGCGAACCTGGCCCGCCTGAGGATCAAGCGTCAGCCTGACCTCAACATCTATACCCGACCATTTCCATTTGAGTTCCGTAGGCACATACTGGCAGACCACCAGGCCTTCTTCATCTTGGAAGTAGACGCCCCGGCCATGGAGAGCATGTGCTTGCACCAACGTGCCATGGCAACACCAAAAGGTCTCGGTGGGTGTGCCCCACTTTTTGACGGCTCCGGCCTCCAAAGGCAGGAAGTAGGCAATCATTCCTGTCTGGGGATGCTGTTGAGCCAGGATGCCGTTGTACAGATTGCGTTCGCAATAGTCCGCGTAGGTTATATCGCCGGTCCAGCGGAGCAGATAGTCGGCCAGGCGCATCATGTTATAGACTGTGCAGTGCTCCTGATTCTTATCCCCCAGCCGCGCAGAGAGCTCAAAAGGTGGCGTCCAGACCTCGCCGCAAGTTTGTCCACCCGTACAGTAATACCCGCGCTCGGTGACCGCGAGCCGCCAGTAAGCCTCTACGACGTCTCGCCAACGCTTTTCCCCGGTCACCTCCCAAGCGCGCGCCGCCCCTTGGATCTCGGGGATGGTCGTGTTAGCATGCATATTGGTCAGCGCATCCTCGCCGGCGAGCAACCGGTTGAAAAAGCGGGGCCGATCATAACGCCGTAGAAGTTCTAAATGCTCTTGCTTTCCCGTGATGGCATAAAGGTTAGCCCAAACCTCAAGCATCCCGCCCGTCTCTACATCTAGGATGTCGTCCATCTGCTCTCGGGAGAACTGGCTCGTCCAGCGGTAGAACCATCTGGCCCACCGGGTGACGATATCTAACGCCTGTTCATTTCCGGCCAGGGCGTGCATCTCCTGCAAGCCCATGAACGTCTTGTGGATCGTGTAATGGGGCGCCCAGGCGAATTTGCCCCGTGCAATCCAATCAAGATAATCGGGTGGAATCGAGCCGGCCCACTCACCGCCGTTCTCACGCTGGCAACGCGCCAGCTCAGAGACGATACGATCGGCTTTGGCCTTGATCTCGGCATCGCCCGTGGCGGCATAGATCCTCGCCGCTGCCGAGAGCCAATGCCCCAGGAAATGCCCTCGTACCTGGCTGGTCGGTGATTCCCATCCCCAGTGACAACCTTCCGGCTTCTGAGGAGGATTCCATAACCCCGCCTGCAGATAAAAGTTCTGTAGCAAGTTCTCGTTCTTCAAGCTCATCAGGTATTTGCGATTGAGCTCAAAGCGCTGCTGAAAGATGCTCGGCAATAGTTTGACGCACCCCCAAGCCAAAGGCGTAAAGGTTTCCTTCATCCCAAGCCCTCCTGAATCCTAGTGAGGTTTCACCCGGTATCGCGCAACAACTCCTTCGTTCAACGTGAACCCCAGCCCCGGCCTGCGAGGCACCTCAATGAAACCCTCTGCATCCGGTATAAGGGGCGGATCAAGTAATTCGGAGATAATGGGAGAATCCGGGAAAGCCAAAGGGTATTCAAAGTAGGGCATGTTCGTCACCACAGCCGCC
>DAOTVR010000070.1:0-1735 GCA_034436315.1 Anaerolineae bacterium
GGGAAGCTGCCGGAGGAGTAAGGTAAAGCTCAGTACGCCGGCAAAACCCGCCAAGTTGCCGGCCACCTGCCAGGCCAAAAAGCCGCGCCAGTTGGCGCTGAGCGCGGAGAACTTGAGGCTCACATTAGAAACGACCACCATGGCGAGATTAAAGACGGCGAGAACGACGGCCAGCCAGATGCGCACGCTCTTTGCTCCCTTGCCGCTCAGGCCGGTTCCTCGCGGATCGCTTGCTCTTGAGCTACCTGGGCGATGCGCTGAATCTCCTTTACCTGCTCTTGGCTCAGGTACTGCGGCCAATAGGTATCCAGGATCTTGCGGGCCTGCTCGCGGGCGCGGTCGCGCATGTCCTTGCCCCCCCTGGCCATCCAAGGCTCCCATTTCTCGCGGTTGGTCAGCTTGGGGCGCCAGTAAACCTTGCGCAGGTGGCGCACGGTATGCTCATGGGCCATATACTGGCTGTTAGCTGGGCCAAGCTCTTTGAGCACATCAAAGGCGATGGCATCATCGTTGACCTCAAAGCCGCGCGTGATCCGGAAGGCCGCACCGATGATCTCATCGTCGATCAAGCATTGCTCATAAGAAGCCGTGAGCATCTGTTCCATCATGCCGATGGAGAGGTGGATGAAATTCGTCCCCGCCAGGGCGTTGATCAGCACCTGTAGCGCCCGCTCGTAGCCCGCCTGGGCATCGGGAAGCACCGCGTCAATCCCCGTGCCTCCCTGGAAGGGCAGCTTGTAATAATGGGCCATCTGCGCAGTCGCCGCATGGAGCAGCCCCGTCTCCGGTGCGGCGCCGGAATAGTTGGTCGTGCTCATATCCATCGTTCCCGAGGCGATGGCGAAGATGCACGGGTGCCCCGGGGCGAGCATCTGCGCCAGGGTCACCCCGGCGAGCACATTGGCGCATTCCTCCACCAGCGTCCCGGCGATGGTGATGGGGGTCGTCGCACCCATCTGGGCGTCCACCTCAATATAGACGGGGATGCCCCACTTGGTGCACTCCATCAATTCCTCCACGCGGATGCCGGGGTGGAGCAGCGGGCTGACCATACAGACCACGATGGTAAAGATCGGCCGCTCCCGCAGGGCCTCTGCGGAGCCTAGGATGACCGAGGCCATCTCCACCTGGTCACGGATAGACTTGCCCCCCTGCCCTTGAGAGTAATAGTTGCGCGAGGTGTTGGGCACCACGTTGGCGAAGAGGATGCGGTCAAACCCCGGCTGGGGGATATCCTGAGGCACGACGATGGCGTGCATGATATGCAGGTTCTCTAGCGTATCTTGCAGCCGGGTGAGGTCTATCAGGTCGCGCAGGGTAGAGGGGCGACGCTCGCCATCCAGGCCCAGAACATACAGCGCACTGGAACCGCCGATGGTGTAGATGCGTTCCAGATCAACAAAGACATCGTATTCCGGCCTTTGCCCTGCCAAGGTGAACTGCGAGGGAGCCGTGGCCAGCGCCCGTCTGAGGACGTGTTCGGGGATGTAGACGATGTGTTTGTCGAAATCCACCTTGCAGCCGCCATCGCGCAGTACTTCCAGAGCCGGGCGATACTCTATCCGCACGCCCACTTCCGCCAGGGTGCGCAGCACGGCGGAATCAATGCGCCGCATATCCTCTTCGCTCAAGGGCTTGTACTGTCCGCCTCGCAGGATAGGGATGGCCATCGCTCACCTCCCCAAGTATTCTAGGGTCTTTTTCAAGGAAAGCTCATCCTCGATGGAGGGGGCAT
>DAOTVR010000071.1:0-4642 GCA_034436315.1 Anaerolineae bacterium
GTTATAGGAGGTAAAAGGTTGAATGCCTACCTCTTCAAAGATGTTCTTATTGTAATAGATGCCCAGAGTCGTCACACGCAGGGGAACCATAATATCTCGTCCGTCCACCGCCATCATCCTGCGCGCATCTTCGCGGATCCAGTCACCCCATCCTTCCTTCATAGCTTCGGTGAGATCCATCACCAGACCAAGCTTATCCCACTCCTTCACAGTGGGCATCCATAGGAAGATGACATCTGGGCCTTCGCCACCCATATAGCGCGTCTTGAGCGTGTCCGCATAGGTGGCAGGAGGAATCATCTCAAGCTGCACCTTGATATTAGGATTTTGATCCTCCAAGCGCTTAAACAACAACTCAAAATCCTGAACAGCAAAACTCCAACAGTGTGCAAAGTTAATGACCGTCCGTTCTGGTGCCTTTGCAGGAGCAGCGGTCTCTTTGACAACCTTCTCAACAACTACTGTCTTCTCGACCGGTTTCTCCTTCTCGACGACAACCGTTTCCTTGACAACCTCTTTCTCCGTGACAACTCTGGTCACTTCCACAATCTTGGGAGCGCATCCGGCAAGGACGGTTAACCCCAAAGACATGCCTAAACTCTTGAGAAACTCTCTCCTTGTCAGCATTTTATGTCCTCCCCCTTGCGAAATGAATAACCGATAACACTCCTCACTCTAACTCACGCTCTCTCAAATCGTCGCCTCTGCGCCTCCTTTCTGCTGCTACTGAACATCTCAAGATAGCGACCAGCCCTCAACAAGCCAAGACCGGCCTCCGGCGATGCGGCAAGGCCTTAGCCGATTGACCTGAGGTGACCATACGCTTTCATATCCCCCTTCATCTCAAGGAGCATCCTATCGCGAACGTTGCCGAATAACTCGGGGCATGCTACACTATCACTATAATCTTTTTTTCGGACGCTGCTTCTTAAATCATTCTCTGTATTTTATCACCATGAAAGCATAGTTTCTTGCAATACCATAGGGGATTCCTTTGATCTCACGCGATCTATTTGCCCAATATGTCAAAGAGGCCCTGCTCGCCTTTCATGACGCGGTGCGCTTGCAGCTCAGCCCGTTGGTTGAATTGCTTCGCCTCCAGCCGGCCCCGGGGAGGACCGCCACCGCCGCCCTGCGCCAGTTGCTGCGCGATGCGATTGAAACCTTGCGCCCCGCCGAAAACATCCCCTTAGGGCGCCCAGAGTGGATCGGCTATCGCCTTTTGCTCCTACGCTACATTCGTTCTTACAGCGTCCAGGCAACTTGCGAGGCGCTCGGCTTCAGCTTGGCCTCCTTTTATCGTTACCATCAGCAGGCGCTAGAGGCGCTGGTGAGCCTGCTTTGGGATCAATATCGCCAGCAAACCCCCGCCGAGGCAAGCACCCCTTCGCAGGCACAGCCCTCGCCAGAAGAACAGGCCCGAGCGGAGGCCGTCAAGCTGGCCCGCCAAAGCCAGCGACAGTCGGTGGACTTTGGGAGTGCACTGGAGGCGGCGATCCACATCATTCTCCCCTTGGCCAGTCAACGCGGGTTGACCTTGCAGATAGAACGCCCCCCCTCTCTCCCCGCGATCTACGGAGATCCGGCCATACTCCGGCAGATCGTCCTCAACATACTGACGGAAACGCTCAAATACGCGACTGGGGGGACGCTAAAGCTGACAGTTAATGGGAGACAAGGGAACATTTTCTGCCGTCTGCAAGGCTTTGACTCCTTCCAGACCGTTGAGGAGCTTGAACGGGCTAGTGGCATCGCCGTCAGCCGTGGCCTTTTGGAGGTCTACGGAGGCAGGCTTTGGTTTGAGAGAGAGGAAGCGAGCGGGGTGCTCTGTTTCACCATACCGGGCAGTAAGCCCAAGGCCGTGCTGATCATTGATGACGATGCGGATACGGTGCGGCTATACCAACGCCTCTTACAGGCCAACGGCTATGTCGTGAGAACGGCGCGCTCGGCGGAGGAGCTCAGGGCGCAGCTCGGCGAGGGTTTACCCGACCTGGTATTGTTGGATGTGCTTATGCCGCGCGAGGATGGCTGGGATATACTGAACTACCTTAAAAGGACGCCGGCGACCGCCCATATACCGGTGATCATCTGTTCCGTACTCAGTCAGCCGAGCTTGGCGCTGTCGCTAGGCGCAGAGGCAGTGCTCCGTAAACCGATCCAAGAGGAGACGCTCATCCAGACGGTGGAGCGAATTCTGGCTCAGGCAGATAGCGGGCGCTGAATACGTCCAAAAGAGCTTGCAAGCAGCGCGCCCCCTGGTCCATGTCCAAAGGCCGACTACAACGGACGATAAGGGGCATCCGCAGTTTGATCTGGCCCGCCGCCCAATCTTGCCCAGAGACCACCACCACGGGCACCTTGCGTAGCCGTTCATCGGCGCGCATCCTGGCCATCGTCTGCTCGCCGTCCAGCCCCGGCATCAGCAAATCCAGGAAAACCACATCGGGGACCACGGTCTCCATCAGCTCTAGGGCTTGGAATCCATCATAGGCCTTGAGGATGCGGTAAGGATGTGGGAGTGCGGTGAGCATCGTCTCCAGCAGTCGCACCGCGTCGGGGTCATCGTCCACCAGGAGCACTGTCGTCTCTCCCTCCTTGGCCACCTTATTCATGATGGTCATGACCATTTCCGGAAGGATGGGTTTGGTGATGTAGCTCAAGAGGCCCCTCAAAGGCCCCTGATCCTCCGGACTCGGCAACCCGCAGCTGATGAGGGGCACCTCATAGGGGACCTTGGCCAGTTGCTCGGCGACGGACTCGGCCGCATCATGGCTGGCGATGACGGCCCGAGGCCGTATCTGCTCGACAACCGCCGACACCTCATTGACCTGAGCAATGCCCATGACCCGATATCCCTCGATGTAACGGCCCAACACTTTGGCCACATCCAGGCTGCTATGGACTACAAGGCAGGTCTTGGTGGGGCTAAAGGTGCGCCGAGCATCCTCCGTTTTGACGAAATCCGCGCCCGTAGGCTCGGAGCCAGATAGCGGTATGGTGAACGAGACCGTGGTGCCCACCCCCACTTTGCTCTCGGCCCAGATCTCGCCTCCGTGGAGCTCTACCAGGTGTTTGCTGATGCTTAACCCCAAGCCGCTACCACCCTGCTCACGCGTTTGCGTTAGGTGTACCTGGCTGAATTCTTTGAAAAGCTTAGGCAGATCTTTCGCGTCTATACCTGGCCCCGTGTCTTGTACGCTGACCAACAACTTGCCATCTTGCAAGGCCGTGCGCACGGTGATGCCCCCTCGCTCGGTGAAGCGCACGGCGTTGGTGAGCAAGTTCAGCAAGGCTTGGCGCAAGCGCACCGGATCGGCTACGATAGTGGGCAGGTTGCCGGCGAGCTCCTCACGTAGGGCCAACCCCTTGCGCGCGGCTAGGGGCTGTACGATGGTCACCGTCTTCTTGACTACCTCCTCTTCCAAGTCAATGCGATCCTTGACGAGAGGCAAGCGTTGAGCCTCAATTTGCGAGAGGTCCAGGATATCGTCTAGCAAAGCCAGAAGGTGTTGGCTGTTGCGGTAGATCGTATCCACATCCTCGTGGTAACATTTGGGCAGAGGCTCCTCGTAGCGCTCGGGGAAAAGGGCCATCATGCGGCTGAAGCCCAGGATCAGGTTCAAGGGACTACGAATCTCATGGCTCACCATAGCGGCGAAGCGCGCCTTGAGCGCACGCGCTTCCTCCGCCTCGCGTTGGGCGATGAGCAGCTCGTTGTTCATCCGTTCCATGCGGTAGGTAGCCTCTTCCAGGGCGCGCACCACCCGATAGAGCTCCCCGCGGCGCTGTTGTACCTCGGAAAGGGCCCTACGTGCTTGGTGCCAGCTTGAGAGCATCCACTCCAAGGCGGTACGCAAGGGGCGCCCGGCCAACCAGGTGGCCCCCAACGTGAGGATGTAGAGCAGCAACATGTCCAGGGTGCTCGCCCAACCGATGAACCCGCCGCTTAAGCCAAATGAGCGCGCGGCCGAGGCCGCTCCCCAGGTGAGCAGCATGAGCAAGGTAGCCTCCAAGGTGCCCAAGAGAGCTTCCGAGACGATGATCACTAATACCCCAAAAGCCATAATGGAGGAGGCGGGATGAACGCCGGCCAAAAGGATCACAAACGACATGAGGCCGAGCGACAGCGCCCAACAGGCGAGCCTATAGTGTTTCTCGTATACCTTGGAGACCAAGTAAGAGACCAAAGCTAGGCCCAGGGCAGCCGCCGTGTTGATGCCCAGCATCTCCAACGACCAAGACCTGGTCAGGACATAGGTGAACCAGCCCCAGCCGAGAGCTAGGGCCGCAGGCCAAAGGATCGGCAACAGGCTGCGGCGCAGGCCCTGAACCTCGGCCTTCAGATCCTCTTCTGAGATCGCGATACGCCCCTCGCCAGCCATGATAGCCACCCTTTCTAGCACTAGATTGTCATAAACATCATACACCCGAGGGCAACTTGAGACAATTTGACTCGCCCTTCACCCAAGCATTATACTTGCCGGGCATTTGCATGGGCAGGGACAGGTCTGAGCCCTGCCCCTACCAGACGTGGAAGGTGTGGGCGTGGCGTACTTTTTGGGCATTGATGGCGGCGGTACCAAGACCCTCTGCCTGGTGGCGGATGAATCCGGCCATGTGCTGGGCCTGGGCCAGGGGG
>DAOTVR010000072.1:0-2323 GCA_034436315.1 Anaerolineae bacterium
CTCCTCGGCGCACAGGCTTTATAAGCGTTCTTCCCTGGGGCAGGCGTTTCTTCTCGTATCAGCATGAAGGAGCGAATGGCAAGATGCCCTATCAGATCATCCACACGTTTGACGGCTTTCTGGCCAACCAGGATGGGACTTCTATTGTCTTGGGGAGGGGAGAAACCCAAAAAGCGCAAGCTCCGTTTGAGGCCTTGCTAGAGGAGCGCTTGAACGATCTCAAGGCTCGTGGGATTGACGGTTTGGTGGTCAATGTCGGCGGGCCAGAGTATCTAGAAAGCGCTGAGGGGTGGGCGCTGTTTCTCAAAGGATTGGAGGTAGCCATCAAGTTGGGGTTTAAGCTATGGATTTATGACGAGCAAGGCTACCCCAGCGGCAGCGCCGGCGGATTGACCCTCAAAGGCGCGCCCGAGCTTGAGGCTCATGGGATCAAGGCCGCGACCATACCAGCAGATAACGGGCGAGCCGAGTTCCCCTTACGCGAGAAGGGGAAGGTAGTTGTCCTGCGCTGCGAAGCCGTCTATGAGGATGGCCGGCGGGTGGTCATGGCCGGAGATAGCCAGGCTGAAGACCTTAAAGCGTGGAGCGAAGCACGAAAGGTTGTTTGGGAAGACCCCGGCCTTGCCGAGCTTCAGGTTTTCTACGTAGCGCCCTTGTTTGAAGGCTCACATGCCTCACGTAACTATGGGGAGAAACGCCGCTACATTAACCTCCTTGACTCGCGAGCGGTGCAGCGCTTTATCCAACTTACACATGAGCGCTATGCGCGCCAAGTGCCCCAAGAGCACTTTGAAAAGGTCGAAGCCTTTTTCACCGATGAACCATCGTTCATGTCGGTCGTGCTGCGAGACCTAGATGGCGACTTGGCAACGCCCATTCCCGTCCGCGACCAGCCCGATCCAAACGTGCCCATCCTGCCTTCGGTGCCTTACAGCGAGGAGCTGGATGAGGCATTACGCGAGCGTTACAACCTGAGGCTGGCCGACATCGCCGACAAGCTGTTCGAGTATAACGAGGAGCCCTCCGCCCTCAAGTGTGCCTTTTGGGAGGTGGCCTCGCTGGTCTATGAACAAGCCTATGCCGTGCAGCTCGCAGAAGCCTGCGGTAGGCTGGGAAAGAAACTCACCGGACACATCCTCTTTGAGGAAACGCCCTTTGTGAACATGATCTTTCACGCCAACCCCTTTAGGGTATTGAAACACTTTCAGCTGCCCGGCGTGGATCTTCTAACCAACGAATTAAAGAACATCAGCATCTTTGCCCATAAGCTGCCCTTCTCGTGCGCCTTCCTCACGGGCAAGCCGGGGATCATGAGTGAGACCAGCGATTTTAACGAGTATTACATCAGCCCGAGAAAGCCGGCCACGCCGGAAGCTATGGCCGCTGCGCTCTCCCTGCAGTTCCTCCTCGGCGTGCGCGAGTTCAGCTACTACTATGACCTGCGGGCCAGGAGCGCGAAGGAATACCGCTGGGTGAATGATGTGGTGCAGAGAACCTGCGAATATGGGAGCAACCTGCGTTTCGCACCCCAAGTGGCCCTTTACTGTCCATATGAGACGTTCTGGTCGGGCTATACGCCCTCAAGCCCGATCCTCACCTCGGAGAGCATCCGGGAACAACCCCCCTATTTGCAACGCGCTGAGGCGGAGACGCTGAGGTTATGCAACGACCTGTTTCGTAAGAATGTGCAGTTCGTGCTCTGCGATTGCAGTTCTGTGCAACAACTGATCACCACAGGGGTCAAGAGGGTGATTATCCCGGAGTGCGCGGTGATATCTCAGGACTTGGTAGAGGCCGGACGTTCGGGAGCGCTCGAGCTTTACGGGCATACTCCCGAATTCGCTTATGGGCAAGGGCGCCTTACCCGCATTGAGAGCCTAACCGTTTGGCCTGAAACAAGTTTGGGAGGACCAAGGTTCCCCTTTGAGTATGAGGAAGGTTTCCTCCTGGCGGCCTTCCAGCGAAACCGCTACTATGGCCTTAATCCTACCGACCATGAGATAGCCATACAAATACGCTATACGACCTCAGCCTACGATCCCTTTGAGGGCTCCAGTAAGATGCTTTGGCCAGGCAAGGTCCTCCGTGTCGCGCCGGGTCGGGCAGTCTTCCTTTTCGTCTAGCCAATCACCGGCCGCAATTTTAGCACACAAACCTTGCCAATATGCCCCAAATCATCGCCGAGAAGGGCATCATGCCTTGGGCTGGACCGTGGGCCAAGACGCCGTGATGCGGCGGATGCGCTCCTTGAAGCGCTCATAGATCTGTTCTGACTCGGCTTGGGTCTCCACGCCGGTTACCGCCACCGCGCAAAGCAGGTCCG
>DAOTVR010000073.1:0-1645 GCA_034436315.1 Anaerolineae bacterium
TGAAGTACGATAGCAGCTACTTTGGCCTGGTTTGTCGTTATGATTTGGCGGAGGCCTGTGCCCTGGGGTTGCGGGCCGACCTAGCGGGCTTTCAACCCTTCCATATCATGGCCACCGATGAAGGGGAGCGTTGGTTCGATATGGAGCGCACGCATCGCGTCCTTGGCTGGTACCCCAAGGAGACCTTTGCCTCACTCAAACCAAAGCAGGAATGAAAAAGACAATGCAATTGCGTGCCTTGATGTTCGTCATCCCGCCCTTTGATTTTCTCGCCGATGAGGGCCTCCAGGACGAGCTGCTGGCCAACGGCGTCCGAGATCTGATGCTGGGCTTCTTGCGCCTCTTTGATGACTACCCTGACATTTCCGGAGCGCGTCCCCCTGTGCCGGGCGAGGAGCTCAGTTGGTGGCCGCAGTTCGCCGACCGGCCGGAGGCCGATAACCCCATCGTGAGGGGCCCTTATACAGAGGGGCGCTTCGTTCGGGATTACTATGCCACGCCACGTCGGGGACGCCTGGTTACGCCCTTTCATCCCACGTTGGAGCTATATGAGGGCCTCGGCGTGGTGCCGCCCGACCTGCCCGCCGGCCTGGAGGCCAAGGCGGAGCGTTTGCAGCGCCTGATTGCCGGGTTATCGGCCAGGGGGTTTTGCGTGTACACCTTCGGCTCCTCGGATGGGCCGGAGCGCTGGCTAGAAGAGCAGCCGGCTTGCATCAATAATCCGCGCTACGATGGCTATGTCGGCGCGCGCCTACGAGACTACTATCTACACTTCCCCACAATCGCCGGCTGCATAACCGATGGCCCCGGCTATGGCTACGAGATCACCCCTGGCTTTCGCGGCGGCGGGCAGCTCTTTGCCCCGCTCTGTACCTGTGTCTATTGCCGGGAAAAGGCCCGGGCCATGGGCGTGAACCTGACAGCCATGCAGGCAGCGGTCGAGCGTATCAAACAGGCCTTGCATGATCTCAGCCCTGCCCAGGTGGACCTGTTTTTGGAGAGCCAACAGGGGGTCTTGGACGCCCTTGACCTCTTATTGGAGGATCCCGCCATTGTGGACCTGGTGCGCTTCAAGACCGCCTCGGTTGAGGGCTCTATCGCTCGCATCTATCGGGCGGTCAAGGCCGCCAACCCTAAGCTGGAATACGGCATCTGCCCGCGCTTGCCCTGCTTCGCCCCCTTGCAAGGGGTCAACTTCCGCCGCCTCAGCCGGGTGACCGACTTCATCCAACCCAAGCACTACCTTTGGATGGGAGGCTTTGACGGCTTCAAGGGGACGCTCGCCCGTTATGTGCAGACCCTGCGCGAGTGGAACCCCGCTTTGGACGATGCGCGGCTGGAGGCGTTGATTTGCCGTCTGCTTGGGATACATTTGCCCGACGACTATCGCGTGGCGGATTTCGAACGCCCCGCCCCCAAGCGTTTCTTCGATAAAGTGGTTTACCGGGAATCGCGCAAGATGTTGCAGCGCATCGGCGACCCAGAAAAGGTCTCGCCTTTCGTGGGCTTGGAACACGGGGGCATCTGGCTCACCGCCGAGGAATTGCGTTACACCCTCCAGGCCATCGCCGACGCGGGCTTGAGGCGTTTCACCTATTTCATCCTGAACAGCATCAGCGACGAGATCTGGGAGGTGATCAGGGCG
>DAOTVR010000074.1:0-16891 GCA_034436315.1 Anaerolineae bacterium
ACGCCTGAAGGGCACGCTCTCTATCGCCCGGGTCGTCGCGGTGCACATAAGCCATCGCCAGACGGGTCCGCATCTCGGCATCCTTAGGGTCCAGTTCAACGGCCTTCTCCAACTCGGCTACGGCGGCCTTGGCATCAGCATAGGAACGAAAGTAGTAGGCCGCACCTAGCCAATAGCGAATCTGTGCTTCCTCCGGGTCCAGCTCTTTAGCTTTCTCTAAAGCGAGCACGCTCTTGGTGAACTCTTCGCGCTTCAAATAGAGCCGGCCAAGTTGAGCTTGAACAAAGCCGTTATCCGGGGCAAGCTCGGCAGCCCGCTCTAGCTCTTTGAGCGCCTCCTCATCGCGCCCCAGTTGCAGGTAGACGCTGGCCAGAGCCAGATGGGTTGGAACATAGTCCTCCTGAAGCTTGAGCGCCTCGCGATAGCGCTGCAAGGCCTGATCGCTTTTCCCTTTTTCCTGTAGTGCCTGCCCCTCTCTGAGAAGAGCGTTGATTTTCTCTGAGCCGGTGCTAGGAGTCGCGCTCTCGGGCTCTTCAGAGGTAGAAGCCGATTGCCATTGCTCGCGCGCCCACGTGATGCCGGGCAAAGCGAGAAATCCTTGCCACAGGCCCACAAGCCCACGCCCCACCCACGGTCCCAGAGGCGTGAACGCCAGACTCAGGGCCAAAGCCACCAGCACCGCTATGAAAGAGAGCCGTCTCCAAAGCAACTTCTGACCGGCCACGTTGAACACTCCACGACAATCCAAAACGTCTATGATAAGAAAAGCATACATGGGTTACCATACCCTGTCAAAGCTTGACGATCGCCTTCGCGCTCGCTACAATCTGAGTTGGGTTCATTCCGCAAGAGGAGGGTGCCATGCCCAAAGAGACAATGACCTCGCGCGAACGCTGGCTGGCGGTGCTGCAGCGCCAGAAGCCCGACCGCGTGCCGATGGATTACTGGACGACCGAGGAAGCCAAAGAGAAGCTGCTCAAGTACCTTGGTCTAGACGAAGCAGCCATGCTCAAACGCCTGCACATTGACCGCCCTTTTACCGTGAGTGGCCGCTACGTTGGCCCACCCATACCTGCTGACGAGGATGTGTTCGGCGTCAAGTACCGGGATATCGATTATGGTACGGGCGTATACCGCGAGGCGGTATCTTACCCCTTGGCCCAGTTCACGAGCGTAGAGGAGATCGAGGCCAACTACCGCTGGCCCAGCCCTGATTGGTGGGATTATTCCCATCTTCCCCAAGAGATCGTGGGCCACGAGGAGGAACCCATCAGGGGAGGAGGCTCCGAGCCCTTCTTGATCTACAAGAACCTGCGGGGACAAGAGCAAGCTTTTATGGACCTCGTGCTCTATCCGGAGATCGTTCATTACTGCCTGGACAAGCTCTTTGAGCTGGCCTATCAGGATACCTTGCGCATCTATGAGGCTATCCCGGGCAAGGTCATGATCTCCTATGTGGCCGAGGACTTGGGCGGTCAACAAGGTCTGCTCTTCTCTAAGCAACAGATCCGTGAATTTCTCTTGCCGCGTATGAAGCGCATGATCGACCTGGTGCATGAGGCCGGCGCGTTCGTCTTCCATCATACCGACGGTGGCGTGCGCGAGATCCTCCCCGATCTCATCGCAGCGGGCATCGATGTGTTGAACCCCATCCAGTGGCGTTGTAAAGGGATGGAGCGAGAGGCCCTGAAGCGTGATTTTGGGGATAAACTGATCTTTCATGGAGGCGTGGATAACCAATATACCTTGGCCTTCGGCAGCGTTGAGGAGGTGCGCCAAGAGGTTATCGACAACCTGCGTATCCTGGGGGCTGGTGGCGGCTATATACTGGCCCCATGTCATAACATCCAGGCCATCAGCCCCCCAGAGAACATTGTGGCCATGTACGAGACGGGATATGAGTATGGCTGGACGTGAGAAGTCGTCCGTGCGAGTTGGAAACGCGACAGTAGGCCAGTCGGTTGGGTTTGCATCGGTCACTGGTAATTTACGGATGTCGGCATAAGGGATCGCTCCATGAGGTACAGGCCATTGGGCAGGACCGGGCTCCAGGTTTCAGAGCTGGGCTTTGGTTGCGGGGCTGTTGGAGGCATCCTGGTGCGGGGAGAGCAACGCACCGCAGTGCGCGTTGTGGAACGGGCCATTGAACTCGGCATCAACTATTTCGATACAGCGCGCATCTACGGAAATGGCGCCTCGGAGACCAACCTGGGGCTAGCCCTATCGGAACTGGGCGCCGACGTCTTGGTCGGCACCAAGGTGCAACTTGCCCCCGCCGAGATGGAGAACATCCCCAAAGCGATCGCGGAATCCGTAGAGGGCAGCCTGAGGCGTCTCGGGCGCGAGTACGTGGACCTCATCCAGCTCCATAACGCCATAGGCCTCTATCGGCAGCCAGAGCGGAGATGGGTCGGCGTTGCCGATCTGGAGCCTGTCGTACAGGCCTTTGAAGCTCTGCAAAAGCAAGGCAAAGCCCGCTTTTGGGGAATCAATGGCCTTGGCGAGACGGAGGCTCTGCATCAGGCAATAGCCTGCTCAGGAGCGCACACGATCCAGGTCTGCTATAACCTGCTCAACCCCACTGCCGGGATGAAAGCGCCACCTCGTTTCCCATTTCAGGATTACCGACAGCTCATCGACCGAGCTGCGAGCATGCAAATGGGCGTCATTGCCATTCGCGTCCTAGCTGGAGGTGCGCTGAGCGGTACAGCCGAACGGCACCCGGTCGCCGCAGATGTGGTTTCACCGATCGCCTCCGGACGCAATTACTTGGAGGACGTGGAGAGGGCCAAACGCTTTTCACTTCTCGTTGAGGGCGGCTATGTCAGCAATCTGGTGGAAGCTGCCCTCCGTTTCGCCATCAGCAAGGCAGAAATCTCAACTGCTTTGGTGGGCTTCTCGGATAGGGAGCAACTGGAACAAGCTGTGGCCTATGTGCAAAAAGGCCCGCTGCCCGCAGAAGCACTGCGGCGCTGCGAACGAATTTGGGCCGATTTCGCGGAGAGTGATGGCCTGGAGCATCAGTTAAGCTCTCAAGACTAGCATCTAAGGAGCCTTTTATGCGAGCCAAGAATGTCGTCGTAGCCCAATCAGGTGGACCTTCGCCGGTCATCAACAACTCGCTACGCGGCGTCGTAGAGACATGCCGTGCCCTGCCCGAGGCTTTCGGCGTTGTCTACGCCGCACATCATGGGATTGAGGGGGTGCTCAAGGAGGAACTGCTTAACCTCTCCGCACAAGATCCGGAGGAGATCTCCCTTTTACGGGTGACACCCGCTGCCGGCTCCATCGGCACTTGCCGCTACAAGCTGAAAAAAGAGAACACTGAGGATTTTGAGCGCGTCATTGAGGTCTTCCGAGCGCATCAGGTGGGTTACTTCTTTTACATCGGCGGCAATGATTCCATGGATACCGCGCACAAGATCGCCTCTCTGGCTCACGAGCGCGGTCTAGATCTCGTGGCCGTCGGCATCCCCAAGACGATCGACAACGATGTGGGCGATTCGGAGTTCAAATTGATCGACCATACCCCCGGCTACGGCAGCGTAGCTCGCTATTGGGCACTCATGGTACAAGGGGCCGAAGAAGAGAACCGGGGCTCTTGCCCTGCCGATCCGGTTCTGGTCATGCAAGCCATGGGGCGGCGTATCGGCTATATCCCGGCCGCAGCCCGCTTGGCAGATCCTCAGCGAGAGATGCCTCTCCTCATCTTTTTGGCCGAATCGGGCTTGACCCTCCCAGAGATCGCCGACCAAGTAAACGACATGCTCAAAGAACGGGGGCGAGCGTTGGTCGTGGTGAGCGAGGGGTTGAAAATAGGCGATATCGGGGAATCCCGGGATGCCTTCGGGCACATTCAGTACTCGTCCAGTGAGATCACGGTAGCTCAGTTGTTAGTCAACTACTTGAACAAGGTCGGCCTGGCGGCCCGTGGGGCAGCGCGCTGTAATGTCTCGGGCACACACCAAAGACACGACATCGCCTACGCTTCAACCGTGGATTTGGCCGAAGCATATGCCGTGGGGCAGAAGGCCGTTCTCCTCGCGGCCGAGGGCCGGTCGGGATATATGGCGACCATCTTGCGCAACCCCGGTCCGATTTACAGTGTGCGCTATGATCAGGTACCGCTGGAGCTTGTGGCCAACTCGGAGCGTGCCTTCCCCAAAGCCTGGATTGCTCCCAATCGCGCCGATGTGACCGATGACTTCCTGGCTTATGCTCGCCCACTCATCGGCGAAGATTGGCCCTCCATTCCCTTGGTAGACGGTAGACAGCGTTTCGCTCGCCTTAAGCCGATCTTTGCCGAGCGGAAACTGCCCCGTTACGTGCCTCAAGCCTATCGGTGATCGGCCAGTTTGACACGGACGCTTTTCAGAAGCTATACTGTCTATAGGATCTCAGAGGAGTCAATGAGGTGGCTCAGGTAGGACAGGGTGAAGTTGTTGGCCCCACTTTTGCACCAGGGCAGATGCGTGCTCTGGTGCTTTTATTACGTTTAGGAGGGCGCGACTATGGACTCGGGCATGATCAGCAAGATCGAGAAGGCCAAGCGGTACGCCCAGGAACTGGACCGGATAGTATTTGACGAGCTGAAAGTGACTTTCAGGGGTGATCACAATTCGTATCATGTTGTCTACGACCATGGGACGTGGTCCTGCCAATGCGAATTCTTTCGTCAACGAGGAATATGTAGCCATACGATGGCCATGGAGCGCATTCTTGATCCCATGCTGAAGAGGCAAGAAAAGCCTCAAGAGGCAGTGCAAGGCACTGCTTAGTTGATCTCTAAAGGGTGACTCTGAGGGCTATACAGCCGGTACGGCGCTTTTTGCCGATCTGATAGGATTGCGGCGAAACGGCTGGAGGAAGGTGCATGCACATCGGTATTGTGGGCGGAGGCATTGCCGGTTTGACGGCCGGATATCGGCTGAGCCAAGCTGGCCATCGAGTGACCATCCTGGAGGCGTTGCCTGTTCTCGGGGGGCAGGCCGGAACCTTCCCCATTGAGGGCACACGACTAGAGTATTACTACCATCACCTCTTTCAAAGCGACCACGCTGCCATTCGTTTGATCCAAGAACTGGGCCTGGGTCCTAAGCTAGCTTGGATACCAAGCAAAGTGGGCTATTTCCATGGCGGCAAGATCTATGACTTTGTGACGCCCATAGACCTATTGCGCTTTAAGCCCCTGCCCTTTCTCTCACGGATCGCGCTCGGCCTGCAGACGCTCTGGCTACAAGCATTTGGCGACTGGCGCAAACTGGAGCGCGTCACGGCCAAGGAATGGGTGCTCAAGTGGGGTGGTCGAGCGATCTACGAGACCGTCTGGGGAGCCTTACTGCGCGGCAAATACGGCGAGTATGCCGATCAGGTGAGCATGGCCTGGCTATGGGGCAAATTGATTGTTCGGCGCAGCCTTAAGGGAAGTGGGTTGCGTAAGGAAACGCTGGGATACCTGATGGGTTCTTTTCAACAGCTCATAGACGCCCTCGCTGAGAAAATCCTCACGATGGATGGGGAGATACAGGTGAATGCCCCTGTAGAGCGGGTGCTCACTTCAAGTGGGACGGCAACGGGCGTCTTGGTGAAACAAGGCGAAGAGCTGGTCCCGCGGGCATTTGACGCCGTAGTCTTGACCGTGCCTTCCCCTGTCGTCTTGCGCATAGTACCTGAACTCCCGGAGGATTATGCCGCTCCCTTGAAGGCGCTGCGTTATCAGGCGGTGAAGGTCTTGGTACTCAAGCTTAATCGTCCGCTAAGCCATATTTACTGGCTCAACATCTCCGACCCTGATATGCCCTTTGTCGCCGCCATTGAGCACACGAACTATGTGACACCAGAACACTATAACGGGGCACATATCCTGTATCTGAGCAATTACCTCTCTCCTACAGATCCCCGCTATAGCCTGAGCAAAGAGGAGATGCTGACCCGTTACACCCCTTATATTCAGCGCATCAATCCTGCTTTTGATCCCAATTGGGTCCGAGAGAGTTGGGTTTTCCAGGACGCCTATGGCCAGCCCATCATCGGAACCCACTACTCAAGCCAGATCCCTGACCATCGTACGCCGATTCGCGGCCTCTATTTGGCCAATACCAGCCAAATCTATCCAGAAGACCGGGGCATCAATTACTCGATTCGTCTGGGAGAGGTCGTCAGCGAGATCATCCAGGGCCGTGAGGCGCGCGTCTCGGATCGCTGGTGAGGTTTGGCCTTAATGAGGAATCCCCCATGGTGCACTCGGCTCGTCAACGTTTTATAGATTACGTGCGGCGCGTTCCGGGAGCGCGGCCCATCGTTTCCCCCTTTCTGCCTAAGCCAGAGGTGGTAGAGGCAACACTACGGTACTTGGGCCTGCCCGTACAAGAAAACGACCCCATAGAGAACGAGATCCGATTGGCTCGCGCCCTGGATTATGAGCCGATGTTTATGACCGATTGCACGGGGCTCATTTTCCCTTGGCGCGAGGATCCCAGCTCCTCTGATAGCAAATGGATCATCTCCACGATCCAGACGAGCAAAGGTACCTGGACGCGGCGCGTCTCACGGTCCTTGGGCGAATGGGGAGACGATTCTGGCTTCCCGGTCAAGGCCGAGGCCGACCATGAGATGCTCGTTTCGGTCTGCGAGGAGGTTGAGAAGCGCGAGGCCGAAATCCGCCAGTATTTTCGCCGATGGCGTGAGCGCGTCGGGGAAGATGGGGTCATCGTCATCGGGCACCCTCACATTGGCCGATTGGGTTTCCAAATCAGCCAACAGAACATGGTCTACCATGATGTGGACTACCCCCAGACCTTCAAACGCAGCATGGAGGCCATCTATCAAGCCGCCCTCGTTGTCTTTGGCATCGCCATGGAAGAGGGTATAGACTTTATGAGCGAATCTACTTACGGCTTGGAGATGATCTCGCCCGAACGCTTTGACACTCAGGATCTACCCTATCTGTGCCGCCTGGCGGATTGGACTCACCAGCGCGGAGGGCTCTTCTGGTATCATAACTGCGGCATGACGCGACAGATGATCCTCTCCGGGCGGTTCAACCGCTTTCATGCCGACGTCCTTGAGACGATCGCCCCGCCGCCCGAGGGGGATAACGATCTGGCCGAATCGCGGCGACACCTGGACCCTGCCATCTGCTCCAAGGGCAATTTGAGCTTACGCCTGCTTCGTGATGGAAGCGTTCAGGAAGTGATTCAGGCGACGCGGGAGATGATCGCAGCCGTGCGCGGCTATGCACACATCTTTTCTACGGCGGACGCCGTCCTGCCGGGCACGCCGCCGGAGAATTTGATCGCTTTCGTGCGCACCGCGCGCGAAGAAAGTGTTTGAAAAAGGATTGAAAGGAAAGCTATGGTTAACGCAGTCCTCATTGAAAGCACGCAGCGCACCCGAGTCCCTGCTTGGGCTGTGTTCCAGCGGCGACTCATTGAAGCTATGAATGCCGCCGCACCGATCTTTGTCCAGAAATATACCCGGCCTGGCGGGCAGCTTATTTGGCGTAAAGACTATCCCGGCGATGGCGTCTGGGCAGATGATCTCTACGAGAGCTTCTTCAACTGGCCCCTCTTTTACGCCCTGGGCGGGGGCCGCCACGTGCTGGATTTGGCCATCCAGGAATGGAGCGCCATCACCCGCCAGATCATGTACGACTATGGCCGGGCCACCAAAGAGTTCATCGATAACGACGACTGGTTCCACAATGGCGAGAACTATATCTTTTTCTACTTCTTTGGCCTCGCCGATCCCACCAACGAGGAGATGATCAAGCGCTCTAGGCGCTTCGCCGGCCTTTACATGAACGAGGATCCTGAGGCCCCCAACTATGACCCTCAATATCGCCTGATCCGTTCGCCCTTTAATGGGGCTAAAGGGCCGCTTTTCCATGCCCGTTTCGCCGATGTGCTGTACAACCTGGAGCATCGCCATGTTACGCTAGGGCCGGCGTTCACGCTCCCGCCCCATTGGTATCAAGACCCGGCCATGCGCGAGAAGGTGCACGCCAAGTTCGACGAAGTAGTCATGCGGGGAGATATCCCGGTCAACCTGGCCGTGGTGGGGCTGGTAACCAACGCCTACCTCTATACGGGGGAGCGAAAATATCGCGACTGGATCGTGGAATACGTGGAAGCCTGGATGGAGCGCATTGAACGTAACGGTGGCATTATCCCCGATAACATCGGCCTCACGGGCAAGATCGGCGAATATCGCGATGGCCAGTGGTGGGGCGGACATTACGGCTGGGCCGGCCTTTACTCCTGGCATATGATCGGCAGCGCGCTAATCGTGGCCGCACAATGCGCGCAGCTTGTTACCGGCGAGGCGCGCTACTTGAACCTCTTACGTTCGCAGATCGACATGCTCCTGGAACGGGCCATCGTCCAAGATGGGAGGCTGCTTGTCCCCCTCAAGCACACCGACGAAGGATGGACAGATTACCGACCGCTGACGGGATTGGAGCTTGCCCACTTGTGGACCGTCTCGCAAGCAGAGGAGGATTGGCAGCGTCTGGAAAGAGTGCGTCTGGGCAGTGGCCGAGATTGGAACGAGGTTGGCGACTTTCGCTCCAAGGGAGAGGATGGCCACGAGGAACCCTGGCTGCGCTTCCTTGCCGGAGAGAACCCCGATTATCCGGAGAAAATCCTTGCTGTGGCCTATCGTCAGGTCTGCAACCGCATGGACATGATCCTTCATGACCAGTCAGACCTCACTCAGGTGGATGAGCATCATTGGCAGCAGCGCAATCCGGTTCTCGTCGAGGCCCTGGTGCAATTAACGACGGGGGCGCCGATGACCATTTACAATGGCGCCTTGCTACAGGGACGTGTGCGCTACTTCGACCCCGCCGAGAAGCGAGCCGGGCTGCCACGTGATGTCGCAGCACTCGTCACACAACTGGGGGCAGATAGGGTCAGCCTGGAGCTGGTGAATCTGAGCATCTGCGAGCCCCGTGAGGTGCTGATCCAGGCCGGTTGCTATGGTGAGCACGAGTTTACCGTAGCCGAATACACTTTGGAGCGAGAGGGGAAGACGGAGAAGACGCGAGTGTCGGTGAACAACAAAGCCTTCGGGATACGATTGCTACCGGGCACGGAGATTCGGCTTGATATCGGCATGAAACGCTATGTGCATCAGCCAAGCTATGCCTTCCCCTGGCACGAAGGGGCCGTGCCTGTTCGTTGAGCTTTTCTTCAGACAATATGTTAAGCGTTGGTGTGGACATCATTGAGATCCGGCGCATAGCGCGGGCGCTAGAGCGCTGGGGCGAGCGGTTTCTTTGCCACGTCTATACCCCGGCAGAGGTCGCTTACTGCCGGGGGCGCATCGCGGAGCTAGCAGTTCGCTTCGCGGCCAAGGAGGCGATCTCCAAGGCCCTGGGCACAGGGCTTGTGGGCATCGCCTGGACAGAGATGGAGGTTCTGGCCGACCATCGGGGCAAGCCTCTGGTAACGTTATACGGCCGCGCCCTCGCCCGTGCACAAGAACTAGGCTTGGATGAATGGGCCATCAGCCTTTCGCACAGCGACGACAGCGCGCTGGCTTTCGTCGTAGCAAGCGGTAGCCAAGCGCTCGCAGGCTCCCGAAGCAGCCGATGTCAGAGAGATTGACGAGACAAATACCATGATAGATGACCATGTGACGAGCCTTGATGCCCTTATCGAGCGAGTCCAGGAAGCTGCAAATAGCCCAGGGAATCGCTCCCGGGTTGAGCGAAAGCCCAAGGCGACCTTTGGGATTGAGGAGCCGATCGCCTGGGTCAAGATCTTTGGCTACGATGCCAATCGCTACTTCAGCGACCCGGAATTTTACTTTCGCCAGATTTTGCGGCAAAAGCTCTGGCGCTGGGAGAACTTTCCCGATGACGATGCGCCTATAACGTTGGATATGCCCGCATGGCTTGGACATTATCCTGAGTATACGCTCTTGGGCTTGAGTGTAACCTTTGATTCTCAAGGCGTGCCCATCATTCAAACCGACCATCCCCTCACTCGTGCTCCTGACTTGAGCTTGCTTCAGCCCATTGACTTTTACACCTCAGGGTGGATGCCACGCGTCCTGCGCTGGTATGATTCGCTACAGAGAATCTCCGCCGGCCGATTGAACGTGACCTTCAACATGACCTGGTGGCGAGGTTGCCTGGACCTGGCCGTCCAGCTTCGCGGCTATGACAATCTCGTCAACGACATGATAGAGCGCCCCGGCTTCGTTCACGATCTCATGAAGTTCTTGGTGGAGCAACGCTGTCGTTGGTGGGACGGTTATTACCGGCATTTTGCCCTGAAGCCAGGGCCGACAGACGTGGCCGATGATTGGATCAATGTGCCCTTCATTTCGCCCTGGATGTTTGAGGACTTTGTATTGCCGCGCTACCTGGAGATCGAGGCCTTCCATGGCGGGATCAACTCCATCCATTCCTGTGGAGACCAGACCCCCGTGCAAAAGTACCTGCTACAGATCAAGAGCCTTCCCGTCCTGGAGGTCAGCCCCTGGACCAGCCTGGAGCAGACTTTGATCAATGTGCCCTCAAATAAACGTTTGGTCATCGGCTTGCATCCGAACGACGTCTTGGTAGCATCGCCAGTTGAGATGGAGCAAAAGCTGCATTATATTGTCAGCCTGTGTCAAGACCGCGACTACCAAATCGGCACCTCAGGATTGACGCCTATCTCATCAGACCTCAGCGAGTTTGTAGAGCGCATCAGAACTTGGACGCACCTGGCTTCATCGGCACTGGCCGAAGTGCGCGCTCGCAGGGGCTGAAAGGGGATTAGGAAATGGATGAGTTTTCCAAGCAGGCTTATGCGGGTAAGCGGTACCAGGCTTCTATCCCCGACACGCTCGACTTGGCCGAGCGCGCCGCGCTGGCCATCAACGGCTTGGGCGGGGTCATTGACCCAGCGCTACATTACCAGATGTACTTCCTGGTGCGTTATGCGGTCAGGACTCCTTATATGCGGCATCACAGCGCGGATACGACCTGCGATCCCAAGCTGGCCGAGTCGTTTGCCATGATGCGCCTGATGTGCGGGAGCGACCAGCACGCCGAGATAGAGACCGGCCAGCGGGCCGAGCTTATCTCGCGCATCGAGGATGGGCTCTACTGGAACTATGTAGATCCGGCCCGTCCCTGGCGAAACTCGTACAACCCGGCCTTTGACGGCGAACGGAAAGACGAGGACTTGAGCAACGTTACCGGCGTTGGGCGCATGCTGCGTGCGTTGCTCGCCTGGCGCGAGCTCGATGCCGCCAACCCCCGATGGGAGAAGTTGATCCGCGAGCTGGTCGAGGGGCTGCGGCGTATCGCCATCTTCCGCGAAGATTATGCCTACTATCCTGATGGCGGCTTCGGCGAACCATTCAATTACCCTCGTTCTGGTTGGCTACGCACCGACGAGCCCAAGGGCGAGGCCGAGGGCGGCGAAGGCTCGGTGGTATGCTACCAAGGACATCAGATCCAAGCTCTATCACGCTGGTACGCCATGAGTGGCGATCCAGCAGCCCTAGACCTGGCCGGCCGGCTGACGCGCTTCTGCATGTTGGGCAAATTCTGGGGTGGCGTACCTGATCCGACACGTAAGGGGGTGGTCGGCCACGTTGCCGGCGCGCTTCCTGATCCGGCCTGTGTGGCCGGGCACGAGCAAGGGCACTGGTATAGCCATTTTCACGCTCGGGCGGTCGCCCTGCGAGGCATGCTGGAATACGCCAGGGTAACCAACGACGCGCGCGTCTTGGAATTCGTTCGTCGCGCTTATGAATACACCATGACGTTCGGCATCCCGCGCATTGGCTGGGTGAACTGTTATCCCGGGGCGATTAATGTGATGGAGGGCTGCGCCCTCGGCGACCTCGTCGCGCTCGGCATTCGCCTGACGGATGCCGGCGCAGGCGACTATTGGGACGATGTAGATGTCCTAGTACGCAACCATCTGGTCGAGCAACAACTGACCCGCGCCGATCTTCTAGAGCGGATCGCCGCTCGCTCACCGGAGCCAAAGCCTGGGGAGATTCCCACTACGCCGGGGCAAGTTTACTTGGGGCCCGATGTGATCGCCCGCAGCTTAGGCAACTACGCGGGACACAGCTCGCCCGTCAGCATACCTAACCCATGGGTCATGCAATGCTGCACAGGAAACGGCACGCAGGGACTATACTACGCCTGGGAAGCGATCCTGCGCGAAAACGGCGACACAACTCAGATCAATTTGTTACTCAGCCGTGCGGCCAAGAGCGCAGATGTTGACAGTTACCTACCATATGAAGGCAAAGTGGTTATTCATAGTAAAACCGCGCACCGCCTCTTTATCCGTGTGCCGGTGTGGGTGCAACGCCATGAACTGCGCTTGTGCGTTTCCGGTCAGCCGCGCGAACCCCTCTGGGCGGGCAACTTTCTCCTTGTGGATGAGCTGAAGCCAGGTGACCAGGTCGTGCTGGTGTTCCCGATCCAGGAGACGACCGCTAGCTACACCGTGGCCTCGCGCACTCAAGACGAGTGTACCTATCGCTGCACGTTCCGGGGTAGTACATTGGTAGACATCTCCCCTCGCGACGACTCACCAACCAGTTATCCCCTCTATCTACGTGATCACTTACGGGCGGAGCAGGCCCCAATGAAGACAGTGACTCGTTTTGTAGCAGATCGAAACCTGTTACACTGGTGAGCGCTGCGGGCCCGATATGGGGAGGCAAGGCGTGATTCCGGGTCTTAACCATATCGGCATGGAAAGGATTGTACTGAGTGACAAGTGATCTAATGCAGGCGATGGTCTTACATGCTCCCGGGCCGGCGGAAGAACACCCGCTGAGCTGGGAGGATGTGCCGGTCCCCGAACCGAGTACCGGAGAGATCCTGATACGGGTTCGGGCGTGCGGGGTCTGTCATACCGACCTGCACACCGTAGAAGGCGAATTGGCCTTGCCACGCTTGCCGCTTATTCCCGGCCATCAGATCGTGGGGGTTGTTGAGGCCCTGGGGCCAGGCGTGACACACCTTTCCCCGGGCGAGCGCGTTGGGGTGGGCTGGCTGGCCTGGGCTTGTGGCCAGTGTGAGTTTTGCCTGCGGGGAGAAGAGAACCTCTGCCCCAAAGCGCGATTCACCGGCTTGCACACCGATGGCGGCTATGCCCAGTATGCTCTGACCAACGAGCGTTTCGCCTACCTGCTCCCCGAACGCTTCGGCGATATAGAGGCTGCGCCGCTTCTGTGTGCGGGCATCATCGGCTACCGAGCCCTGCGCCTATGTGGCATTAAGCCCGGCGGGCGATTAGGGCTGTACGGCTTCGGGGCCAGCGCACACCTGGCCATCCAGGTAGCTCGCTACTGGGGTTGCTCTGTCTACGTCTTTACCCGTAGCGAAGAGCACAGGCGCCTGGCCAAGAAACTGGGCGCAGAATGGACCGGGGCAGCCCAAGAGGCTCCCCCTACCCCTCTGGATGCCGGGATCACCTTCGCTCCCGTGGGCTGGCTCGTGCCGCTGGCCCTGGGTCACCTGCGACCCGGAGGCACCTTGGCTATTAACGCGGTGACCATGACGGCCATCCCCGAGCTGCGTTATGAGTTACTCTACGGCGAGCGCACCCTGCGCAGCGTGGCCAACTTCACTCGGCGGGATGCGGAGGAGTTTTTGCGCCTGGCAGGGGAGATTCCCCTCCACACCGAGGTGGAGGTCCTTCCACTCGCGCAGGCCAACGAAGCCCTGGGACGACTCAAGCGAAGCGAGATTCGGGGCAGCGCCGTGCTAGAGATCCCCTAAAGGGTGAAAGATAACGCGTAGAGTCATTTGAACAAACGTCCGGAGGAAACAATGGTCTTGAAATTGCGCAACTATATCAATGGTGAATGGGTGGATTCTCAGAGCTCGCAGGAAGTTGCCGTGCTCAACCCGGCGACGACCGAAGTGTTGGCTATAGAGCCTTTTTCCACCCCCGAAGAAGCTAGCCAAGCCGTTGAGGCCGCACAGGCAGCTTTCGCCGAGTGGCGGCGTACCCCGCCGATCACGCGAGCACGCTATATGTTTCGCCTCAAAGAGGCTATGGAAGACGCTTTTGAAGAGATCGCGGAAATCGTCACCAAGGAGAACGGCAAAACACTCGACGAGGCGCGGGGCGAGGTGCGCAGGGCCATTGAGAACGTGGAGGTGGCTGCCGGTATCCCTTCACTCCTCATGGGCTACAACGCAGAGGATGTAGCCCAAGGCATCGACGAGGAGGCTTTGCGCCAACCCCTTGGCGTCTTCACCATGATCGCGCCTTTTAACTTTCCCGCGTTGGTGCCTTTCTGGTTTTTGCCCTATGCCATCGCCTGTGGCAATACCTTTGTCCTTAAACCCTCTCCCCAGACGCCAATGGCCGCCAATCGCCTCTTTGAAATCCTTGATGAGCTCATGCTGCCCCCCGGCGTAGTCAATCTGGTGAATGGTACGCGCGACGTGGCCGACCGGTTGATGGATCAACCTTATGTCAAGGGAGTCTCCTTCGTCGGCTCGACGCGCACCGCGCGGCACGTTTACGCTTACGCCGCGCAACACGGCAAGCGCGTCCAAGCCCAAGGTGGGGCCAAGAACGCCCTGGTGGTCATGCCCGATGCAAACCTCCCTCGCACCGTACAGGCGATCGTGACCTCAGCTTGTGGCTGTGCCGGGGAGCGTTGCTTAGCGGGCAGCAACTTGCTCTGTGTCGGCGGGGTAGATAAGGAGCTCGTGCCCATGCTCAGAGACGCCTTCGCCAGCCTCCGCGTGGGCTACGGCCTGGACCCCACGACACAAATGGGGCCGGTCATCTCGGCCGAAGCCAAACAAAGGATCATCAACTATATCAGCGGAGCTATCGCCGAGGGGGCCAAGGCCCTGGTAGATGGTCGAGGTATCGTCGTCCCCGGATACGAGAAGGGCTTTTTCGTAGGGCCGACCTTGCTGGATGACGTCACGCCCTCCATGCCCATCGCACGAGAGGAAGTCTTTGGGCCGGTTCTGAACATCATACGGGTGGGCAGCCTACAAGAGGCTATTGACCTGATCCACGAAAATCCTCATGGTAACGCTGCCTCGCTTTTCACCTCAAGCGGGGCGGCCGCGCGCGAGTTCAAATATTGCGTAGCTTGTGGGAACATCGGCATCAACGTTGGCATCGCCGCGCCCATGGCGACCTTTCCCTTCGCGGGCATGAAGGATTCCTTCTTCGGCGACCTTCACGGTCAGGGGCGCGATGGCATAGAATTTTATACCGACCGCAAGGTCGTGATCACGCGTTGGTTCTGAGAGGAAGAGGGATAGAGATGGAGCTGGCGACGTTTGGGGCGGTGTTGAGTTTTGCCATGGATTTGGAGCAACGACTTGGGGTGCTCTATCGCAAGCTTCAAAGCCATGCCCCAGGCGAGCTATCGGCACAGCTAGGGCGGGCTATAGAGGCAGCCCAAAAGCGAGCGAAACTCCTGGAACAGGTGCGACGCGAGAACGTCGCCGAGCTGATCCTAGAGCCGATCAGCGGGTTCAGAAGCGAGGATTACGCTTTAGAGAACGCGTCAGAGGTCTACGCTAGCTACGAGGCTTGCAAAGAAGCCTGGCGCAAGGCCGAACGGACGGCGGTCAGTTTTTACACCCTGGGCGCCCAAAAGCTCCCCATCCCCGAGGTCAAGCGCGTCTTTGAACGGCTGGCCAAAGAGCATGAGCGATCGTTGGAATGAACTGCCGATTTCTCAGCAAGTGCAGGGAGGTGAAAGATGCCAGAGTCCGAGAGGGCGAAGCTGCTCCGGGCCTTACGAGAGGCCGAACATCCGGCGATTGAGCTACGCGGTGCCGAGGGTGGGGCCTTGCTCTTCTTGCCTTTTGGGGCGAGGGTGCTGGGCCTCTTCGCCGAGGATGAAGGGCCCAACCTCTTCTGGGCCGACCCCCGAATGACTCGGCCTGAAGAAGCTGCCAGGGCGTTCTCCAGCCCCGAATGGGTCAACATCGGTGGGGAGCGAACCTGGATCAGCCCGGAGATAGATACTTGCGTTGCAGACGTCGCCAACCCTTGGGGCAGCTACCAAGTTCCCTATAGTATGGATCCGGGCCGCTACGTCGTCGAGCGCATTGGCAAAATCATCAAGGCGAGCGCTTCTATGTGCGTGCCGATACATCGCAAGCGGGTTACCTGCGAAGTGATCCTGGAGAAGACGGTGCGCACGATCCCCAATCCATTGCGCTACGAAGCCCCGATACGAGATCGGCTCGCTGAGGTGCACTATGTCGGCTACGAGTTAACGACTTCCCTGCAGCTGCGCGCCGCGCCCGATCCGACCGTCCAGGTAGGTATCTGGAACATCATCGCCCTGCCGATAGAGGGCACAATGCTCATCCCCACGCTGGGGAGAGCTTCGGTGCGCACCTATTTTGGCTCCCTAGGCCCCGAACTTCTGAGCGTTGCCGAGCACGCAGTGCGCTTGCACATAGACGGTCGCAAACAATACAAGATAGGCCTGCGCGCCACCTCGCTAACGGGCAGAGCCGGTTATCTTCGTCCACTTGAGCAAGGGGAATGGAGCCTCGTCGTGCGCAATTTCTCCGTGAATCCCTCAGGAGAATACATAGACGTGCCCTGGGATAACCTTGACGAGCTAGGCTATGCCTTCCAGGCGTATAACGACGACGGCAAGCTCGGCCTCTTTGGAGAGCTGGAATACCATGCCCCGGCGATCGGCGGTCAGACAGGGCTCACAAGCAGCTCGGACCAAAGCCAGGTTTGGGCTTTTAGCGGGCCAGAGGGACCCATTCGGGCCATCGCCGAGCTGCTCCTCGGCGCACAGGCTTTATAAGCGTTCTTCCCTGGGGCAGGCGTTTCTTCTCGTATCAGCATGAAGGAGCGAATGGCAAGATGCCCTATCAGATCATCCACACGTTTGACGGCTTTCTGGCCAA
>DAOTVR010000075.1:0-9761 GCA_034436315.1 Anaerolineae bacterium
TTTCCAAGAGGTCATTGCCATGCAAAAGCGCATGGCAGAGGAGATCGGCAAGGCCCCAATCCCTGCCGCGATGCACGTCCTAGATGCGGCGCTCTTTGAGACCGTCAAGGGGTTGGTTTACCAGCCGCTGACCGAACTGGTTCAGCGTGGCTTGAGTCGCGAGGAGCGCCAAGAGCAGCAGGAAGCGATCCACGCTCAGATGCTGGAGGCTCTTGGCCCGGATGTGGACGTAGTCGCTGCGGAGGAAGCTTTTGAAAAGGTCTTCAAAGAGGTGATGCGCAAGCAGATCTTGGAGACCGGCATTCGCGTGGATGGGCGAAGCTTGCATGCGATTCGCCCTCTGAGTGTAGAGGTGGGTTTAGTCCCACGCACGCACGGTTCGGCGCTCTTTAATCGCGGCGAAACCCAGGTGCTTACGACGATCACCTTAGGCACCTCCTCCGACGAGCAACTGATTGAGGGCCTGACGGGCGATACCTTCAAGCGCTACATGCACCATTACAACTTCCCGCCCTTCTGTACCGGCGAAGTGGCTCCTTTGCGCGGCCCACGCCGGCGCGAGATCGGCCATGGTGCCCTGGCGGAGCGGGCCCTTCTTCCTGTATTACCCAGCGAGGAAGAGTTCCCCTATACGATTCGCGCCGTCTCAGAGGTCTTGTCCTCTAATGGCTCCACCTCTATGGCCAGCACCTGCGCCTGTACGCTCGCGCTCTTGGATGCCGGCGTGCCTCTCAAGGCGTCTGTGGCGGGCATTGCCATGGGAGTCGTCACCGACGGGGATCGTTGGGCCGTCCTGACCGATATCCAGGGCCTGGAGGATCACCTTGGCGATATGGATTTCAAGATCGCCGGCACCGCGAAGGGGATCACGGCCATCCAGTTGGATATCAAGATCTCTGGCTTGCGCCAAGAGATCATCGCCGAGACCCTCCAGCGCGCGAGAGAAGCGCGATTGCAGATCCTGGAGGTCATGAACGCTTGCCTTGCCGCGCCGCGCCCGCAGCTCTCGCCCTACGCGCCGCGCATCCAGACGATCAAGATCCCTGTGGACAAGATCGGCGCGCTCATCGGCCCCGGCGGCAAGGTGATTCGGAGCATCGTTGAGGAGACGGGGGTCAAGATAGACGTCGAGGATGACGGCACGGTGCACATCGCTTCTACCGATGGCACAAAGGCCGCCAAGGCCCTCCAGCGCATTAACGAGCTCACCGCCAAGCCCGAGATCGGGCGCATCTATACCGGCAAGGTCGTGCGCATCACCGACTTTGGGGCCTTTGTGGAGTTCTTGCCCGGACAAGATGGCCTGGTGCATATCTCCCAATTGGCCGATTATCGCGTCCCTAGGGTTGAGGACGTGGTGCGGGTGGGTGATGAGGTGATGGTCATGGTCACCGACATCGATCCCAGTGGCAAAGTCAAACTCTCGCGCCAGGCTGTCCTGGAGGGCTGGACCGTTGAGGAAGCCCGGCAGCATGATCAGAGGCTTAGTGGTGGTGGCTCGCGTGAGCGCCCTGCTTCACGTGAGCGCGCCGGCGATCATAGCCGCTCGACGGGAGGCTCTCGTGAGGGCCGAAGCGGCGAGGGCCGTCGTGGCGGCGAGCGAAGCCGTCGCTAATTACTCAACGATCGGGTGAACGCCATGAGTGAGAATGTGCCGGTAAAGGAAAGCTGGCTCAAGGCCTGGCTCCGTGAGTTAATAGAGGCCATCCTGCCCGCTCTGGTGATCGTTTTGGTGGTGAACATCTTTTTGGCTCAGGCCACGCGGGTGGAAGGCCAGAGCATGGAGCCCAACCTGCACAATAACGAACGTTTGATCATCGAGAAGATCACCTATCGCTTTCACAGCCCCTCGCGGGGGGATATCGTAGTAATCCGCCGTCCGCAACCCGAGCCGCTGATTAAGCGGGTCATCGGCTTGCCCGGCGAAACGGTAGAGATCCACGATGGCAAGGTCTATATCAACGGTGAGCCCCTGGACGAACCGTATTTGGATCAGCCCACGTTGGGGACTATGCCTCCTCGTCTGGTGCCCGAGGAACACGTGTTCGTCTTGGGGGATAACCGCAACGCGAGCAACGACTCGCGCGCCTTTGGCATGGTCTCCTTTGATGATATCATCGGCCGGGCGTGGCTGCGTTATTGGCCGCCGGCGGATTCTGGATTGATTCTCAAGTAGCCTAGCTCCCCGACGAGGAGGTCGCAGGGGTGGATCGGCGCACAAGGGCGGTTTCACTGGCGCTTGCGATGTTGCTCGCCCTCCCCTGGGCCGCCGGATGCCAACGTTCCAAGCCGCGACGGGCCGGGGCCTCTTCGGCCCTGGCCACCCTGGCGATGGCTATACCGAGCGCTACCCCCACCCCTCCGCCAATGCTCTCGGCTACCGAGGGAGCCCCGCCTACGGACACTTTGGCGCCGGCGCCGCCGGAGACGGCCACCCCACCCCTTACGCCCTCGGCAACGGTCACCTGGGCCCCCACGGCCACGGCCTCGCCTACGGCCATCTCCCCTACGCCCCTGCCGACCGGCGACATCACCTACACCGTGCGCGAGGGGGATACGCTTTCATCCCTTGCGCGGGCTTACCGCACCACAGTTTGGGCTATCATGAACAAAAACGGCCTGACGGATCCCGATCACCTTCGCGTGGGCCAAACGTTGATCATCCCCGTGGGCAGCATGCCCTCCCAACGCATCCACCGTGTGCAGCCGGGTGAGAGCCTGGCCAGCATCGCCAGGCGCTACGGGGTGAGCCTCGCTGCCCTGGCCCAGGCCAACGGCCTAAGCAACCCCAACCGCATCGCCGTAGGGCAAGTGCTCGTCATCCCCCAGTAGGGGCAGGGCCTGCGCACAAAAGCCGGTCGGTATTTGCCCTTAAAGAGGCGAAGAAGTAAACGAGCCACAGAGCCACATGGAGAGCTATCCCGTACCCGGTGCGGTAGTAGCCTGTGTAGGGAATCGCCCACGGGCCATTGAGCCGATCGCTTAACGACCAGGATATGCCGACGAGCCAGAAGTCCGCTACCAAATAGAGCAGGTTGAGGGTTACAAAGAGCAAGGGCAGCCCACGCTTTGTCTGGGCTTTAGCCATCCTCATGGCGAAGAGGGCCACGCTGGCAGAGACGAAAACTAATGGGGGGAGATGCTTTCCAGGAAAAGTGCGGAAGAAATCGCTCGCGGTTCTTTCCAGCGTCCCAAGTGCTGGAAGATCTTCCTCGGTGACGCAACAGGAGTAGCCGACAAGATGGGATTCGGTGAACAGCGACTCTGCCCAGTACAGGGCCGTCCAGGTGCCGATCAGGGCGGCAAGCAGTAGGAATGAGGCCGCGGCGAGGCAAATCCGACCGCGCATAAGGTCCTCCTTCACCCTACTAAATCGCCTGGGCCATACCTGGGTCGTAGCCAGATGCCGAGAGAACAAAAAACAAAAGCTTGACGCTGATAAATAGATTATAGCACAAATCCATCGAAGGGGCAAGGGAGTTGAAAAAAGCCCATCATGCCGATTGACATATCGTAGTATTCGTTCTACTATAGTAGTGCTTTACTGGTAAGGTACTACCAAGTTTCGGAGGCAACCTATGGGGGAGTTCTACTCTGTCGTGACCAGAAAGGGGCAGATCACCCTGCCGATAGAGATCCGCCGAGCGCTGGGGATCAAAGAGGGGGACAGGGTGGAACTATCGCTGGGCAAGGGTGATCAGGCTCTGGTGATCCTTAGGCCGGTTCGGTCCGTTGCCGAGGCGACCTTCGGTGCCGTCGCGCCGCGCAAGCAGCCGGAGGATTTTCAAGAGCTGCGTCGTGCATTTGAGGGCGGGGTTGCGCAGGAGGCCTTGGAAGAGATGTCCCGCTCAGAGGAGCACTGAGCATGCAGTTCCTCGACTCGAACATCCTCCTCCGTCATCTCACGAACGACGATCCCCAACGTGGCCGGGCCTGTTTCGCCGTGATCCAGGCCCTTGAACGGGGCACGCTTTCCGTTTGGACCTCGGATTTAGTCATCGCCGAGGTGGTTTTTGTCCTCTCCAACAAGAAAACCTACAACCTCAGCCGCGAGAGGATCCGTGACCTTCTCCTTCCGCTCATCGGCCTACCGGGCCTCAAGCTTCCTCATAAACGCCTCTACCGGCGCGTTTTTGAGCTTTACGTCACTCTGCCTATTGATTATGTTGACGCCTACCACATCGCCCTGATGGAGCAACGGGGGAGCACCGAGGTCCTGAGCTATGACCCGCACTTTGATCAGGTGGAGGGAATCAAGCGACAAGAGCCATCCGACCCTCAAGGGTAACTGCCGCAATTGGGTAATGGTGATGTGCGGGGTGATATCGCGGTACAGCGCGCGCATATAGGCCTGGACTTCTTCCGAGTTGAGATAGGCGGCAACCTCGTCGATATCCACGCCCTCTACCTTCGGGATCAGATGGATATCCTCCCGCCAGGGGTAACACTCTCTATCTACGGCGGCCACGATCTTGCCGCCTTTCGTATGGGCCACAACGAGGTGAGGCATTTTGTAAAACCACCTTAGGCTGGGCGCCGCTTCTTTGGGCATCCACAGCCGGGAGTAACATGTGGTGTAATCTATATATCCGGCGTGGAGGTTGCGCCCGGTCAGTATGGGCACAAGGCCGGGCTTTGGCTCTCTGGAAACCAGCGGGTGTTTCTTGATCTCGGGGCTGCGGGCGGCAAAATAGATATCGAATAGGGCGCCCAGCGGGATGGCCTTCTCCTCCAAGGCCTTTGTCGCTGAGCTTTCGAAACGGATCATCTCGCCGCCGTAGCGATCTTTCTCATAGCATGTTGCGATGTTGTCGGGAGCCAGGACCTCGTGAAGCTCGAGGCCCGTCCGTGCCTTTTCCACGACGAGGAGGCAGGTGGATACGCTCTTGCCCTCAAACATCCTATTGCCGAGATAAAAGACCTTCACCCTCCCCGAAGCCGCGAGGAGCTTTCTGAGCTGCTTGAACTCGTCGAGGATCATGAACGTGGCGGGCACGATGCACGATGAAGGCGAGCTTACCCCGTCGGCCGAGCATCTTCAAGCCTTTCTCGATGAACGCGCCATAGAGGTTGTATTTCCCAAACCATGTCGTGCAGACGCGCTTATAAGCGGCCTTCTTTTCCCGCAACACATGAAGGGGGTAATGGCTCTTGTCGCCGATGATCCCATACGGCGGGTTGCCGATGACCACGTCGTATTCCTCCGCGGCATCCCAAAGGATGAAATCGGCCAGATAGAGAGTGAACTGCGGATAGAGCGAACGGGCCATGGCGTAGACTTCGGGGTTGATCTCTACGCCCGTGAACGCGTTGGCGGGGTACTGCTCGTAAATGCGGGCCAAGAAGTTGCACAAGCCGCTGCCGGGCTCCAGGATCTTGAGGTTTCGCCACTCGTCCACATCTAGAAGCCGGATCATGAGGTCGACGATCCAAGTCGGCGTGGACACGGCCCCGAAGGCTTTCCAAACCTCCTTATCCAGCACGACATCCAGCCGGGCGCTCATCGGCTCAGCAGTTGGCTCTGCACGTAAGGTTTGGCGCAGGTTTGTGCTCATGGGCCAGCCTCGCTGCGGCGTCTCTCGTGGTCATGCGGTTTCAGGCGGAGGGGGTGGGATTCGAACCCACGGTGGCGACAAGCACCACAACGGTTTTCGAGACCGCCCCATTCGGCCGCTCTGGCACCCCTCCTATCACCATATCTAACGGCTATCGCGCAGGCTTTGGAAGAAAGCCCGCATCAAATCCTCTATCTCCTCGGCCAACACGCCGGAGATAACCTGCAAGCGATGGTTCAGCCAGGGCGAGCGCACCAGGTCGTAAACCGAGCCCGCCGCTCCCGCCTTAGGGTCGCGCAGGCCGTAAACCAGCCTCTCCACCCGCGCGTTGACGGCGGCCCCAGCGCACATGCAACACGGCTCCAAGGTGCAATAAAGCGTCGCTCCCTCCAGCCGCCAGCCCCCGCGCGTCGCGGCCGCCTCGCGCAAGGCCAGGATCTCGGCGTGTGCCGTAGGGTCCTTCAGCTCCTCGCGGCGGTTGCGCCCCCGCCCGATGATCCCCCCTTGCCAGACGACCACCGCCCCCACGGGGATCTCGCCCGCGGCAGCCGCGGCCCTGGCCTCTTCAAGCGCCTCGCGCATCCATCGCTCGTGCTCCATTGACTTTTGGATTATAGCATAGCTCCGGCGGAGAGGCAAAGGGTCAAGGCGACGGCGCGGCCGCTTTGGAAACTGTAGGGTAACTTATTTTCGAGGGTGTTGAAAAATATATCAGTTCGTTGAAATTTGCCCACAGGCTGAGCTTGTGCGGGCTTAGCCGCTACCGGTATTGGTGACAACGATTTTGCACCGACTTTCTCGACACCCTCCTATTTTCTCGATTTGACACGGTTTAGTGTGCTCAATATGATATAAACATAAAAGAGGTTTCTTGTTCGCTTATCATGAGGGCCGGGAGAGAATTTGCACGTCGTTTGACCTCCACCCTAAAGGGTCTACGGGGGCGCTTGTTATTTCTGGTGGCTATCGCCATCCTTCCCTTTCTGGGGCTGACGCTTTATTCTAACTTGGAGCGGCGACAAAGAACTATTGTCCGGGCGCAACATGAGCTCCTGATGCTGGTGCGCTCGGTCAGCAACAGCCAAAGGCAATACGTTGAGAGCGCGCATCAGCTTCTGATCGCGTTGGGGCAACTTCCCTCAGTGCGCGAGCGTGACGCTGAGGCTTGCAGTGCGTTTTTCGCCAAGTTGCTGAAGCAATACCCCTTCTATGCCAACTTCGGAGCCGTTACCCCCGGCGGGGACGTGTTTTGTAGTGCCCTTCCCTTTGAGAAGCCGATCAACATAGCCGATCGCGACTGGTTTCAGCGCGTGATCCAAACCCAGGCTTTCGCTATGGGCGATTATCAGTTTGGTCGCATCTCCGGCCGAGCCGTGATTGTCTTTGGCTACCCCGTCTTGGATAAGGCCGGCCAGCTACAGGCCGTGCTCTTTGCCTCGCTGGATTTGAGGTGGCTCAGCCGCCTGCTGACCGAGGTGAAGCTGCCGCCAGAGACAACGCTGACCGTATTTGACCGCAATGGGGCCATCCTGGCGCGTTACCCCGAAGGAGAAAAGTGGGTTGGGCAGACCGTGCCCGAGGCTCTGATCGTCCAAGCTGCCCTGAAACAGCGCGGGGAAGGCCAGATTACGGGCCCCGGCCTGGATGGGGTCAATCGCTTGTATGTCTTTGCGCCCTTGGAAGGTCCTGCTAGAGATCCGGCGGCGTATGTCTCCGCCGGGATTCCTCTGCGGGTCCTCTTTGCCGAGGCCAACCGTATTCTGGTGCGTGATCTGGCAATATTGGGGCTGGTTGCCTGTTTTGTGACCGCCGTGGCCGTGATCGGGGGGTGGTTTTTCATCGCGCGTCCGGTCAATGCCCTTCTGGGCGCCGCGCAGCAGATAGCTGCGGGTGAGCTAGATGCCCGCGTTGGGCCGCCGTATGTCCAGCATGAGTTGGGCTGGCTAGCCCAAGCTTTTGATCGCATGGCCGAAGCCCTCCAAGCGCGATTGGCTGAACGTCGACGGGCCGAGGAAGCGCTGAGCCGGCGAAGCGTTATCCTGGAAGCCGTTGTTTTCGCCGTCCATGGTTTCTTGCGGGGAACCTCCTGGGAGGGAAATATCCAGCAAGTGCTGGAGCGCTTGGGACAGGCAAGCCAGGCGAGCCGTGCCTATATCTTTGAGGTCCATAAAGCTGCGGACGGCACGTCCCTGCTCAGTCAGCGATACGAATGGGTGGCTCCCGGCGTTTGCTCCCCAGTCGGTAACCCGGCGTTGCAGGCCTTCCCCTGGCTGGCGGCGGGTTTTGGGCGCTGGGGAGAGATCCTTAGCCAAGGACAGGCATTTCAAAGCCACGTAAGAGAATTGCCCGAAAGCGAGCGCACTCTGTTGGAACTGCAAGGCATCAAGTCCTTGCTGATCGTGCCCATCTTTGTGGAGCAAGAGTGGTGGGGTTTTGTAGGGTTTGATGACTGCCTCGCCGAGCGCGAGTGGCTGCCGGAGGAGGTAGAAGCTTTCTATGCTGCGGCCAGCGTCCTGGGCGCAGCCGTCGGCCACCGGCGGGCAGAGGAAGCCCTGCGGCAGATGAATTTTGCCGTCGAGCATAGTCCGGTGGTCCTCTTCCGCGCCCAGGCAGACGGGGAGGTCACGTTAGATTTCATCTCCGCGAACGTGCGCCAGTTCGGATATACGGTGCAGGAAATCCTCGCCAACAAGTTTTCCGTTTTCTCTCTCCTGCATCCCGACGACCGAGCGCGTGCTCTTCGGGAGTGGCAAGCGCGGGTGGCCCGTGGGGAAGAATCCTTCCGGTTGGAGTTCCGCTTCTTGACCAAAGACGGCCAAACTCGTTGGATGAACGCGAACATCATGGTGATGCGCAAGCCGGATGGCAGCGTGGATCACTATTGGGGCGTTCTTACGGATATCACCGAACATAGAAGGCTAGAAGAGCAGTTCTTGCAGGCACAAAAGATGGAGGCCGTGGGGAGGCTGGCTGGAGGCGTGGCCCACGATTTCAACAACCTGCTCACGGTGATCGGCCTCCACAGCCAGTGGGCCCTCCGAGATTTGAAGCCCGATGATCCCTTGCGCGAGAGCCTGGAGCAGATCCGGAAGGCCGGCGAGCGGGCCGCGGCCCTCACCCGCCAGCTCCTGGTTTTCAGCCGCCGACAGGTCTTGGAGATGCGAGTGCTCGACCTGAACGAGGTGCTCATGGGACTGAGCAAGATGCTTCCGCGGCTTATCGGCGAGGATATCGCCGTGAAGATGAGCCTTGCCCCTGGCCTATGGCGTGTCAAGGCTGATTCCGGACAAATCGAGCAGGTAGTGGTCAACTTGGCAGTGAACGCCCGCGATGCGATGCCAACAGGGGGCACATTGATCATTGAGACGAGCAACGTGGCCTTGGATGAGACTTATGCCCGGGAACATGCAGGGGTTGCCGTTGGTGATTATGTGTTGCTTAGCGTCAGCGATACAGGGACAGGCATGAGCGAAGAGGTTAAGGCGCACCTTTTTGAGCCTTTCTTTACCACTAAAGAGCCGGGCAAGGGTACCGGCCTGGGGCTGGCCACGGTGTATAGCATCGTCAAGCAGCATCAAGGGCATATCTGGGTCTATAGCGAGTTGGGACAGGGGACCACTTTCAGGATCTATCTTCCTCGGGCCAAGGAGGAAGCGGAGATTCGTGAGGCCGTGAGCGAGGTGACACCCACACCTCGGGGGGGCGAGACGGTCCTGGTCGTTGAGGATAATTTGGCGGTGCGCGAAATCGCGGCCCGCGTGCTACGAGAGCTGGGCTACACGGTGTTAGAGGCGGCCAGTGGAGCCGAGGCTCTGCAGGTAGCCCTGGCCCAGGGAAAGCTTGATCTCTTGCTGACCGATGTCATTATGCCCGGGATAAGTGGCTCTGCGCTGGCCAAGCAACTTGTCGCCCTATGGCCAGGCCTCAAAGTGCTTTTCATCTCGGGCTACACCGATGATCTTATCGCTAGCCAAGGCATCCTGGAGGAAGGCATGGCCTTGCTGCAAAAGCCCTTCAGCCCCGAGGCGTTAGCGCGCAAGGTGCGCGAAGTGTTGGATAAGCCGCGCCCATAAATCCTTAAGAGGATGGAAACCGCCTGTTTACCTCAAGCTCGCCCGTCTTCAAAAAAGGCCCTTGAGGTGCGCACTCGGCATGGTCTTTATCCCAGCTTCCCGAGGGCCTCCAGCTCGTCGGCCACCTCGCGCA
>DAOTVR010000076.1:0-20571 GCA_034436315.1 Anaerolineae bacterium
CGCGGCCAATACGAGCGTGCCCGGCGCCGATTTGAGGCCGTGTTGGCTATGGATCATGATAATGAAGAGGCCTGGCTGGGATTAGCCTCTCTGACCGGGGACCGCGATTTGGCTCGGGCTATCTACCAACGTGTACTAGAGGCACACCCCGACAGCGTTCGGGCGCGCACGGCTCTGCGGTGGTTAGAGGAAGCTACCTCACATGTCCAGCCCTTTGTTTCTAAGCCGGAAGAGCCAGGGACCGAGCCAAAGACTGCCCAAACGGAAGAGGTTGGGCGGGAAGAGCGAAGGCAGGAGCCGTCACAGCCTCCTGCGGAATTGGAGGGGCCGGCGCTCTTCGTCCCCCCGTGGGAAACAGGAGCTGTTATCCCCATCATGGAATCACCCTCGTTCGGGGCGACTGTTCCTGAGCCGCTCATAACGACTACCCAAGGAGCCTCGGAGATATCTCCATCTGAGGCCGCATCACCTGAGGTCGCGCGCGAGGGCGAGGAAATCTCACCTTGCCCTTCTCATGCCGTTTCAGGTGTTGGTGGGGAGGCCGAGTTGCCCGCTATGTCCGACGTGGTCGGTTCTGCCGCAATGCCCCAGCCTGAAGAGCTTGCGGCGTCACCTGAAACATCCCCTGAGGCCTCTTTGCCCACAGAGGGCGGAGTATCGCCCGCTGAAGAGAAACCAGTCCCAGAGGAGTCTACCCTAACGAACATGCCCTACGAAACGCTTGACCAACCCGAGGCCATACAGCCCCCTATTGAGGCTCGCGCTGCTTTCAGGCCGCCCAACCGAGGTGGCCTTGAGCGTCGCTCAGGAGGAGCTCAATGGCGCGTCTTGCGGGATGTAGCTATGCTATTTATGTTGGGCATCGTCTTGTTGGGTGCCTCGGGTTTGGCTTTTTTAGTGGCCGACGAATCCAGGGCAGATAAAGTGCGCATCGCGTTGGGGGCTATGACGCTTACGCCCACCCCTACGCTGACGCCGACTTACACGCCGACGCCGACCTCGACGTCCACATCGACGCCGACTCGTACGCCGACGGTCACGCTGACGCCTTTGCCGACCGGGACGTTTACTCCCTCCCCTACGTTGACACCCTCTTGGGTTACTGCGCGCTTTCTCCCCTTACCCTTGGAGGAAAAGTGGATTGAGGTTGATTTGAGCGAACAGCGGCTCACGGCCTATGAGGGGACGGAGGTTGTCTTTAGCACGAAAATCTCCAGTGGGCGCAGCCGCACGCCGACGATCACGGGCAAGTTTCGCATCCAGCGCAAATATGAGTCGCAACTGATGAGCGGGCCAGGGTACTATCTTCCGGCGGTGCCCTATGTGATGTATTTTTATGGCAACTATGCCCTGCATGGCGCATACTGGCACAACAATTGGGGCACGCCGATGAGCCACGGCTGTGTTAATCTGCGTAAGGAGGATGCCAAGTGGCTCTACGAATGGACCGGGCCGGTCGTGCCCGCTAATGCCAAGTCGGTCACGGCGACGAGAGAGAATCCCGGCACCTGGGTTATCATCCACGAGTAGTTGACTTTGACTATTAAACCTATTCTGTTTGCGTAGTTCGCGAGGTGACTGAGGGCTCAAATGAAAGGGGTGCTGCGGAAATGGCTCGCGGCGCGATGAATTGGGAGAGACGAGGTAGCCCAAGGAGAGGCACATGGCCCTCTTGACCCTGCCTGGGATCATCGATGCCCATGTTCACTTGCGCGAGCCCGGAGCCACTCATAAGGAGGATATCTTCTCCGGCACGACGGCGGCGCTGGCGGGGGGTGTGATCGGTGTCTTGGATATGCCCAACAACACTCCGCCCATCGTGGATGGGCCTTCCTTCTTGTGGAAGGAAGAGCTTTTCGCCCGTAAAGCTGTTTGCGACTATGGCCTTTTCTTGGGCTACGATGGCCGAGATGTCACCCCTATCCGGGAGTTTGGCCACCGGGCTGTGGGCCTCAAGCTCTATTTAGATGAGACTTTCGGTGATCTCACCACTCATGAGCCGGAGGCTTTGGCCAGGGTCTTTGAGGTTTGGCCCGGCCCGGGTCCCATTGCCATCCACGCTGAGAGCCGCTCTATTCCCATCGCTCTGGAGCTGGCACGGCGCTACGGACAACGTTTGCATATCTGTCATGTCCCCCATCCTGACGATCTTGTACGCATTGATGATGCTCGCCAGAAGGGTATCCAAGTCACGTGTGAGGTGACGCCCCATCACCTTTTCCTCTCCGACGCGGCGGTGGCTCGGCTGGGAGCTTACGCGCACATGAAACCGCCGCTTGTTTCCCCCGGCGACGTGATGCTTTTCTGGCAACGCCTGCATCTGGTGGATATCATCGCCAGCGACCATGCGCCGCACACGCGCGTTGAAAAGGAATCGGCCTTTCCCCCGCCTGGCGTCCCTGGCCTGGAGACCACCTTACCCTTGCTACTCTATGCCATGAATGAGGGGCGTCTGACTTTGGAGCGCCTGCTGGAATTGACTTACTATGGCCCTTTACGCATCTATGGCCTGCAGCCGCCTGAGCAGAGCAACATTGAGGTTGAGATTGGCGAGCCTTATCAGCTTCCTTTTGAGGGTTACCATACGAAATGTGGTTGGTCCCCGTTCGTTGAACAATGGGCGCTTGGCCGCGTCGTGTGTGTACGCATGCGAGGACAAGTGGTATGGACGGAAAGGGGCCTGTTGGCCGAGCCGGGATTCGGAAAGGTATTGCGGCCTAGCCAATCAAACCGTTATTGAGCCTACAGGATCGTTGATTTTGGCCCGTGATAGCGGGCTACGCAGGGATTTTTAGAAGTCGTCCATTGAGTGTGTCTTGTTTTTGAGTATTTCAGCCTCTCTTACGCTGGGCTTTTGGGCCTTTCGGACTGTAGAGCCGAGGAGAGGGAGTCTCCATGGATGTCCTTGGTTTAGAGATCAAGTTGCCCGCTTGGCTCAACTTTGCTGCTCATCCTTTGGGGATGTTCCTAGTCAATTTGTTTGGCTGGGTGATCATTGCCCTGCTGGTTTACTACCTCACCTATCTTCTCATCAAGTATGCTACCCGCCACACGCGCACGCGCATTGATGATCTGATCATTGGCCTTATCCGCAAGCCCTTGCTTACTTTGCTTGTCGCTTATGGCATCTTGCGTTCCTGGGAGCTAGCTTGGGGCGAATCCAAGTTTAGCTTGGCGTTGCACCGCATCTACAACGGTCTGTTGATCATCTCCGGTGCTTACGTAGCCTGGCGCATCCTCTTTGAGATCATTGTCGCTTATCTCAAACCCAAGGTCCAAGAGTCTGACAGTCAGGCGGATGATATCATCATCCCTATCCTCAGCCGTATTGGGCCGGTTATTATCGTTATCGCTGCGGCCAACGCCGTAGTTGCCGCATTAGGAGGCAACTTGGGCACACTACTAGCTGGCCTGGGCCTCCTAGGCTTGGTGTTGGGTTATCTTTTTCAGGAGCCACTCCAGGGCCTCTTTAGCGGCACCTATATGGCGTTGGATAATCCCTTCCGCCAGGATGATTTGTTGATCCTAGAGGATGGCACAACCTGTCAGGTGCGCAGTATCGGCGTGCGCGTCACTCAGCTTTATGATGTCAAGCGCCATATCCTGTTGTTTATGCCCAATGCGAGGCTGGCTGCCAGCCGGATCGTCAACTTGACCAAGCCCAGCGTGGAGTTGCGCGTTGTGCTCAACGTGAGCATTAGCAAGCCCTGTGATCTCAAGACGGCCACCGCCTTGCTCACCGAGGCCTGTAACAGCCACGAAAACGTCCTTGGGGAATGGCCCAAGAAGCAGGCCGCTATGCGCCGTCGGTTAGAATTCTATCGCGGCGAGTACCAACGCCTGCTGTCGCTTGGGACGCTCTCTTTCGCCGAGGAAGTTCAAAAGGCCTGGCTTGAGGAGCACCTGACGCGTTTGGAGGGCGAACTGGTTCGTTTAGAGGTAGAACACGACTTGCGCGCGCGAAGCGAAGAGTTCAGCAAGGAACTGATCGCCCTGATCAAATATTGTAGCTATGCGGAGGATAGCGGCTTTAGCGCCAATGAGCGCCAGGAGATCAAGCGGCGCATACTGGAGGCGATGGATCATTTCGATGACTTGATCGAGCGAATCACGGTATGGCTGTATCTGGTCAAGATTATTGAGTGTGAGTTAATTGATACGGATTATAGTGTCTCAATTGCTTCCTTCATCCAGCGTGACCTATTGCGTGACGGCAAGCTAACCTTACAGGAGTTGGCTCAATGCAATGCCCCTGGTGCGCCGACGGAACCCATGGTCAAGCGCAGCGATCTGAACAAGATTCTCTCCTCGGATATCGAGGCCGATAAGGCGGTTGACCGCGCGCAATTTCGTGACCGTGCCCATTATGTGGACTATAAGCGCCTCTACAGCATCTGGCATCGCAATATCACACACGTCTATCGTGGCTTGGAAAAGGCGTATCACGTAGAACGTTTACGCGGCGAGCAAGAGCAGCGCCTAGATGAGCGCATCCATGCCATAGAACGCCATTTTTCAGACACTTTTTTATTGCGCGTCAGCTACTGGCAGCTTCCCTCGGCAAACCTCGTGGATGCCAACGACGGAGCTCTCACCTTTCAGTTGGCCTTCTTTATTGACGATGTGGTGCGCGAGCAATTCCAGCGCGCTGAACGGGTAACAACCGAGGTCTTGGCCGAAGTGGATCGTCTGCGCAGCCTATTTTACGCCTCTCGTTCGGTGGTTAACCCTAACTGAGAACGGTTAAGGGGAGGGTCCAAGATGTTTATCAAACGCCTAGAGACCTTTACACGCGGACATCTAAGCATTGTGCGAGTTCACACCGATAGTGGCGCAGAGGGGATCGGGCAAATGGCCCCCTTTAACGCCGATATTTCGGCGTTGGTTTTTCACCGCCAAGTGGCCTCTCTTGCTTTGGGCGCGGATCCATTGGACACTGAGGGGCTAGCCAGCCGGGTGATCGAGGGCACCTATAAGTTCCCCGGCACTTATGTCTGCCGTGCGCTGGCCGGCTTGGATACCGCTCTCTGGGATTTACGCGGCAAGCTGGAGGGTAAAAGCATCTGCGAGTTATTGGGTGGGAAGCCTCGTCCTCTGACGCCCTATGGATCCTCTATGCGTCGTGACATCACGCCCCAGGATGAAGCTGAACGCCTGGCGCGTCTGCGGGATGTCTATGGCTATCGCGCCTTCAAGGTTCGTATCGGCAAGGTCGTCGGACATGACGAGGACGAATGGCCCGGCCGCACAGAAGCCCTCGTGCCCGCGGTACGCAAGGCTCTTGGAGACGACGTTGATCTCAAGGTGGATGCCAACAGTTGCTATACGCCGAGGCGAGCCATTGAAGTGGGGCATATGCTGGAGGATTACGGTGTCTCGCATTTTGAGGAACCTTGCCCCTATTGGGAACTGGAATGGACCACTGAGGTGACGCGCTTTTTGAATATACCTGTGGCCGGTGGCGAGCAGGATTACGATCTTCAACAATGGAAGCGCATAATCTGGATGCATGCCGTAGACATCGTTCAACCCGATATCTGCTATATCGGTGGGCTGACGCGGGCGTTGCGCGTGGCCAAGATGGCGGCAGAGGTGGGCATGCTCTGTGTGCCCCATAGCGCCAATCTCTCTCTGGTAACCGTATTCACCCTGCATCTCATGGGGGCTATTCCCAACGCTGGGCCACATTTTGAGTTCTCTATTGAGGAGACTCCTTGGACCCAAGGTCTTTACCGGCCGGCTTTAGAGGTGCACGATGGCCAGGTGATGATCCCTCAAGGCCCAGGATGGGGAGTGGAGGTTAACCCTGAGTGGTTAGCTCGTGCGGAGCGACAGGTGAGCGAGGCTGAATAGGTTTAGTCACCCAGCTCTCTCGTTAGGCGATGCGTGGCACCCGAGCCAATATCTCGGAGATCACCTCATAGTTGATCGTGCCTAGGCGCTGGGCCACTTCGTCTACGGTAATGCATTCCTCACCTTGTGAGCCGATGAGCACTACCTCGTCGCCTTGGCGAACGCCGGGGATGTCTGTCACGTTGATCATGGTTTGATCCATGCAAACCCGCCCTACGATAGGCGCTCGCCGTCCCCTAACTAACACTTCGCCCCAGTGAGCCGGCGCCCGGCGGAAGCCGTCGGCGTAGCCCACAGGGATCACCGCGATGCGCTCTCGTCGCTTGGTGCGATAGGTGCAGCCGTAGCCAACGTAGCTGCCCTCTGGGAGTTCTTTCACCTGAGCTACCTGGCATTTGAACGATAGGGCTGGCCGGAATCCCTCCGGCAAAGGCGCTGCCGACGAGGGATTTAGCCCATACAGAGCGATTCCCGGTCGCACCATGTTGTAATGGCTTTCGGGGACGCGCAACATGGCGGCGCTGTTGGCTGCGTGAATGTATCTCGGCAGCAAACCCTCCGAGCGTAGCGCAGCAAGTACCTGGTTAAAGCGTTCAAGCTGCCAGTACGTATAGCTCAGGTCGGCATCATCCGCAGCGGCCATATGAGTAAAGATGCCCTCTACCTCTAGGGCTGGGAGCTTGTGCATACTTTTTACAAAGGGTAAGACCTCTTCCGGCATGAGGCCTAGTCGTCCCATCCCCGTATCCACCTTGACATGCGCGCGGGCCACGCGGTTGAGGTTTTGCGCGGCGCGTGAAAGGGCCGCCGCAACCTCTAGAGAAAAGATCGTCACAGTGACGTCGTGTAGTACGGCATCGCGAGCTTGCCATGCCGGCGTGTAGCCTAAGATAAGAATAGGGGCCGCGACGCCTGCCCGCCGCAGGGCAATGGCCTCGCCGAGACAGGCCACGCCAAGCCAAGTGGCCCCGTTATTCAGGGCGGTATGTGCCACCCTAAGGGCGCCGTGTCCGTAGCCATCTGCCTTGAGCACAGCCATGACGTGAACATGGGGCCCAACCCATTCCACGATGCGGCGCACATTCTCTGCGATAGCATCTAAGGAGATTTCCACCCACGTAGGGCGACCGGGGCGTTCCAAGCGCACCTGAGCCCAACCGCGATGTTGACGGGGTAATACCGCTGAGGCCGTCTTGCGGTTTTCTAAAAGTTCACGGGTGATCATCTCCAGGCGGGCCTCACCGCTTCCCTTGATCAAAAGCAGATCGCCGGCTTGTAAGGTCTCCCGAAGGGCGCGGATGGCATCCTCTGGAGAAAATGTGATCTGAACTCTAGACCTCGGCATGCCTTTGGATAAAGCTTCGTCAGCCGCGATCTGGGCAAGCTCACCTTTCGTGATAAGCCAGTCGGCCATCTCCGCGCAATAACGTCCAACAACGCGATGGGCTTCTTCGGTATAGTCCCCAAGGTGCGCCATGTCTCCCAAGAGGACAAGGCGCCGCCTAGCAGGCAGGGCGCGCAAGGCGCGAAGCGCGGCCAACACAGAGGTGGGATCAGCATTGTAGCTGTCGTCCAGCAGTAGGGCGCCGTTCACGCCTTTTAACAGTCGGGTTCGCCCCGGCAGGGGGGTGACGCTCTCTAATCCATGGGCGATCTCTTCCCAGGAGAGGCCGTAAGTGAGGCCTACTGCAGCCGCTGCCAGGGCAGTGTAAGCGTGGTGCACGCCGATAAAGGGGATACGTATCGGGAACACGTGGTCATGCCAATGGATACGCATGGTCGTGCCTTCGGGTGAGGTGCTCACCTCGTCGGCGTAAAGTTCGGCTTGGGGATTGAGGCCATAGGTGATCACGTGACTGACGGCACGCTTGCCCATAGCTCTCACGAAAGGATCATCTTCGTTGAGGATCGCTGTACCTTCAGCGGGTAGGGCCTCAATCAAACGCCCCTTCTCACGAGCGATATTTTCCAGTGTGCCCAAGTACTGTAGATGGCTATAGCTGATGAGGGTGATCACCCCGACCTTGGGGCGCGTGATATCCGCTAGATCGCGGATTTCGTCGAAAGAATCGCAAGCCATCTCTAGCACGGCGATTTTGTGCTCTTCGCCGAGTTTCCCCAGGGCGATCGGTAGCCCGAAGCGGCCACTATAGTTGCCGTAATTCTTGAACACCGCTTTGGAGACGCCTAACACGGCAGCTATGGCTTCTTTGGTACTTGTCTTGCCCAAGCTGCCGGTGACGCCGATGACTTCTATCTGCCTCTTGGCGAGGATATAACGGGCGTAATCAAGCAAAGCTTGCTGGGTGTTTTCCACGAAGATACAGGTGATCTCGGCGGGCAACGAAGTGGGCGGACGCTGGCAAACTATGCCGGTCGCACCAGAACGCTGGGCCTCAGGGATGAAATCGTGCCCATCGCCCGTCTCGGTCACTACAGCGAGGAACAATTGACCCGGCTCAACGATGCGGGAGTCAAAGGCAAAGTCGGTAAAGACCCGAGTTCGCGGCTCTCCGAGGACTTGGCCACCGGTCGCCTCAAGGAAATCGTCAAGCGAGATCATGAAAAGCGCCTCATGGTACATTAGCTTGGCGCGCATTGTACCATGAGGCGCAGATCGTTCCAAAGGGGTCAGAGCTGTCTAGACCTCTTTTGGGGCGTCGGGGTATCGGTGTATTTGGGTATGGGCGTACGTGTAGCCGTCTCTTGGGGATACTGGCTAGGGGTGTTGGTTGGGGTGCTGGTCGGAGTGGGCCTGACGGGCGTGTTCGTTGCCGTGGAAGGTGGATACGCAACGGGAGTATTGGTCGGCGTCGGCCTGAGGGGCGTGTTCGTTGCCGTGGCCACCGGGTAGGGATAAGGCCTTGTCGATGTGCTCGTTGGGGTGGGCGGTAAGGGCGTATATGTCGCCGTAGCCGTAGGTGGCCGTGATGTGCTTGTCGCCGTAGGTGGCAACGGCGTATTTGTCATTGTAGGCGTATTCGTAGATGTGTTCGTTCTTGTTGCCGTGGACGTGCTGGTCATCGTAGGCGTGAGGGTTGGCCTTGGGGTCAGCGTATGGCTGGGCGTGGGTGTTCGTGTAGGAGTCTTGGTCTTGATAGCAGTCACTTTGGGAGTCTTGGTTCTGGTTGTGGTCAAGGTCGGTGTGGGCGTTGCCTGTGCTGGTGTGAGCGTGATTTCTCCTTTGGTAGAAGGACGGGCGAGCACGATAGTCTGCCATCCGCTGAAGGCGCTAATTTCCTCGACGCGGGTGCGGTCAATGCGACGCACGACCCCTACACGCCATCTATAGGGCCCCGGTAGTAGACCGGCAGAAGTGAGACGTAACTTGGGTTCCTGAACCCAGATGATCTTTGGCTGGCTGTCTGGCGAATCGGGCCATAGTTGGACTTCAAACCATTCGTCTGGACTCAACTCGCCCTCCCATAACCATTCCAGATCTAGGACGGTGCCCTCTGCGCCATCGGGCGGCCTAAGAATGATCGGAGTACCGGGACCCTTAGGGGTCTCGGAGGGCCTGGGCTCTGGAGTCTGTGTTGCCGGAGGAAGCGGCTGGGTGAGGGTGGTGCTCGGCGTGAGGGTAGGTGTCTCGGGGGTGGCGCTCGCCGTTGGCTCTGGGGTTACTGCGGTTGGGGTGAGGAGTCCTGTCACGGGTTTGGGCCTTCTACAGCCCACGATGCTCACCGATAGGCACAACAAGAGTAAAATGACCGTGCGTGTGTTCATGTTTCGCTCCAGTCTTGGCTGTTACAATGGGAGACAAGAGATCGCTTCGCCGAAATTAATGCCATTATAGTATGAGGAAGTACGCTGTGCAATGTCTTTGGGGATAGAGTTGGTTTATGCAGCGGTGCGCAAGGTCGGTCATTCAGAGGCTCTCTTGGGGCAGGCAATCTAGGGTGCTGAAGTTTGGCGCTGTGGTAACGGGCGTACTATACTTGACCGAGGAGGCGGTACAAGGCGGCTGAGATGGCCCTGAATTCCTTTGATAGGTATTGGGAGTTGCTGTCACCTGAGACGCTTAGCGATGAGCAGCTCCAGGATCTGCTTGCTGCGGTCGGCTTTGCCGATTTGCGGGCTGCATACGATCATCTCCGCTGCCTAAGCGATCGTGTGCAACCCAAAGCGGCCTTTGTTCGGTGTCTTCCTCAACTTCTTAAAGCCCTGAGCAACACAGCCAGTCCGGACCGCGTATTGGTCAATCTGGTGCGCTTGGTTTCCGTCGTCGCCGATCCCTTGAAGTTGTGTCGTGCATTCGCTGACGAACCGCGGTTGCTGGATACGCTGGTAACCCTTTTCGCCGGTAGTCAATTCCTCAGCGAGATCCTCCTGCGTGATCCTGACCATTTGCCGTTATTGGCCGATCCTCAGCGCCTGGCAGAACTGAAAAGTCCCCAACAGCTTTGTATGGAGGCCGAGGCGGCTGTTGCCTCTGAATCCAGTATATATGACAGGGGACTTGATGCGCTGCGGCGCTTTCAGCGCTTGGAGTTGTTGCGTATCGGGCTAGCCGATCTACTGGGCCTTGTTGATCTGCCGACGGTGACGAGGCAGCTCTCGCATCTTGCAGACGGTCTTGTCCAAGTCTGTCTAGACGTCGTTGCTCGCCAGACGGCAGTAGCCCCCAAGGGCTTTGTCGTGGTGGGATTGGGCAAGTTGGGAGGAAACGAGCTGAATTACAGCTCGGATATAGACTTGCTCTTTCTCGCCGCCTCGGCTTCTAAGCCATATCAGCAACTGGCAGAACGATTGGTGGATGCCCTAGCACGCGTGACCTCTGAAGGATTCCTGTACCGCGTTGATCTGCGCCTGCGGCCTTGGGGTAGAACAGGGCCTTTGGTCTCTACTTTTGAGGGCTATGAGGCTTATTTGCGTCAACACGCGCGGTTATGGGAAAGACAAGCTTTGCTTAAAGCCCGCGTTGTTGCCGGAGATATAGCCTTGGGGGAAGAGTTCTTAAATTGGATCGGACCCCTGATCTTTGAGCTGGATGGACAGGCGCAGGATTTACGGGCCAAAGTGCGCGAGATGAAAGAGCGCATTGAGGCCGACTTGCGTCGCCTTGGGCGCGAATGGGGAGAGGTAAAACTGGGGAAGGGTTCCATTCGCGATGTGGAGTTCGTAACCCAATACTTGCAGCTTCGCCATGGAGGTGCGCATCCTGAAGTGAGAAGCCCGAACACCTTGGACGCGCTGGCGCGGTTGTTTGCGGCGGGGCTTTTGACGGCCGAGGATTATCGCGTGCTGGTAGACGGCTACACTTTCTTGCGCCCCGTAGAGCATTATCTGCAGATGATGCATAATCAGCCGGTTCACCTTTTGCCCGCTGATCCCCGGGAGTTGGATTATCTGGCGCGTCGCCTGGGTTTCCAGGGAGCTCAGGCCGGAGAGCTATTCCTCACGCGATATCAGCAGCACAGTGCGGCAATTCGGGCTGTTTACCGGCGATGTCTGGAAGAGAGTGAGGTGAACATGACTGGCGATTCCTCCTCAGCGATCCCGAATGTGCATCGTCATCTGGCTCGTATGGTCCCCTCGTACGGTTCGGCTTTTACCCCCGAGGAGATCCAGCGTCATGCCGCATTGGCAGATAGCCTAGATGACGAGCATTTGGTCAATGTGGAAGCAAAACCGCTCGGTGACGACCTCTGGCGCGTAACTATTGTGGGATACGACTACGTAGGGGAGCTTTCGCTGATTTGTGGACTGCTCTTCGTTTACGGGTTCAACATCCGTGATGGATTCGCGTTTACCTATGAACCGCTGGGGAGTATGCCGCGAGGTGGCCCGGCACAAGGCCGCGAGGCTCAGTATATTGGCCTGGAGGCCAAGGACTTGCGCCGAAAGATCGTAGATGTTTTCACCGTGCACTCGGTTACCGGGAAGGTTACGCCGGACCTTTGGGTTCGGTATGCTGAAGATCTCGCGGCTCTCTTGCAACATTTGCAGGCGGGAGAGTTGCGCGAGGCGCAGGGCAAGTTGACCAGGCGAGTCACCGAGGTTTTACGTGCGATAGCGGGGAGCTCGCCGATACTTTATCCTGTAGATATTGAGATCAACAATGATGTTTCGGATCGTTATACGGTGCTCTATATCGATGCCCCGGATACCGTGGGCTTTTTGTATGAGTTCACCAACGCCCTCGCCCTAAGTGGAATGCACATCGCCCAGGTAGTGGTCAATTCAACGCGGAATCGCGCTCAAGATATATTCTACCTCACCGACTTTAATGGACATAAGATAACTTCTCCTGAAAAACAACGGGAATTACGCGCAGCGACCGTGCTCGTTAAGCACTTTATTCGCGTCCTACCACACTCACCGAATCCGGAGGCCGCTTTGTTGCACTTTCGGGAGCTCCTGGGGCAGCTATTCATGAATCCGGATTGGCCTGATGAATTGGCCTCGTTAGAGCGGCCGGAGGTATTGGGTGCACTTGCTCGGCTGTTAGGGGTAAGCGACTTCCTTTGGGATGATTTTCTGCGCATGCAATATGCGAACCTCTTTCCGGTGGTCCGTGATGTGAAGGCCCTAGCCGTTGGTAAGACGAAGGAGGAATTGCGGGCCGAATTAACGGCTGCCATAGAGAGAGTCGTGGATGGGGCGGCGAAGCGGGAGGCGCTTAACGCCTTCAAGGATCGCGAGATGTTTCGGATTGATATGCGCCACATTCTAGGGCACATCAAAGAGTTCAGGCAGTTCTCGGCCGAGCTTACCGATTTGGCCGAGGTCGTCGTGGAGGGAGCCTATAGCCTGTGTGAGGAGGAGTTGCGGCAGCAGTACGGGGCGCCTTGTTGCGAAGATGGCTCGCCTTGCCCCTTGGTTATTTGTGCCCTGGGCAAATGCGGTGGTAGGGAACTTGGATTCGCCTCGGATATAGAGCTGATGTTCGTTTACGCGGGGGATGGGAAGACCTTGGGGCCTAAGGTGATCCCTACATCTGAGTTTTATGAGCGGCTGGTGAGACGCTTTTTAGAGACCATTCGCGCCAAGCGAGAAGGCATCTTTGAAATAGATTTACAGTTGCGCCCTTATGGGAAATCGGGTTCTCTAGCGGTGTCTCTCGCGTCGTTCCGGCGTTACTTTGCCCCAGGTGGTCCGGCCTGGCCTTATGAGCGACAGGCGCTCATCAAGTTACGCCCCATCGCCGGCGATATGACGCTGGGGCAACAATTGATCGAGTTGCGCGACGAATACGTGTACGGTGGTGGAAGCTTTGATGTGACTGCTATGCGCGCCATGCGCGAGCGGCAGTTACGGCATCTGGTGGCGGCCGGCACTGTCAACGCCAAGTTTAGCCCGGGAGGATTGGTAGATATTGAGTACCTCGTTCAAGCCCTGCAGATGCGCCATGGACGAGATAATCCGGCGTTGCGCTCTACAAACACAGAGGAAGCGATCGCCGCTTTAGCGGAAGCGGGCATTCTGACCCCCGAAGAACATCATCAACTCGTTGAGGCCCATGCTTGGCTACGAAAGCTTATTGATGCGCTGCGCATTGTCCGAGGCAACGCCCGAGACCTGACGGTGCCTGCTGCGGATAGCGAAGAGTTCTCTTTCCTCGCACGTCGCCTCGGATACGGCGATGATCTAGCCCGTTTGTTGGCAGATCTGGCGCAGCACACGGGCAACGTCTTAAAGCTGGAGAAACGGTTTCTGGGTTAGTTTTATCTCTTGCCAGCACGCCATTTCTCGATCTGTTCTTTGGGTGTGATAGAGGCCAGCCTCTCTGCGGCGGCCTTTTCGGCGGCCACTTCTGCGGGATCAGGGCGCGGTGGGCCGTGGACGGCAAAAGAAGAGACCAGACGCTGGACGTCCTCGCTCTGACAGAACGGACAAGCCGGAGCTCGTCTTTCTGTGGAGCTATGCATGGTGCGATAGAACTCGCTGAAGCGGTGACCACAGGCTCGGCATTCAAATTCATAGATGGGCATAGCCAACCTCCTCGTTGCGTTGAATATGAACACCGAGCAAAGCCAACTTGCTTTGCCTTGACCGCGGCGCTCACATCACTTAGACATCGCCTGGCAATAGGACGAAAGGTATGGTCGTTAAAGCCTGTGCGACGGCGGCGATGATCAGCGCCGCACTAAGGGAAGTAGCCTCCGAGAGCATCGCCCCTAGTAGAGGGCCAATAAATATTGCCATATTTGCGGCTATGCTCCAAAAGGCGGCAAAGAGGGGCTGTCGCCGTTCAGGACAGGAAGCTAGCATCAGGTCAAACAGACCGATATCCACTCCTGATGCTGTGAGTCCCCATATGGCCGCCGCGGGCAACAACCAGAACGCGCTGGAGGACAAGGCGGTTACCAACGGATAGAGGGCCAGGGTAAGAGCGCTCAGAGTGAGCACTTTGCGGTGTCCCAACCTGTTCGCAGATCGTCCCCAGAAGATATATCCCACCACCAACGCTGCGTGGCCTATCGTGCCGCGCAGGCCGATCAGGGTATCTGAGGCGTGTAGTTCGTTGACCCAGAAGAGGCTGAATAGGGGACTAGGGAGGTTGAGCGCTAAACGATAGAGCATGGTCGCCGCAAGGTAAACCATAAAGGGTTTGTAATGAAACACGGGGTTGAAGTATTCGGCAACGCGTTTGCCCAAACCGCGGACAGCATTCACAACGGGCTTTTCCAAAGGGGGGACTTTGATGAACGAGAAGAAAAATGGGTCTAATAGAGCGGTAGCAAACGAGATAAAGAAGACGATTTGATAGTTCAACGGGAAGGCAATGTGATCCAGGAGCCAACCAAAGAACGCGCTGCTAGCCGCAGAGAGCAGACTCAGCATGGCCCAGCGGATGCCGTTCAATTGCGCCCGATGTTGGGGCAATACAGCTTGATGTAGGACGGCCATCCATGAGGGCACCGTTATGGATTCTCCTACGGCTTGGAGAGTCCATATGGCAACCAGGACAGTGGGTAACTGCTGTGCTGGCAGAAAGAAGGGCATCAGGCCACAGAGCAAATAGGCCGAATAGACGAAGCTGGCTACAGTTGAGCGCACCCTTACTTGATTAGCATAGCGCTCAGCGATCATGGCCCCGGGGATGCGCAGGAACACGGCGAGGAGCGCAGGAGCAGAATTCAGCCAGCCTAATAACGTGGGCGAGGCCCCAAGCCTGGCCAGGAACACGGGCATAAAGGCCACGATCCCGCCCGAAGAGATGCCGATCATGCTGGTGTTAAGTAACAGGAGCCGCGCGTTGTGTTCTTCGCGGGTATGAGGGTGCACCAAAGGGGATCTATGGATCTGCTGTATGGCGCGCTGCATGAGCAGCCGCAAGTGCATAGAGGGCTCCTAGCAGTTCTGATCGGGCTGGTGACGCCGTGCACGATATGGTGTGCTTTTGCGCCTAGAGCATTTTAGCATGTTGCCGGGCTTGGGCAAATCTTTGCCGATCTCCTAGATTGGGAGTAGAATTTGAGCTTACGAGGCGAGTAAGTATGACAGTGTCTGAACAGATCAAGCATATCATTGCGGAAGCGTTGGCCGAGGATATTGGACCGGGCGATGTGACGAGTGAGGCGATCGTCTCCGCGGATGATTATCTCAGAGGGGAGTTTCTGGTCAAGGCTCCGGGGGTTATCGCGGGCCTTGAGGTTGTGAGACAGGTTTTTGCCCAGGTTGATGAGCGGATTGTCTATGTTCCCTTGGTACAAGATGGGGCGTTGGTGGCCAGAGGGGATGTCGTAGCTTGGGCGGAAGGTTATGGGCCGGGCATCCTTGCTGCGGAGCGTGTAGCGCTGAACTTTTTACAACGTATGTCCGGCATTGCCACGATGACACGACGTTATGTGGAAGCGGTCGCTGGGACGCGGGCCAAGATCCTAGATACGCGTAAGACGGCACCGGGATTGCGCGTGCTTGATAAGCTCGCTGTGAAGCTTGGTGGTGGCTATAATCACCGCTTTGGTTTGTATGATATGGTGCTGATCAAGGATAATCACATTGCTGCCGCGGGCAGCATCACCGAAGCCGTGAGACGAGTGCGCGACCGCGTGCGGGGGCTAGCTATTGAAGTAGAGGTTACCTCATTGGAGCAGTTGGATGAAGCTTTAGCGTTAAACGTGGAACGGATCATGTTGGATAACATGAGCCTGGAGATGATGCGAGAGGCCGTTCGTCGTGTGGCCGGGCGCGCTGAGCTGGAGGCTTCGGGGGGCATCACGCTGGAGAACGTGGCCGAAGTGGCCGCCACGGGCGTTGACCTGATCTCTGTAGGGGCGTTAACTCATTCGGTTAGCGGGCTAGATATCAGCCTAGAGATCACCGTATCTAGGCCAAGAAAGGGGGCATGAGAGGCGTGGCTTTGCTCGCAAGGTATAATCAAATGTCGGAAACCGAGCTGGTCACGGCGATTCAACAGGCCAAACAGTCCTTGGGGCGGTCAGTGACCATCCTAGGCCATCACTATCAGCGCGATGAGGTCATTCAGTTCGCCGATTATCGGGGAGATTCACTGGAGCTCTCGCGGCGCGCGGCTCAAATTGAGGAGGCGCGATATATCGTCTTTTGCGGCGTGCACTTTATGGCCGAGACGGCCGCAATTCTCTGCCAGCCGGAGCAGGTGGTCATTCAGCCGGTGATTGAGGCCATGTGCCCCATGGCCCATATGGCCAACGTGGCCGACGCCGAGCGGGCTTGGGAAGAGCTCTCGGCTTTGTGGCCTGGCAAGCTTGTCCCCATCACTTACCAAAACTCGACGGCTGCCCTCAAGGCGTTCGTTGGGAGACGTGGGGGCGCCGTATGTACCTCAGCCAACGCGAGCAAGCTATTTAAGTGGGCTTTCCAGAAAGGCGATCACATCCTTTTTACCCCTGATGAGCACCTGGGCACGAATACTGCTCTGGCGATGGGCATCCCTTCGGAGGAGATCGGCATTTGGGATCCGCTTCATCCACCCAAGCCCGAATCGTTGGCTCGTTGCCGGATAGTCGTGTGGAAGGGCTTTTGTTACGTGCATACGGCCTTTACGCCCGAGGAAGTTGATGAGGTGCGTCGCAAGTATCCCGGCGCCTTGATCATCGTGCATCCGGAATGTGTGCGTGAGGTTGTGGCCAAGGCTGATCTGGCCGCCTCTACCTCGGGCATCGTCCAGGCTGTGGAACGTGCGCCCAAAGGAGCAGTCATCGCCATCGGCACAGAGTGGCATTTGGTCCATCGTTTGCAACAGGAGCACCCCGATAAGACCGTGATCCCCTTGCATCATTCGGTCTGTGTGAATATGGCCATGACCAGGATGCCCCATTTGCTTTATGTGCTGGAGAGGCTTGTTCAGGGCGAAGTGCGCAACGTGGTCTCGGTGGACCCCGAGACAGCTCAGTGGGCACGCTTAGCCCTAGAAAGGATGCTAGAGGCGAGCTGATATGTCTTCTCAGATTCCCGAACTCCTTGAGTGTGATGTATTAATCATCGGCTGTGGCATTGCCGGGGCAACCGCTGCGCTGAGATTATCCGAAGATGAGCGTTGTCGCATCATCGTAGTGACCAAGGCCGATAATCCCTTGGAGTCCAATACCTATTACGCTCAAGGAGGGATTATTTACAAAGGGGAAGAGGATTCCCCGGAGCGCTTGCAGGAGGACTTGATCCGCGCCGGGGACGGTTTGAACAATCGTCGAGCTGTGGAGATCCTCGCCACAGAGGGGCCGCGGCTAGTGCGGGAGTTGCTCATTGAGAAGTATCACGTCCCTTTTACCCTTGATGCCGAGAACCACCTGGAGTTGACCCGCGAGGCCGCCCATTCCACAAGCCGCATCCTCCACGCCAGTGACGCAACGGGCCGGGCTATTCAGGAAAAGTTAGTCGCGGCCCTGCGCCAGCGGCCGAACATTCAGCTTCTCGTTGATCATCTCGCTGTGGATCTACTGACGCCGGCGCATCACTCGCTGGATCGGCTGGCGATCTACGAACCCCTATCTTGCGTCGGCGCTTACGTCTTCGATCAGGTAACCGGCGTGGTGCGCACCATCTTGGCCAAAGCCACCATCCTGGCCAGTGGCGGATTGGGCCAGATATTTCTGCATACGACGAATCCCGAAGGGGCTACGGGAGATGGTTTGGCCATGGCCTATCGGGCAGGGGCGCGGATCATCAATGCCGAATACGTGCAGTTTCATCCCACGACTTTTTACCACCGAGGGCAGGCGCGCTTCTTGATCAGCGAGGCATTGCGCGGTGAAGGGGCGCGATTGCTGAACGCCTTCGGCGAGCCCTTTATGGAGCGTTACGAGCCGGAGTGGAAAGAGCTGGCTCCTCGTGATGTCGTAGCGCGAAGCATCCATCTGGAGATGTTGCGCACAGGGACTAATTTCGTCTATCTGGATATAGCTTCCGTCATGTCCCCGGAGAAGATCGCCGAGCGTTTCCCCAATATCCGCCAAAGCTGTCTAGAATATGGGGTAGACCCGGCCAAGGAGCCGATACCTGTCGTCCCGGCGGCCCATTACTTTTGTGGAGGAGTGTGGGTTGATGAGTGGGGGCATACTAATCTTGAGCGTTTGTATGCTATCGGCGAGGTATCGTGCACGGGCGTTCATGGCGCTAACCGCTTGGGCAGCGCCTCGCTCTTGGAAGGCCTCGTGTGGGGATGGCGTGCGGCCGAAGACCTCCTTCCTCGGCTGGGCGACTTGAGATTGATTCCCTCCAAGAACATCCCGGCATGGAATGCGGAGGGTGCGACCGAGCCGGCCGACCCCGCCTTGATTGAGCATGATATGGCTACCATTAAGCATACCATGTGGTACTATGTGGGGTTGGTGCGCAGTCGCCGGCGGTTAGAGCGCGCCTTGGGCGATCTGGGAAACCTGCGTCATGATATTGACGCCTTTTATCGCACCACCCGGCTGGGCACCAAGATCATTAGCCTGCGCAACGCGGCTTTGGCTGCCTTCATCGTGGCCCGTGCCGCCTGGGAAAATCGTGAGAGCCACGGCTGTCACTACCGTTTGGACTGATGAGCCCAGATCTCGTTTAAGGAGGGACAAAACTTTATGGATGGCCGAGAGCGCGTCTTGCGGGTGCTGACAGGGGATGTGCCCGATCGCATCCCTCTGGATGATAGCTATTGGGAGAGCACCTTGCAGCGTTGGTGGCAAGAGGGCCTGCCCAAGGGCGTGCACCCACACGACTATTTCCAAACCGATATCGTGCGCATCGGCGGCGACTATACTATGCAATTCCCGGTGCGCGTCCTGGAGGAGACCGAGTTCACGCGCACCTACTGGGATCGCGACGGGGCCTTGCGCAAGGACTCGCGCATGCCCGATGGCTGGACCTCGCAGTGGCTGGACTATACCATCAAGACGCGAGAGGACTGGCTCAAGTATCGCCATCAGATGGCTTTCAATCCCACGCGTATCCCCGATTCGGCTCTAGGGACTTATCGTCGCGCTAGGGAGCAGGGCAAGTGCGTGATCTATTCGGGACATGCCTGCTTCCATCCCACATGGGCGAGGATCGGCTTTGAGAACGAGCTGATGCTGATGATCGAGCAGCCCGAGTGGATCGGTGAGATGTACGCGGCACACGTTCAACTCATCATAGACATCTATGAGGGGATGCGTCGGCTGGGCTTGGAGTTCGATGCCGCCTTTCTCGCTGACGATCTGGGCTATGTGAAGGCCCCCTTCATCTCTCCGAGGCTCTATCGGGAGCTGGTGCTTCCCTATCACAAGCGCCTTTGTGACTACTTCGCCGCCCAAGGGCTGAAGACGATCCTACACTCTGATGGTAACGTGGCACCCCTTATCCCCGGCTTCCTGGAGGCCGGTTTCGCTGCGCTGCACCCCTTGGAGGCCAAGGCCGGTTTGGATGTCCGCGAGCTCAAGCGACAATATGGCGACCGGCTGGTCTTGTTCGGCAACATTGATGTGCGCAAGCTCTCGGGGACGAAGGAGGAGGTGGAGGAGGAGATCCTCAGTAAGGTGCCGGTGGCCAAAGAGGGAGGCGGCTATATCTATCACTCCGACCATTCCGTGCCCCATAGCGTGCCCTTTGAGAACTACTGCTTGGCGATGGAGCTTCTGAGGCGATATGGGGCGTATGAAGGGCGTTCATAGGACATTGGGTCAAGAAAGACCTGTCAGGTGCTCCAAAGACCTGACAGGTCTTTTTTTCTGGTCTCTTGGCTAGGTGCTCAGGGGACTAGGGGAAAGTCAATATTCAGTTTGTTAGCCAACTCCTTCAGCCGGCGGACGGTGCCTTCGGGCAGGGGGATGCCATTGTGGATGCGGTCATCATAGGCCCTATCTTCCGGCTCTCCAGGGACGAGGATCTCGCTGAACCCCTCTGCTTTGGGCAGGCTCTTTAGCCCCTGGATCAGATTATCAATGTGCTCTTTGTAGCTCTCTACATCGGTGAAGAAGCCGATGTTGATGGCAGCTACGACACTGTTCTGGGTGCCGGGCGGCACTTTACCTGTGCCCAGGAGCACCGGCTCCAACAAGGGATTACCGGCCATGACGCTGGAGAGGCACTCGAACATAAGCGCCAATCCCGAGCCTTTGTAAGCTCCCATCGGGAGTACAATCGCTGCCGATTTGGGATCTGTGGTGGGGTTGCCTTCCTTATCCAAGGCCCACCCTTCGGGTAAGGGAATGCCCTTGTCTATAGCCAGCATAATCTTACTGGCAGCCACTACGCTAGTGGCCATATCCAGGATCAGCGGGCGATGTCGTTTAGCGGGTACGGCGATGGCAATAGGGCTGTTATGGACCC
>DAOTVR010000077.1:0-8862 GCA_034436315.1 Anaerolineae bacterium
TCTCGGGGACGCTTCTCGCAGCCTGCCAGCCCAAGATCGTCGAGGTGACCAAGATTGTGGAGAAGCCGGTAGAGAAGGTCGTTGAGAAGCCGGTGGAGAAGGTCGTTGAGAAGACCGTGGTGGTGGAGAAGGAGAAAGAGGTCACCAAGGTCGTAGAGAAGGTGGTGGAGAAGGCTGTGACCGCCGCGCCCGTCAAGGGTGAGCTACGCATCGCCTCGATCAATGACCCCTCGGTCAACGCGGTGATGAACATCCTTCTGGCCGGGTTCAGCGCCGTTTATCCCGAGGTCAAGACCAAGTTAGAGTACCAGATTGGTGATTATGCGGAAAAGGTGTACGCTCAGGCCGCGGCCGGGAACCTACCTGATGTGATCTGGTCAGCAGACATCTTTACCGTGCCCTTTGTAGGGAATAATGTCGTTTTGGACCTTATGCCCTTTGCCGAGAAGGACGCCACTTTCAAACTTGATGACATCTATCCGGCCATCCTAGGCCTTGGTAGGGTGGAGGGCAATCCCGGATTGTTCATGCTCCCTGCCTCGTTGGACGTGGTGACGATGTATTACAACAAAACCGCCTTTGAGAAGGCCGGTGCCGAGTTGCCTTCGCCTGACTGGACGTGGGATGACTTTATTCGGAACGGCCTAAAGATCATCGCCGAAAAGGACAAGACCGGCAAGCCGAACGTCTGGGCCATGTCCAACGCTGGCTGGAGCTGGTGGGCTTGGGTCTGCCCATGGCTGGTAGGTTATGGCAGCGACTATCTCAGTAAAGATGGCAAAAAGTCCATGTGGTCTGAGCCCAAGAGCCTGGAGGCGATGGAAGCCTATACCTCGCTTTGGACCAAACACGGGATCGCCATGCCCTTGGGCACAGATGTGGGAGGAGATCCGTTCATCTTGGGTAAGGTGGCCACCTTCTTCCATATTCCGGGCTTGCGCAAGAGTTTCCGTGAAAACATCGGAGACAAGTTTGAGTGGGATGTACAGCTCATGCCCAAAATGCCCGATGGCAAACATCGCACGGGGATGGGCACTTACGGCTTCTCGATCTACGCCAAGAGCAAGCAGCCACAGCTCGCCTGGGACTTTATCAAGTACTTGTGCTCACCGACGGCACAACTGATCATCGCCAAGAGCTACGCAGGGGCACCGTTGCTCAAGTCGTTGGCCAACGATCCCGAGTGGCTCAACCTCCCGCCGCCGCCGGCGAACAACAGGGCTTTCACTGATGGCGCGGCCGATGCCATCCTCCCCAGGACCTACCCACTGGAGTGTGGCAGCCTGTACACTGGCGAGGTGAACCAGGCGATCTCTACAGCTCTTGAATCGGTGCTTCGCGGGAAAGCTACTGTGCAAGAGGCTTTCACCGAGGTAGACAAGAGGATTCAGCCCTGTTTGGACAAACACGCTAAGTAAGGCTTTTGGTGCGAGGAGGAGCTGGAAAGCTCCTCCTCAAAGCATTTACCGCGTTCGGTTGTTGGAGGCGTTGGAATGGGTGAGCGAGGTTTGCCCTAGAGCACCCTTGTGCCCATTTCAATGCTTCTATGACCGATATATGAAAGCCTCCTCAGAAAGGATTCCAGCCTATGGCCGCTGTGGCACAGAGACGTCGCTATAGTGCTACCTTCTGGCGAGATACGATTCAGGGCTATCTCTTTATCATGCCGGTGGTCTTGGGATTGCTCATTTTTACCATCGGCCCTATGATCGCCTCGTTTTACTTCAGTTTTACAGACTATGCCGTCCTGCGTAGTCCCAAGTTCATCGGCATAGATAACTATGTGCACCTGCTCACTACGGACCGACTCTTTTGGAAATCTGTACGGGTCACTATCACCTTCGCGGTCATGAGTTTGCCCTTGGGGATTACGGGGAGCCTTTTAGTGGCCGTACTCATGAACCAGAAGGTGAAAGGCATTCCTTTCTTTCGCACCTGTTTCTATATGCCGGCCATCGTGCCCGGCGTAGCCAGCGCGGTGTTATGGAGCTGGTTGTTGAATCCCGACTATGGGTTGGTGAACGCGGTGCTGTTCAAGCTGGGTCTGCCGACCTGTCGTTTCTTGGCCGAGCCGGAGACGGCCTTGCCTTCCCTGGTGCTCATGAGCTTATGGGGGCTTGGAGGAGGCATGGTCATCTATCTGGCCGGATTACAGGGGATCCCTGAGACGCTTTACGAGGCCGGAAAGATAGATGGAGCCAATTCCTGGCAGCTCTTCTGGAAGATCACGATTCCCCTGATCACGCCGACGATCTTTTTTAACCTTGTTATGGGGCTTATCGGCACGTTCCAATACTTTATGCCGGCCTATATCATGACCGGTGGCGGGCCACTGTTTGCCACCTATTTCTATAATCTGATGCTCTACGAGAGGGCCTATAAGTGGATGCAAATGGGCGTGGCCTCGGCGATGGCCTGGATGTTGTTGGTCGTCGTTTTGCTCCTGACCTTACTGGTCTTTCGTAGCTCGACCCTGTGGGTTTACTATGAGGCGGAGGTGAAGAAATGACGACCCGAGCAGAGGCCCGATACACGAGCTTCCTGTACTTGGTACGACGGCGGCCAGCGGAGGCTGTACGGGTGGCCGTCACATATGTTCTCTTAATCGTGGGGTCTTTTATCTTCTTATTGCCGCTTTTTTGGCTGATCACCACCGCGCTCAAGACGCGCCAGGAAATCTATGTCTTCCCGCCGCAGTTCTTTCCCAAGACCTTCCGCTGGGCGAACTTCATAGAGGCCTGGAATTATCCCAACATGATGTTCCCGCGCTGGATCGCGAACTCTTTGCTTATTAGCGTGATCAACCTGGCGGCGGTGCTAACCACGGCCTCTCTCTGTGCTTATGGCTTTGCGCGCATCCGCTTTCCGGGGCGCGATGTATGGTTTATGATGGTCTTGGCAACTCTGATGCTTCCCGGCCAAGTGACGTTGATCCCCATCTACGTCGCTTTTTACAAGATCGGTTGGTTGGATACCTTCAAGCCGCTCACTATCCCCGCCTGGTTCGGCGGAGGGGCCTTTAATATCTTCCTCTTGCGTCAGTTTTTCATGCAGATCCCCATTGAGCTTGAGGACGCAGCCTATATTGATGGAGCTTCGCGATTTCGCATCTGGTGGCAGATCTTCTTGCCTCTCTCTAAACCCGCTCTGGCTACCGTCGCCATCTTCACCTTCCAGGGAACCTGGAATGACTTTTTCGGCCCCTTGATTTTCCTCACCAGCACGGAGAAGTTCACGCTGGCCTTGGGCATTAACTTGTTCAAGGGGCAATACAGCACCGAGGTGGCCTATATGATGGCCATAGCGCTGCTAATGACTATCCCCATGATCGTCATCTTCTTCCTGGCCCAGAAGCTGATGATCCAGAGCGTGATCCTCTCCAGCATTAAAGGCTGAACCTAAGCCAGCCCGGTGTCTTGCTCCTCTTTTGGGATAGGCCTCTCGCGTGGAGATTGGAGGACATGAATGTGTGCCGGGGCATTTACGGATAGGAGACGGGATGAAGCCACTTAGCGAGATGGTGCGGGCCGTTGAGCCCAAGCTCAGGGCCTGGTGGGATCACGAGGAGCAAAAGACCCCCTGCCTGCTCTTCACCGGTCCGGCGGCTCAGCAGCGTCCCGTGCCCGATACGGATGACCTGGAGCGCTATTGGTTCAACGTGGACGAAGGCCTGGAGCGGGCCATGCGGCTTATAGAGAATCGGGAGTATTATGGCGTGGCCTTGCCCTACCATTGGCCGGATTGGGGGGCCTCCACCTTCGCCGGTGTTTTGGGCGCGAGGATGGAGGCCATTGATAAGCAGACCTTCTGGGCGTACCCTTGCTGCCAGACCCTGGAGGAGGTCTTGGACGTTGAGATAGACCCCCAGAATCGCTTTTACCGCACCGTCATGGAGATGACGCGGCGCTCGGTGGAGCTCTCCCACGATCATCACTTTGTCGCCGTCTACCCCATGGTGGGCATCGCCGATATCCTGGCCGGCCTCTATGGGACGGTGCCCCTGCTGGTGGCCATGGCCGAGCAGCCCGCCGCGGTCAAGGCGGCCATGGAGCACATCAAGCGCCTCTGGCTCAGGGAGTTCGATGCCGTGCAGACGTTGATTGAATCGGCGGGCAACCCCGGCAACATCAACTGGATGGCCATCTGGGCTCCGGGCCGCACGTGCGCGACGCAAGAGGATTTCTCCTATATGATCTCCGACGAGATGTTCCGCGAGTTCTGCCTGCCCCCCTTGGTGGATCTCATTGACTCCCTGGACTATGCCATGTATCACCTGGATGGGGTTGGGGCGCTCAGCCATGTGGATACGCTGCTCAGTATCCCCAACTTGCGAGCCATCCAGTGGGTGCCTGGCGCGGGAAAGGAGGCCGTCCCCCAGTGGTATGAGCTGATCCGCCATATCCTCTCCAAGGGCAAGTCGGTGGAGGTTTTTGCCCGCGTGGAGGAGATCGACGACCTGGTGAAGAACGTGGGCACGCGGGGGCTTTTGATCTACACGAGCGTCTCCTCGCCCGAGGAGGCCGCGCGGCTCCTGGAAAAGGTATCCCCAAGAAGAATGAAGCGGCGACTTGTAGGACCTGATGAGCTGCCCAGGCTCGTCAGGTCTTTTTTTATTTGGGGATGCGCGCCCCTTTGACCGGATTGACTTTCCAAGTTACAATGAAACCATCTGGCCCTCGTGTTCGCTTTCGTTCACGGTCGCGAAGGAGGATGGCGCCATGAGCCTCTTGGGGATTGATGTGGGCGCGAACAGCGTGAGGGCCTTGGCCATCTCCGTGGAGGGGCGCCCTTTGGCCGAAGCCTCCCGCGAGTATGCCCCGGTTCCGTCCGCCTCCGGGGCCTACGAGTTGGATAGCGAGCGCATCTGGGCGGCCATCCGCGAGCTGATCGCCGAGGTGGCCGCGAACACCAGACAGGACCCCATCCGCGCCCTCAGCGTGGCCTCCATGGGCGAGGTGATCGTCCCCCTTTCGGCCGATGGGCGCATCCTCAGCTCAAGCATCTTGAGCGCAGACCAGCGCGGCTCTCATTGCGTGCGCGCGGTGGAGCAAAAGCTGGGCCGCGAAAGGCTGTACGAGATCACCGGCAGCCTGCCCGGTAGCCTGGGAACGCTGGCCAAGCTCTGTTGGCTGCGCGATAATAAGCCCACCTTGTTTGAGGGCGCCTGGCGCTTCGTCTTCTGGAGCGGCTTGGTCTCCTATCTCCTCGGCGGGGCCTCTACCTGTGACTATTCCCTGGCCAGCCGATCTCTCCTCTTTGACCTGGCCCAGAAGCGTTGGTCCTCAGAAGTTCTCCACGCTTCGGGGCTGGTGCCGCTCAAGCTGCCCGATTTGGCCCCCGCCGGCACCCCTTTAGGGGTGGTCTCCGCACCCTTGGCCCGCGAGCTGGGGTTGCCCGCCAATGTGCGCATCATCCTGGGCGGATACGACCTGAGCTGTAGCGCCCTGGGGCTGGGCGTCGTGGAGGGTGGCATGGCCATGTACCTTCTGGGCAGCACCATCTTTATGCTTCCGGCCTTCAACGCCATCCCCTTGACCTCGCTCATGCTCAGCCAAGGCCTGGATATGGCCTGTCACGTGGTGCCGGGGGTTTTCGTGAGCGTGCTCTACAACCAATCGGGCGGGGCGATGCTCAAATGGTTCGCCGATAACCTGGTGCCCTTGGAGAAGCGCGAGGCGCAACGGCGCGGCCTGAACATCTATACTGAGCTTCTCGCCGAGATGCCTGAGGAGCCCACCGAGCTCATCGCCTTGCCCTATTTCGCCCCGTCGGGCCCTCCTCGTTTGGGGGATCAAGTGCCTGGGGGAATCGTGGGGCTGCGGACGAGCACCACGCGCGGAGAGCTCATCAGGGGGCTTTTAGAGGGCATGACCTACCACTTTGCCGAAGGACAAGAGCGGCTACAAAAGGCGGGCATCGGCATCAAGGTCTATCGCGCCGCCGGCAGGGGCGCGCGCTCCGATCGTTGGCTGCAACTTTCGGCCGATATCCTGGGTACGCCCGTGGAACGCACCCAGGTGAGCGATCCGGCGACCTTGGGGGCGGCGATGGTGGCCGGCATCGGCTGTGGGGCTTATGCCGGCTTTGAAGAGGCGGCCAGAGCTTTGATCCGCGTGGAGCGCCGCTTTGAACCTCATCCGCAGCGCTCCGCTCGTTATCGCGCCCGGTTGGAGCGTTATCGCCAGGTGCTCGCAGCCTTGCAGGGGGGCCGTTGACATCATAAACTAGAGCACACAGCATAAGGGGGTTGGCATGAAAAAAGTGTTGGTTATCTTTCACTCGCAAGAGTTCGGCAACACCGCCGCCTGCGCGGAGTTGGTCGCCCGGGGGATCAAGCAGGCGGGCGACATCGAGGTAGAGTTGATCAACACCAACGAGGTCAACCGCGTGGATATCCGCAAACTGGCCGCCTGCGATGGGGTAGCCATCGGCAGCCCCGATTATGGGAGTTACGTGGCGGGCACGATCAAGCAGTTGTTTGACGATATCTACGTGGCCGCCAAAGCGGGCATCTCCGTGAAAGGCAAGCCCTGCGTGCTCTTCATGACCCATGGTGGCGGGGGCCGAGGAGTGAAAGCCCTCAAAAGCTTGGCCCACGACTTTCGCCTCTTGGCTGAACCGTTCACCTGCCAGGGGGCACCGGAGAAGGATTGCCCGGCGGCCATAGAACAGGGCAGGATCCTGGGCAAGGCGGTGCTCGGCTGAGCCGAGGAGGTGCTCCCCGGTTTTTGGATATAAGGAGCGTCTCTCATGCCCCGGCGACGAGTTCTGCAAGTGGAGACGCGCGTCATCAGGTCGGAGGATGAGGAGCAGCGCCCCCGCTGGCTGATCGTGCACCTCTCCTTTACCGATGGCGGCGAGGTGTATGAGGTGCGCTCCCTGGAGGGTCTGCATGCAACGCGACGCTTTGCGACCCTTTCTGAGATGGAGGCTTTCCTGCGCCAGGCCAAGCGGTTGGTGGCAGAGTAGTTTCCTATCCCCGTAGGCCGGGGCGGAATGCGTCCAGCATGGCGATGACGTTCTCCAGGGGCACGTCGCCGGCCACCTCTCCTCGGCCGATGTAGCCGCCTTGGAAGCGCCCGAAGGCGGCTATATCCGCGCGCACGGCGGCGCGCACCTCCTCAGGGCTGCCGAAGGGCAAAAGCCGTTGGCGGTCAATATCCGCCTCAATGCAGACCTTGCCCGCGCAAAGCTCGGCCAGCCTTTCCCTCCCGATGGCCCCAACCTGGGGGTTGAGCACCTGGACGCCGATCTCCAAGAGGTCGGGGATGATGGCCGCGATCTGCCCGTCACTGTGGAACCAGACGTGTTTGCCCGCATCGCGGACCGGGGCGAATAGCCGCGCGTAAGCGGGTTTGAAGAACTCGCGCCAGAGCTGAGGGCTGATCATCAGGGCCTCCTGGGTGCCCCAGTCATCGCGAAAGTGAACGCCGTCCAGCTCGGGGATGCGGCAAAGGCGCTCCACGCGGCGTAGCATGACGGCGAGGATCATGTCGCGCAGTTCGGCACAGCGTTCGGGATAGAGCAGAAGGTCCTCCAGGGTGGCCTGGTAGCCGTGTAGGTAGAACATGCGCTGCCAGAGCGTGTCGCCATCGGCGAAGGTATAGCGCAGGCCCCCGTTGCGGCGCAGGTTCGCCTCGATCTCGGCGATCAGGGCATCGCTGGCGGTATCGGGCGGCTCGTAGGTCTTCAGGGCCTCCCAATCCCGGATCGGGCAGCCGACGACCTGCCCTTTGTGCTCGTCCGTATAGCGCACCCAGAGGGAACCCCAGGTATCGCGGCTGGGCACACCGATCTGAGGGCCGAACTCCCCCGTGGTCGCCCCGCCGACGCTGATCGCGTCGCTGGGATAGCGCCTGTAAAGCTTCTCCAGGGCGGCCCCGTGGCGGGCAAAGGCCCCCGGCAACGCGGCATGGGTAATGGGGATGCAGTCGGGGCCGCTCATCTCGATCGCCCGGATCACGCGCTCGCGGCTGTTCACTTCAACCTCCTCAAGAGAGAATATAGCAAAGGTTAAAAGCCCACCCTAGGCATAGCCCCGCCATCTTGGCACGCAGAGGGTCCGGCGGCGTGGCCGGGTGTAGCTCCTCTATCGGCACCGGCAACGTTTAGGGCCTTGGGACGTTCTCCTCAATGCTCATAACCGACGTATCTCCAAACTGGACAAACGCTTGGCCTGGGGAGCTGGGGGAAGCTGGTCCACCAATTCGCCTTGGGGATCTCGCGCAAGGCGTTCGTTGCGCAATGCACCGAGCCGGAGCGATGATGATAGGCGACGCGATCATCCACGAAGACGATCTTCCGGTATCCCGCGCGCCGTAGCTCTCGCTCGACGTAATACGCAAAGATATCCAGGGGGCCCTTTCCCCAATCCACCACCGGCCCGTGGGCTTGCGCGGTGACGATCGTGGGGCCGTCCGCCAGGGCATTCACGTGGTTAGAGGTTAAGCATACGCCTTTGCCCTGCTCGTCGCGGCGGTAAAGTACTGGGATCTGCACCCAGGGGACGGTGGGATCAACGGTAAACGTGAACACATCGCCGGGCGCCGCCTCTTCCCCCTCCCACCACTCGGCTAGCAAGAAGGCCGTGCGGCTCCGAGAGATGAAATCGCTACCGAGTTCTCCTTGGCCGTCCTCCACCCAAGCTCTTGTCCCGCTCTCCCGATAGGCCAACCGGAAGCGCCGCGGGCCTTCAAAGGTCACCCTGAAGGTGCGGACCTTGTTGTTGGGCATCAGGCCCACCAGCCCCCCGGCCTTGGTGAGCCGGAGGTCGCCGCGATTGTTCGGCGCGGCCAACGGTTTGCTCGTCGCCGAGCCGATCCCTAGCCTGGCTTTAATGGCCGGGAGCTTGTCCGGAGCCAT
>DAOTVR010000078.1:0-3605 GCA_034436315.1 Anaerolineae bacterium
GAGCCGACCAGCGCATAGCAGCGGCCAAGGGCCTGGCCGATAGGACTGCGGACGAACTCCTCGCGGGTTCCCTTCTCCAAAGAGACGACCAGGCTGCTTGCGCCCTGTCGGCGTAGCAAATCAACGCGTTCAATACCGCTTTCAAACTTCTCCTGAACACGCCAACCTGAGGGCGTCTTTTCGCGGACGCTGATAATCAGTCGCCCATATTCCCCTTCCGGTGTGCGTTCCAGCCATAGTGACCACCCGCGACGATGCGCATAATAAAAGACCTCGGGCACGCGCGCCCAATCGTGCAAAACGGCTACCGGTTGTCCCTCCGGTGTCAGTCGGCGCGTCGCCTCGGCTACCTCCAGGAGTACATTGCTCTGGGCGTACATTGGGGACAAGGCAAGTAGGGTATTGCGCAGGTTGAGCGCCAGAAGCAGGGTCACCAGCACAGAGCCGGCATGGCGGCGCAAGAGAACGAATTCCAGGTTCAGTGTGCCTGGTCTGATAAGGGCGGACGAGGCCTTTCCTATGAAGAGCGCCGCCACAGGCACGATGGGCAGTTGATAATACTCGTGTTGGCGGTTCCCCTGGGCTACAACTAAAATGAAAAGGCCCACAGCCGCCAGCCAGGCATAGAGCACCCACTCCTCATTCTTTTTGGGGATAATAGCCAGCCCAACAAGAAAAAGCAGGAAACCATAGTTCCCCAAGATCACACCCCGTAAACGCGTCAGGATGACACGGTAGAAGTCGGCGCTCAGCAATTGGCCCAGGTTATCGAACTTGCCACTCCCCGGCCAGCCCCCCGTGATGCCGTATACCGTCAGCCCGCTTTGCTGGTAGAGGCTATGAGCGTGAAGGTAATAGGCAATGGCCGGGATGGTTATAAGGGCGGCCAGAAGCCAAAGCCGCCTTTGGCGAATGAGTTGCCAGCGATATTTCATCCAGGCCGCAACCAGGAGAGGCAGGCCTATGTATAGCGAGGTGACTTTGGTCAAGAAAGCGAGGGCTATACACGCGGCCGCAGCCCCATAATCCAGCCAATACTCTCGCTCAAGCCAGCGCATGAAAAGGAATAACCCGCCAACGCTCAAAAAGAGCACCGTGGATTCCGGCTGTACACTGCGGCTGTAAAAGACATAAAGTGGTGAGAAGCCCAGGCTTAGCGCAGCCAGCAACCCAGCGGTGTGGTCCAGGTATCGTCGGCCCAGGAGGTACGTCCAGAGGGCAGTGCCCAGGGCGAAAGCGATAGACACTAACCGGGCGAGGGCCTCGTGTACTCCGAAGAGGCGATACAGGATGGAGACCAATAGAGGATACAGGTTGAACTCGGTCTCCACCGCGCCATCAGGCCCGAACTCATCGGGATAGCACGCCAAGAATCGGGGATGGAAAAGATCAAACGACCCATCGACCAGCCCTCGTGCAAAGCTGGCCGTATCCACTTGTCGCCAGGAATGGCGGTCCAGCAAAGGCTGGTTCAGATTGCGCAGCATCATGGCCAGCAAGAACAACAGGATGAAGCCTAATGGAATGATCTGGGCACGCTTGGCGAACGCTCTTGGCTGTATACCTTCTTGCATGGAACCCTCGGCCAGTATAACCATCTGTTTATGAGTCTACGATGTCGCCATATCCCTTGTCAAACCGTTACTTGCCCAGCAGTTGTCTCCATGCTATACTGCCAATTGATGAACGCTTTCACAATCTTGGGAAACGCGCGTTGGTTGTGGAGTGAATGATGAGCCTCATTCAGCTTCTGATCCAGCTACAAGCAGTTGATCAGGAATGGGACGAGAAGGCCCAGCTCTACCAGGCGGCGAAGCAGCAGCTTGCCGACCAATCCGAGTTGGAGACCAGGCGTCAGGCGCAGCGAAGCCTTTCTGAGAAACTATCCGTTGCTCGAGGCAAGCTGCGCGATGCCGAACTTGAGCTCGCCAGCCTGCAGCAGAAGGCCCGAGAGACTGAGGCGGCCCTCTATGGAGGCAGGATTCGTGCGCCGAAAGAGTTGGAAAGCTTGCGTAAGGATCTTGAGCATCTGAGGAGGCGAATCGCCCAATTGGAGGATCAGACCTTGTTGGCCATGACAGAGTTGGACGAGCTTGAGGCGGCGGCCAAGCGTGGACAGGAGGAGCTAGAGGCTTTTGAGGCCCGTTGGTTTGGCGAGCGCGAGTTGCTCGGCGGGCAAGTTGAGGTTTGGCGCGCGCGTCTCAAACAGCTTCAGGACGAGCGAGCCCGCTTGCGCGGCGCTCTGGGTCGCGCCGAGCTGGCCCTTTACGATGAACTGCGAGCTAAAAAAGCTGGCTTAGCCTTAGCGGCTATGCACAATGGCACCTGCCAGACTTGCCACGTCGTCGTGCCTTCGTATAAAGCCAAGGTCGTTGAGGCGGGCGAGGGTGTGGTCACGTGCGATGGTTGTGGCCGCATCCTCTATCGGCGTTAGCTGCGCAAGCGGAGCTGTTAACCCTTGAAGAACCCTTACATTGTTGACCGTCCGCTTACCGACCAAGATCTGTTCTTCGGGCGTGAGCTCCAGTTTGGCCAGCTTTCTGAGGCCCTTAGCGCTGGGGTCCGGCTGCTGCTCCTCTACGGGGAACCGCGCATCGGCAAAACCTCCTTCCTAAATCAGCTCTCTCAGCGTCTCAGTGTGCGTTACACCGTTCGGCGCATTGAATGGCTGCCTTTGGAGGGACAGGCGCCGGATTTGCTTTGGGCGGTGATGCTTCGTATTGCAGAGGCTCTCGGGCAAACGCCGCCCGACCGACGAGCTTACGAGGCTGAGCCTGAGGTATATGCGCGCGATTACCTCTATGCCTTCGGTGCCGAGGCTAAGGGCGCGACGAACGTGTTTTGCTTTGATGCCTTGCCCAAAGCGACTTTCGGGTCCAGGAAGGGATGGCAAGAAGCCTTCGCCAGATTACACGCGGTTCTTGAAGGCGTTAGTGGTTTGGCGATCGTGTTGGCCATTGAGGGCAGCCCACGGGATACGGGCCTTCTGGGCAGTCCTATTGACCGGCCACAGATCGTTCTGGGGCCCTTAGAGGAGGAAGAGACCGAGGAGTTGCTCACCGCGCCCGTGCGTGGCGTCTTGGCCTGGGATTATGAGGCTGTGCGTCACGTGCATCGCCTCACAGGAGGACATCCTTTCTTTGTGCAGTTGTTTGGCCGGATAATCTTTGACCAGCGCGCGCGAGCTGGCTGGGTGGGAATATCTGAGGTAGAGCATGTCATAGATCGGGTTATCACCCAGGGCTCGCCCGAATTTGAGCGCCTCTGGGAAGCCTGTACCCCGGCGACCAGGATCGCGCTCTGCGCCTTTGCAGAGATGGTGGGATACTCTCATGGTGTAGGATCGGGCGAGGATCTTGGCCTTTATCTCTCTCGTTTAGGTGTCCAAATGCCCGGGGCAGACGTGGCCCGAGCTTTGGATGAACTTGTGGCCCAAGATGTGCTCGAACGCCTAGGAGGGGAGACCTTTCGCTTTACGAACGAGTTATTCCGCCGCTGGTTGAAGCGAAGCCATAACACCCTTGAAACCGTGCGTCAGGCACGGGATTACCGGCGCGTGCGCATACGCCCAACTGTAACTCCCCGGCGCAAGCGCATGGATTGGC
>DAOTVR010000079.1:0-2168 GCA_034436315.1 Anaerolineae bacterium
CCGTCGTTGGCCGCGAGCAGCTCATCATAGCCGAAAAGCTCGCGATCCGCATAGGGCAATTCGTCCAGGTTGGCGATGAGCGGCCGCAGCGGGTTGCGGATGACCTCCCCCTTGCGCCTGAGCCAGAGATTCTGCACGTCGGCGTAATCTCGCCCCGCCTCCAAGCGCTCCGCCAGCTCGCGCAGGGGATATTCCCCTTCCCCCACGCAAACCGCGTCAAAGGCCGAGCTGGCGACGACCTCCTCCGGGACCAGCGTGGCGTGCGTGCCCCCGCAGACCAGGACCAGCCCCGGCTCGGCCTCCTTCAGGTAACCCGCATAGCGCTCAATGTAAGGGTATTGGTGGGTCGTCGCCGAAAAGCCCACCAGGTCGGGGGCAGCCTCGCGGACCTGGGCCAGGAATTCCTCCCGCCCCACCTCGCGGCCCAGGTAGAGCAACCTCGTCTCGTGCCCGGCAGCGCGCAAAACGGCGGAAAGGGAGCCAAGCCCGGAGTAGAACTTTTTCGCCCCGTAGCGCTCTTCGCCGCTGATATCGGAATAGACGAACAGAACTCTCAAACTTCCCCCTTCCGGGCTACCTCTTGAGGACGAACGGCAGATAGACCCTCCCCTGGCTCGTGGGTGAAGGCGTGGGCGAGGGCATCGCCGTTGGCGTGGGCGTGAGGGTGTTCGTCGGCGTCGGCGTGGGCGTCGGCTCGGTGTACTGGATCACCAACTTCGGGCGCAGGTTAGCATTGGCGTTCTCGCTTGCGCCCAGGTTAAAGTTGCACGATCCCCCCTCGCCGCGAAGCAACAAGCCATAATTGCTCGTCGGATCCTCCAGCCACCGCCGTACCAGCTCCGAGACATTGTAGCTGTAGGTCGCCGGATACGCGCTCATCGTCCGCCGCGCGGCGGGCGTGGGATCGTAATCCTCCCCGGCACCCAAGGCCCCCGGCGCAGCCCAGCCCTGGCCGGCAAGGGCATAGTTCCAGGTCGCCTGGCCCGCTTCCCATGGCCGTAACAGGCGATGCACCGAGGTGTCCAGGCTGGTGGCGCTGCCCCAGCGATAGATGGCCGAAAGGTTGAGCTGCGCCCCCTTGACCACGATCCCCCTCGGCACGCTCGTCAGGTCAAAGCGGATCAGCGGCACCCGCATGCCGCCGTTGGAGAGGGTCACCTTCTCCTCGCCCTCGTGATTAGCATCCGTCACATAGGCTTCAATGAACGTATCGCTCACCCTCCTATCGCTCCCCTCGCCCTGGCTCAGGACCAGCGTTTGCGGCGTGGGAGCCTCAAAGGGATAGGCCACGAGGCGATGGCGATCCCCCTGCACCCTGAGCGTCAGAGAGGTCGCGCTGGCCGCCACCACCCTCTGGGCGAAATCGCCCGTATCCAGGTTAAGGTCCTCCACCGTGTAAGGGACGTTCGTCGGCAGCCCCATGCGCACCAGATCAAAGGTGATGTCCACTGGGATGGCCGGCACACGCTCATCGTAGACCTCGGCGGTGATCGTCTTCGTATCCGGATCAAAGGAGGCGTTCACGTTGGTCCAGTGATCCGAGGTGACATAGGAGATCCCCAGCCAGTAGTACGTGTTCGTTTCCCCCGGATACTTGGCCTTGTTTTCCGGCGAGCGCACGGTGACGGTCAGCGGGCAGGTGTTCAGCGTGTACTGGCTGAAAAAGTCCAGGATGCGCTCCGGGGTCCACTCCGGATGGCTATCCTCGTGGCCGCCGTCATAGGCCGCGAGAAGTGGCCTATTGCCGTATTTGGCCATCTCGTCGGCGAGGTACTGAGCGTGCTTCTGGAAATCCACCAGGGTATCCCTGAGGCCATGCACGATGGCCGTGGGCACGTTGCGCAGGTTCATCGCCATGTAGCCTGCCGAACGGCTCTGATAGGCCAGCGGGTTGGTGGAGGGGTAGGCGCCGACCTCTTTGTAAAGCACATCTCGCCGCCAGGGCTCCACATCATAATACCAAATATCCAAACGCATCGGCCCCTTGAGCTCCACCAAGGCGGCGAAGCGATCGGGGTACTTGGCTGCGGTCGTCGCCGCCATCATCCCCCCCATGGAGATGCCGGTGATGTAAATGCGCGAGGTATCCACCGTGTACTCGGGGCTGTTGACCATATAGTTGATCAGGTCAATGATATCCCGCTGCACCGCCGGCGAGGCCGTATGCT
>DAOTVR010000080.1:0-7704 GCA_034436315.1 Anaerolineae bacterium
CTAGATTGTCATAAACATCATACACCCGAGGGCAACTTGAGACAATTTGACTCGCCCTTCACCCAAGCATTATACTTGCCGAGCATTTGCATGGGCAGGGACAGGCCTGAGACCTGCCCCTATCAGACGTGGAAGGTGTGGGCGTGGCGTACTTTTTGGGCATTGATGGCGGCGGCACCAAGACCCTCTGCCTGGTGGCGGATGAATCCGGCCATGTGCTGGGCCTGGGCCAGGGGGGGCCGGCCAACACCAATTTCACCTCCGAAGAGACGGCGCGGCGCTCCATCTTTGAAGCCGTGAGCAGTGCCTGGATGGCCAGCGGTCCGCCGCCCGCGCCGCCGAAACTGGCCATCCTCACCGGCCCTATCCCCACAACCTTCGTCGCCGAGGCCGTCCGGCAAGAGGCCGGCGGCGAACAGGTGGCCCATGCCGGCGAGGGAGAGGGGGCCTGGGCTGCGGCACTGGCCTGGCGCAAGTACGATTGCGGCGTGGCCGTGGGGGCGGGGACGGGAGCCGTCGCTTGGGGGTTCAACCGCCGGGGCCAGCAGGCGACGGCCAGCGCCTGGGGAGCGCTCCTCGGCGACGAGGGGGGCGGCTACTGGATCGCCATAGAAGCCCTGAGGGCCATCGTGCGCGCCGAGGATGGCCGCGAGCCACCCACGCGCCTGCGTGAAGCCCTCTGTAAAACCCTGGGGATCAAGAACAGCCTCTGGGAGCTGATCCCCTTGCTCCATCACAAGGGGGCCATGTCGCGGCGGGAGATCGCTGCGCTCTGTCCCGTGGTGGCCCAAGTGGCCAGGGAAGGAGACGCTAAAGCCCTGGAGATCTTGACCCGGGCGGGAGAGGAGCTGGGCCTGGCGGCGACGGCGGTGATCCGCCGCTTGGGGCTGGTCGGGGAGAAGTTCGGCGTGGTGCCCTTTGGCTCGGTGTTCAAGGCAGGGGAGATGATCCTCGGCCCCTTCCGCGAGACGATATGGAGGGTAGCTCCCCAAGCGGAGTTCATCTTCCCCCGTTACGAGCCGGTGGTGGGCGCGCTCCTGCTGGCCCTGCAAAGGGGTGGCGTAGTGGTGGACGAGCATCTGTTGGCCACGCTAGAGGAAGGGTTGCACAAGGAGCACTTGATCCGTTCGTAGGGGCGCCGTCAGGCGCTCCATGCCCTGACGATTTTGTAGGAAAACGTAGGATTCACTGCAGAGACGCCGAGGCTTTTATTCGTTCCGTTTTTCCCTGCGTTCTCTGCGCCTCGGCGGTAAATTGCCCATTTTCCCACAAAATCCCTGACGGGCACACTACAAACGCTTGGGAGGTTACGATGTCCGCAGAAGGCTTTATGAGCAAGGCAGACGATATCCTGGCAAAGATCAAAAAGACCCAGTTACCCGTCATCAAGGAGGCGGCAAGCCTGATCGCCGATTCCATCGCCCATGGGGGAGCGCTGCATTACTTTGACAGCGGCCACTGCACGGGGGAGCTTTTGGGCCGCGCGGGGGGATTGTTCGCCATTCACCCCATCCGCTTGAACATCAGCGTGGAACATCCCAAGCCGCCAAATCGCCCGGACGAGGCCCCCAAACGCGGCTGGTATCAGGATGCGCGGGTTATAGAGTTCGTGTTGGATAATTGCCACCTGCGCGCAGGCGATGTGCTCTACGAGTGTTCGGTCACCGGCTCCAGCGCTGCCGTCGTAGAGCTGGCCCTGGGGGCCAAGCGGCGCGGGGTGAAGGTGGTGGCCCTCACCTCGCCCACCTACAGCAAGGCGATCACCTCACATCACCCTTCGGGGCAGTTCCTCTATCAGGTGGCCGACCTGGTCATCGACAATTGCGGCGAAGTGGGCGACGCCATGCTAGAGATCCCCGGTCTGGATACCCCGGCCTGCCCTTCGTCGGGCCTGGCTTTCGTCTACATCTCCTGGGCACTCTTGGCCGAGGTGATGAGCCAGCTTCTGGCGCGAGGGATCAAGCCGCAGGTTTACAAGAGCGTGAACATGCCCGGCGCGCAAGAGTTCAACGAGAAAGCGAGGGCGGCCTATGAGCGCAACGGGATTTAAGGCGATACCCTCCACCCCCGGCGCTCGGAAGGCGGTGGTCATCCGCGGGGGGCGCGTGGTGACGCCCACGCGGATCCTAGAACGAGGCACGGTCCTCATCCGCGAGGGGCGCATCGTGGACGTCTCTGAGGGGGAGATCGGGCCCTCGGACGAGGAGACGGTTATCCTCGCCGAGGGGTTGACGGTGGCCCCCGGCTTGATAGACCTTCACGTGCACGGGGCCATGGGCTATGACACCATGGATGCCACCCCTGAGGCGATCCAGGCCATGGCGCGCTTCTTCGCCTGCCATGGGGTGACGGGCTTCTTGCCCACCACGATGACCGCCGGCCGCGAGGAGACGCTCGCGGCGATACGAAACGTCGCCCGATGCTTGGGGCCTTGCGCCGGCGGAGCCGAGGTGTTGGGGCTGCATCTAGAAGGACCTTATGTCAACGAAGCGCAGGCCGGGGCGCAGCTCGTCTCGGCCATACGCCCCGCCGGACGAGAGGAATACGCGGCCTTCTTCCAGGCCGGCCCGGTGCGTTTGATCACCCTGGCCCCCGAAGTGCCGAGCAATCGCGAATTGATCCCCTATGCCCTGGCGCAGGGTGCGGCCGTGGCCCTCGGACATTCACAGGCCAGCTATGAAGAGGTCTTGGAGGCCGTCGCCCTGGGAGCCAGCCAGACCACACACACCTTCAACGGCATGCCTCCCCTGCACCATCGCCAGCCGGGCATCGTCGGCGCGGCGCTCAGTTGCGACGCGCTTCGGGCGCAGTTGATCGTGGACCTGGTTCACATCCATCCCGCCGTGGTCAAGATCGCGGTGCGGGCCAAGGGACCGGAGCGCATCATCCTGGTGACCGACGCTATGCGCGCGACGGGCCTCTCCGACGGCCTCTATGAGCTGGGCGGCCAAGCGGTGACGGTGAAGCAGGGCGAGGCGAGGTTGGCCTCCGGCCGGTTGGCGGGGAGCACGTTGACCCTGGAGCGGGCGGTGCGCCATGTGATGAGCGCTGCCCAGGTGCCCTTGGAGCAGGCCCTGCAGATGGCCACCATCGTCCCTGCCCGGTCATTAGGGCTGGACGAGCACAAGGGGGGCCTGGAGCCGGGTAAGGACGCGGATATCATCCTCCTGGACGACAACTTAGAGGTCGTGCTCACTATGGTGCGCGGCGAGGTGGTCTATCGCCGGGAGAATATGTAGAAAGGGAATGAAATGTTGGCCCAGCGTTATATCGATATTTGCTTGAGCATGTTGCAGCGCCTGCGAGATGAGCAGATGGACAAAATAGAGGAGGCCGCGCGAATCATCGCCGAGGCCATCGCCAACGGGCATTCCCTCTTCGCCTTCGGCTGTACCCACTCCAACCTGCCCGTGCAGGAAGTGTTCTACCGCGCCGGCGGCCTGATGCTGGTGAATCCCATCTTTCCCCCCGGCTTGAGCCTAGATACCCGCCCGCCGACGATGACCTCGCAGATGGAGCAACTGGAGGGCTACGGCAGGCTGATCTTTAAGAACGTGCCGGCCAAAGAGGGTGATGTGCTCATACTCATCTCTACCTCGGGGCGTAACGCCGTGCCCATTGAGGTGGCTATGGAGGCCAAGAAGCGCGGCCTGACGGTGATCGCCATCACCGCCCTGGACTATTCGCGCAGCCTGAGCTCGCGACACTCCAGCGGCAAGAAGGTCTACGAGCTGGCCGATCTGGTGTTAGACAATTACTCCCCCAGAGGCGATGCCGTGCTGGAATTGGAGGGCTTGCCGCAAAAGACCGGCTCCACCTCGGGCGTGGTCGCTTCAGTGATGCTGCACGCCATCATCTCCCAAGTGGTGGAGAACCTGATGGCCAAGGGCCTTACCCCGCCGATCTACATGTCGGGCAATTTGGATGGCGGTGCAGAACACAACGAGCGCCTGTTGGAGGCTTATAAAGATCGCATCTTTTACATGTGAACAGCGGCTGCGCGTGCTTGCCGGCTCAGTACAGAAGCTTCTTCAGGCGAGTGAGGGCACTATTCACCTGACGCAGAGCTTGGATGTGTTCTTCCTTTGCTGAGGGATCAGCGAGGGTGGATTGAGCCAGGGCGGCCGCGGCGCGGAGCAGGCCGAACGCCGCGCTCTGCACCTTGGTGTCGGCCTGGCGCATCTTTTCTGCCTGGGCCACGATCTCGGCCACCACAGGGTACCAGTCTGGAGCTGGCTTGCGCGGCTTCTGGCGATCCAGGCTGGTGCGTATCTGCGGTCGTCCGCTCGAGTCCGTCAATTGTTCGATAATCCCCTCGCGCTCTTTGAGCTCATTGTAGGTGTCATTCAGGCTGGCGCGGAAGCCCGGCCCAAAGTATATCGAGTGAAACACGATGATGCCGTCGTAGATGATCCGCTGACGAAAGGGGAGCAAGAGGGCTCGGACATAGATGGGTACAGGACCGCCCCCCAGCACTTTCTCCAGCGGATCATAGAGCGATATAACGCCATAGAGATGGCCAGGCTCCTTGGATGACAAAAAGACGGCGTAGGGTTTCAGGAAGCGCACCACGAAGAAATCCCCCGATACCCAATGTCGCCAGCTGGAGACGACGGCCAGCTCTTCCGGCGGCAACGTCGCCGGGTTTTCGCGGATGTAGCTCTCCAGCAATTCGGGATGTTTGACAAGGGCGTCTCGGATCTTGACTACTTGCTCACGGGGTTCGTCAAGGATGTCCTCAGGTTCGACGATGCCTGGCACAACTTGCAAATGGCGGTTGGCATAGGCCAGCAGGGAGAACCAGAGCTTGAAAAAGAGCGCACTCTCTTCGTTGGATAGATTCATTTTTCTCCTTTGCTAAGGCTTTGCCTCGAAGCCTTCAACTCCACCTTGGCTCAGGCAGTCCGCCATGCTCTGCGCGCACTTGCCGGCTATGGTCAAAGTAGGCCGTCAGGGGGATGACCTCAAACTCTTTCATCAGCTCCGTCACCTCCAACCCCGCCTTCAGGCTGGTGATGACGCAGAGCGCCTCGTCGCGTAGGTCCTCAATGAGCACCTCGCCGGCATATTGGCTGCGCATGCGCTCAAGCTTCTCCAAGTTCTTGTCCATGTGCACCACGCGGCGGTTGAGGTTGAGCACCGCCGTGGCGTAGGGCAAGAGGTCGCTGGTGCGGGCGACGGTGGCCCCGGTGCAATCTAGGATGCGGTTATTCTGATAATAGGTGCACCCGGCGATGGCGAAGCCGTAACGCACGGCCCAGGCGTCCAGCAGCCTGCCGGCGGGGAAGGCTGAGGCGAAGAGCAACAGCTCCACATCCTGGTGGGCATAGTGTTCGGCCAGCTCGGTGAAGTTGATATCAAAGCAGATCGCCGCGCCGATGCGCCCGAAATCGCAATCATACGCCTGGGGGAGCGCTCCGGGAGTCTCGCCCCAGGCGGTCATCTCCACGTCCACAGGGGTCACTTTGTCATAGGTCCAGGTCAACTCCCCCGTGCGATCCAGGAGCACCAGGCTGTTATAGAGGCGCTCGCCGGCGCGCCGGAGGAGGCCGAAGGCGATATAGGCCCGTAAACGCCTGGCCAGGAGGGCCAGCTCTTCGGAGATCGGCCCCGGCACCTCCTGGGCTGCCTGGGCTGCGGCCTCGGGGGTGTTCTCCTTGGGCGAGTTGGCGAAAAGCTCGGGCAAAAGCACCAAGTCGGGCCGGTCGCGCCCTACGGCCCGGATGCGCTCTACGGCTCGGGCGAGGCGGACGCTATCCTCCTCGTTCGCGCCGAGCTGATGGGTGTTGACGATGGAGATGCGGGCCAAACGCATGATAAGCCTCCTCTCTACGCGAACGCCGCGAACCCCGTCTCATAGAGCGCGCGCAACATGCGCAGCACGCGCCCGGCGGTCTGTTGATACGTATAACCGAGCTCGGCCAACGCCTCCACAGCGGCGCCGCCATCCATGCTCTCGCGGCCTTGTCCTTGTATGGTCCGCTCCACGTCATCCACGGCCGGCCGATCCGGATTGAGGCACCAGGCCAAGACCTTTTTCAGCGCCGCTTCCAGCTTGCCCCGCGAGCCGTGAAACTTGGGTAGCACCTTCATCAGCACGGCGGCGTCAAAGGCGGCCTCGGCTCCGCCCAGGTCCTCGTACAACCCGTTGCGTTCAGCGGCGTCCAGAAAGGAGACAATCTCGTCAAAGACGCGGTAGCCAAAGTGCAGTTCGTGGGGGCGCAGGAGCTCACTCAGCTTCTGCAGGCGCTCGCGCACCTCAGGATGCTCCCGGACATACTCGCCGATGACCTCCTTGCTAATCCGCACAAAGGCGCCGCCGTTGCCGAAATCCTCCAGGATGGCTTGGCGCTCCTCATCGCTTGGCTCGGCCCGGCCTTCACCCGCGCCAGGCGGGTAGGCGCTGAAATCGGCCTCGGTCAGCTCCAGGGTAAAAGCCCGATCCAGCACCTTGGGGCTAAAGGCCTGGGTGGTCTCGTCCACGTTCACCGTGCCCACGATGTATAGGTTGGGCGGGAGGCGTAGCGCGCGCGGCGGCAAGTCCCCCTGAGCCCCATCGGGATAGCTCAAGCGCAGCGGCTCCCTGGTCCAACCCGCCTCGTCGCGGCCCGATTCCAGCACGCTCAGGAGGTCGGCAAAGTAGTACTCCACGTGGGCCAGGTTCATCTCGTCCAGGATGACGAACCAAGCCAGGGAGCTCTCGGAACGGTAGTTGCGCTCGGCGCGGAGGAGGAAGCGCAGGAAATCCGTCCACTCGTAGTTGCCGGTCAGGGGGTTATAGTAGCCGAGCAGGCTCTTGCTATCGCGCCAGTCGGGGCGGACGGAGACGAAGAGCCAGTTATCGCCCTCCTGGGGCTGCGGCAGTAGCCTGGCAAAGGCCTGGGCCAACTTGGTCTTGCCCGTGCCGCTGATCCCGCTGAGAATGACGAACCCCTTGGTTTGCAGGGCGGTGTAGAAGGTGGCGAGTTGCCAGGGGGTGAAGTGAAGGCCCTGGCTGACCAGGGCACGACCAGCTGCCGCCAGGATATCTGGCGGAGGAGCAACAATATCAACGTAGGCTGGGTCGGGGACATCTCGCCCTAGAAACCGGCGTAAGTAGGCGGTCACACCCTGTGAATGCGAACGCCACCATGGCGACGTTTTTCCGGTTCGAGCTGCCCGTTCGACAAAGCCTTGATACGACTTGGCTATAATGGGCAGGATACTTCCTAAGGCAGCGGGCTTGAACCAAACGGTCAGCGAGTCCTGGAAGAGCTTGAAGTTCTCACCCTCTCTTCTAACCTCGGCCTCCTTTTCCAGCGTGGCCACTTCAATCTTAGAGAGGGCTGAGGGATCAATAACTGCGCAGCAGCTCTCTGATACACCAAATGCCCGCAGCCAACCAACATTAAGTTTCACAAGCTGGTGTTTTGGGGACAAAGTGACCTCCCAGCATCTTTCGCCGACCGCGTGCGCTTCTAGGATGTAATCGGCAAACAGGCCAAGAAGCGTCCGCCGCGTTTTCGGATCCGGCAAGACGGCCTCAAACACCCGGCGGGCCTCCTCTTCCTCTGGGCTCTCTGGAGGTGGCGATGAGTCAAACAAAGCCTCTATTGCCCTCCCTTCTTCGGGCGTCAACTCAATCACAGTCTGTTCGCCAGTGCCAGCGACATCTCCGGCGGCCTTCTCCGTCGCTTCTTGCTTGACCCACCACAGGAAAACGTC